>CAYWWG010000001.1:0-56379 GCA_964461985.1 uncultured Candidatus Saccharibacteria bacterium
ATTGTAAATCACTTTTAATACCAGCCCAATTAGCAGTTCTGAACTTGTCCACTAGGGGGAGCAAAGTAAAAAACGTCAGCAATGGCGTTTTTTACTTTGCTCCCCCGAGTACGCAAACTGCTTTGCTTGTGTGTAGGAGATCGAAGACCTTGAGTATATTTATGAGAATGTAATCATTCGAAGAAATACGAAAGGTGTACAGCGCCTGTAAGGCGAGGATCCTTACCGGGTTTTTGGTCGTAGGTTTCGAGTCGTCTCAACGACGAGAGGCTATCCCTACCGGGGGAGCCATATAAACTTAATCACCAAGATAAATATAAGATATTTTGAAATAATCTTTATAAAGAAATGTGTTTAAGGGAGTGCATGTTTGAGTATAAAAAAACCACCCTTTGATAGATGGTTTTGTAAAATCTTTTTTAAAACTACTCAATGTTTTTAGTTACTGACTCAGCAGCCGAAATCTTTTCTTCAATGATTTTCTTTAACATGACCATACTTGATACATTCATAGGGTCCAGGTGTTGTGCAATATCGAAAGCACAATACTTCACCTGCTTGAGGGTATCTTTTACTCGGCCAGGCAGATTCATTTCATCAACAGCATCATAAGCCTTACGTAATTTCACTGTTGGCTTTTCAGTAAAATTCTGAACAATGAAGTCGTGCAGTATTTTACAATTTTCTCCTACATGTGGCTGTTCTGTATGAGTCGGGCCATGCCATATTGCATAACTGTTTAAAAGTTCATGGAGGTTTTTTATTTCCAAATCTTTCCTTTTTAATTGTGGTAAGTCCATAAATAAGATTTTTAATTACTTTACACTGTTGTCCTACTTTGTCAAACTCTTTCGAACCTTATCCCAAGGTTAAAATGTAAAATTTGTCAACAAATTTATGTGTGACCGATCCCTATTGGTAAGTTGACAAATAAATATACCATGCTATTGTAACAACATTGTTCTTTAATAATGAATTTGATTGGTTTTCAGAGGAGCTTTTGGTTTTTGTGGAAACCAATTAAATAAATCACATGACAACTAAAATAAAAAAAATAATCATAATCATGATTACTCTAATTTCCTTTCTAGGTTCTATTGAAAAGATAAAAGGTAGTGATAATATTTTTGCTATAATTTTCTTTCTCTCACTTATACTTCTGTGTTTGGTTTTTACTAATACAAAGACGCAAAACAATATAAATATCACAGATATCAATAATGATGATTTAAACAAGCAATTACTTGTTTGTGAATTTATAAAAGAAATTGATAGCTACTATCAGGGTTTGTCGTTCACGGAACCGCAAAGTTTTGATCGATCGGTATATGTTAATAAGTGGGAAGATAGAAAATCATATTGGAAAAAAATATTAGGTAATGAGACGTTCAAAAATATTTATTTGAAAACATGTAAGAACTATTTATAAAGAAAATAATGTATTCAAAAGGTTGAACTATTACTGTTCAGCCTTTTATATTTCTTTCCGAACTTCATCCCACATTCGAAGCAAAGCATAAAACGCCAACAACGGCGTTTTATATTTTTTCAACTCGCCTTTGACATTTTGAGTAAATTATGTAATATTCGATTAAATTAAATGTACAAATAATGAAACATCTAAAAATATATGATGGTAAAAAAGTTATTACAATTAAGTCAGTAGATGATCTATGTTTTCTTCCAGACAAGTCGATTAAACTCGTGTTTGATAATTCAAACTATGTGACTGTGTTGCATCTATATATAATTTACAGAGTAGATGTGTATTTGCAAGAGAAAGGGTGTTCCGCTAAGACAAGGGTTAAATATTTTAATATGTGTATTAATAATTTAGAATCTTTTCTTGAATACGAAAAGGAATTTCTAATGAATAATGCAACTACTTTTATTATTAAACCTGACAGTATACCAAAAGGCCTTAAAAAAATATACAGGGATTCTGTAATAGCAACTTGTAATTTTTTCAGAGGAATACTGTCTACAACTTCTTTTTTGGATAAAGGCCTGTTTCCATCAATAGAGGACAAGAAAATGGTAAGGCATAATTATGGTAATATGATTTCCGCCCTTCTTGATTCTATTGAAGATTAAAATAAGAATTTGTCTAAGGCTGGCCATGTGTCAGCCTTTTTATATGCCAATTTGAACTTATATTGACATTTTTATATAATAATGCTATAATCTAAATCATAAGTTATTTGATATAAATTATGTAATTGTTGGGTTTTCTCTGTTTCTTTTAGGATTAGAGATGACCTAATAATCATAATTTTTAAACTTATCCGCAAATGAAAGATCAAATTTATTCAATGTTCCAGGATTTTAAAAGGACATATCCAAAAAGTCTGGATATACTTAAGTCTTTTTTACTAACAATAATTATTTTGGTGGTAATGATACTAAGGGGCTATATATTATACGAAGCCCTAATTATAAGTGTAGTTTTCGGATCGATTTTTGTTTGGATTTTCAGCGCATCTTGGAGTTCCGAATAGCCCCCTAAATATAAACTTCTTAATAACCCCCGTCTTGAAATAAGTACGGGGGTTTATTTTTTCGAAATGTTTTTATGAAGTCACTAAATACTTTGAGTGATTATTTATTTAATTAAAAAGAGCCACTTGCGTGGCTCTAGACTGTGTTTACTTGTAATTGTTCAATAAAAATTTTAACCATTCATTTGCAATCCGTTCTTGCTCTTTTGCGTAAGCTTCGTTTCGTTCGGCATTACTTGCAATCATTTTTTCGCGAGCGTTCATGTAAACTTCCACTTTTTTCTGGAATTCATTAATGGTATTGTATTTTTTTGAATCATATAAACTTTTACTTACTTTCAGATGCTCAAGCATTTCCGCTTTGTGTTCGATGAAACTTTCGTACAGCTCATTTTTGGTGTCTTGGTCACTGGTTTCGTCGATCATCTTCTTAACTTTTTTCCAAGACGCTTCTAGTTTTTTTTTTACATAATCTTCTACAGTTTTCCATTGTTCTTGGTCGTAGTCGATTGCTGTACTAGAGAGTTTTGTTATTTCAGAGATCTTTTCGTCTGCCAGTGCGAAAACTTTTTTTGAAAATTCATCTGAATATGACCTTAATGCTTTGGCGTAGGTGTATTTACTTTCGATTACTTCCTTTATGTAACGGATTTGTAATTTTTTGCTATGCATAGCAATCAAATACACAATCGGAATAACGATGAATGCACCAATAACATCAATGGCAAGTAATCTAATAGGCCACAAGTTTTTTAAAAGGTTTATGTGCATATAGCCACCCATTATAATCAGTGTAATGATAATCAATACACCAGAGATGTAAAAAAATACTACAAGATAGCTTACAGCTATTTTAGCTGCATTTTTACGGATATCTTTTATGTTTATGTTCATTTTTAAAGGAGTATTAAAGTTTTAGGGAACTTGATTTATAATAACATATAAGCATAATATATGTATATTGTCAATGCAATTGCCTGTAAAACGCACATATTTTCATGTGACGTTTCGAAAAAAGTAGTATTAAATTAATTATAAAATGGATATTGTTTAATCTTCCGAGTTTAAAAAATTAATTACAGAAACTACTTAGCTTTATTTAAAATACCATTGTTCCATATATATGTAGGGTAGTGTTTTTCACAATTTATATTATTGATATTTTCAGGACAAACAGCTTCAATGATTTTTTTGTTTTTAGCATCCACCATGATGTTTGCCATGACACTTAAATCTTTGTTGTACTTGAATTGGTTATTTATAGGGTCAAATAAAAAGATATAAGAATTTTCAATTTGAGACCCGTTGTTATACATACTACTAATGTCGTTGTATCCATCAAAGTTATAGTCTGTGTTAACATTTATAACTTCTGCGCCAGAAGATAGATCTGCAACCCAGCCGGTATCGTTTTCCGGTATGTCTTTTCCGTATATTGTCTGGTTTACTGAACCACTAATTGTTAATTTTTCATGATTGCAAGAAAGCGTAATATTTATTGGCAAATCTTTTTTGATAAAACCAGTATATTTATTTTCTACACCAAAACCTTCTTCATATCCCTCATTTTTTTCACCAGTACAATCAGTGTCAACAGCTTTTGGAATTTCCTTTGTTGTTATAGGGGCTATTTCTGGGGTTTTTATATTATTTATTTTCAAAAAGTAATAACCAGTACTGATAAGTATACAAATTATAATAGTTGACACAACAATAGTTTTAGAATTTTTCATGCTTTAATAATACTAAATATCAATTCATATTACAATTGTAGAATTAAAAATTGTATTTTTGCGTAACATATTTACTGAACTAATTTTTAAAACCCTGCATGTTGTGCATGCAGGGCTGATTATTTAATCTTCCGGGTTAACAAAATTAATTATAGAAATAATTGGCGATTTGAATTCTTCAAGAATTTTTCTACCACTAAGGTATTCTAATTCGATTAAGAAATGAAAACCTTCGATTATGCCACCTTGATTGAGAATGATTTTGGCAGCAGCTTCTGATGTACCACCAGTGGCAAGTAAGTCGTCGTGGATCAAAACTCTCATGCCTGGTTTTATTAAACCGCTTTGAACAGATATTTCGTCCTGACCATATTCTTTTTCGAATACTTGCGTAACCAGTTTGCCAGGCAGTTTGCCTTTTTTACGGGCCATAATAAGTGGAATTCCGTACATATAGGCATACATGCCACCGTACAGAAAACCTCTGGCATCGAACGCAAGTATTACATCGGGTTTCAAGTCCGCTTCCTTAATGCTTTTTTGCATTGATTCTATAACCATTCGGTTAATATTTGGAAACATAAGTAAGCTTTGGATGTCTTTGAATCGAACACCTGGCTTAGGGAAATCATTGTAAGTCTTTAAGTATCTACGAATAGATTCTTTTAATTCATTTTCTTTTTTTAATGTACTCATAAAAATAATAAGATTTAAAATTGATCGATATCAGGTTTTTTACCTGTTTTTAAATAGTCTGCATAGGCTTTCAATATCAAGCCGTGGTCGAGGGCAAAGTCTTCTGCATTGAAATTATTTACATCAGTGTAAAAAGTTTCGTTTGTTTCTACTCCATCAGGGGTAGGTACAGTATCAGAACTGGCAATGAAAACGGTATCAAATGTATGATGTGACTCTATTTGTACATCGGCTGATACACCGTCTGGGATAGGGTTACCATCAAGGTACTTTTCCAGGCTTACGTTGCGGACATCTCTGTCAACTTTTGAACACAAACAAAAGATTTCAATATCTTTTAAATTTTTGACATTTACTTCTTCTTTTGCTTCGTCAATGGCCGTTTCAAGCCAGTTTTGATGTCCAATTTTTACTCGGCCACCGGGTAGGATAGATTTAAATTTGTGTTTAGAACCACTTTTCATGGTGACCACTTTTGACGGGTCATTTTCTTTGTAGATAATAACGGTTGCAGTAGGTACTGCTACTTTCAATTTATTTGTCATATTTTTAAGGTTTATTTTCCTGATACACCATATCATATAATTTGTATATGTAAAGCAATTGCATTAACATAAACTATTTGACACATCTTTAAAAAGGTGTAGTATTTGGTTAAATTAAATAAGTTCAAACAACTAAAATAATATACCAATGTCAATAACTAACGGAACTGTTGGTAGGGTTTCAGTACGATACCCCGACAGAATAAAAATTACTGCTAAGTTAGATGAAGAATCTGGAAAATATTGTGGTGTCTGCGACGAAACACACAACGGGCAACATTCACTACATGCTTTTACAACAAAACCATATTTTGATACTGAAAGTATGGCAATTGAAAAAACAAGATTTATTTGTCGTAGAATGCTTCAAAGTTACATGTCAGACACATTGTTCAAACTTGAGATGGAAGAATTGTTGCGAGAATATAAAAGTTTAGAGCTTTTATTGACTGTAGAATCATTTTCTGACACATGTAATTGGAAAAACGAAAAAATAAATTTACTGTGTTATAGCAATGAAATTTTTGTTAATGAACAAAAGGCTTTGGTGCAATATAATGGTACTTTTATAAGATTTACACCAGCATATAACAGAAATGAATTCAGAAGTATTGGTGCTAAACACTGTTCGTTCTATGACGATATCGACACCGAATACCCCAGCATTGAAGAGGTTTATAAAAAGTTAGAACCTTTTCTTGTTTGATAATAATTTTAAATAAAAACCTGTTGTGTGCAGGTTTTTTAAAATTATTTAAAACGATATGTTTTATGTACCACCCAAATATTGTCTATTCGTTTAAATATAGTGAGGTTATTAAATTCAAATGTAAAATTTGGTTCAGGTAGGGTTTGTACGTAATTCCAAATTTCCGCACACTGTTGTGAATTTAAAAATCGCGCGATAGAAGAGTGTAGTTTAATAGGGCGTTAAATAATTTTATTGTTTTCTATATAGTTTTCTAATTTATCAATTGTATTTTCAATATTTTGCGTCCCATCTTTTGTGCTGACAGAAAGGTATATTGTATTATTTTTCGTGCCGTCAAATTTCTCAAAACCATTTATAGTTAGATTAGAAGTTTTGGTTTTACTAGCAATTTCAAATACATAATTTTCAAAATCTTCTATATCTGATATTTCGTTTGGAATTTTCAATGTTAAATGTGGTGGTATAGATAAAGATAGATTAATAATACCAAAACGCTGTGCAATGTCAGATGTAACTTGTTTGTAGTATTCTGATGCCTCGTTTTCAATTAAATACCCAACGAAATATTCCATGTAGTTATTCTAGCATAGGTGTAGTATTTATAAAAAACTTTGTTTGACAAAATGCATAAATAAAGTTATTATAAATAAAAATTCTTTTACATTATGAAGCAAAAAAATATTATAGATACCTTACAAGGTATAGCGATTGGCGACGCATTTGGTGTCGGACTTGAATTTAAAAGTCGATTCTGGATAGCTGAAAATGTTCATTTTGATAAATACATGAACGAATGGAATGCAGGTAATAACACCATTGTTCCTGGTGCATATTCTGATGATACCGAACACACAATAGGTGTAGTCGAAGCACTTCTTTCCGGGCAACCTTTTTCTGAAGAGCTTTTATTGGAAAAGTTTAAGCTTGAATACGAAAACGACAAAAAAATAAAAGGTTTTCCACGTGACGGCCACGGATCTATCGAAAAATGGTACAAAGGTGAAATGGCAATAGATCAAGTGCGAAAAATTCAATCTGTACGAGAGGACCCAGGTAACGCACCAGTTATGCGTGCAGTACCAATTTGTTTTGCACCCAGAACACATGTTTACCCTTATTCGATTATTAATGCCAACTGCACACATCCAAACGAAAATGCACGGCGAGCAAGTGTACTAACTGTTTTAACCGCATGGCACTTTTTAAGAAACGAAGGTGAGCCTGGTGAGTTGATTCCTTTTTTACTTGGCCATATAGCTGATGAAGAAGTGAAATTTTTATTAGAGAACGTTGATGTTTTACCCAAGCAGTCTAGTTTGAAAGAAGAAGACTATTTGTTTCTGCATGGTGTACAGCCTTTGCCCTATATAAAATGGGACAGTAATGTGTATGGCATGCCCTGTGCAGTTCTTAAAACCGCATTGAACGTTGTTTATATACTGAAACACAATACGAATGCTTTTGATGCACTAAAATCCAGCATATTAATGGGCGGTGATGTAGATTCCTTGGCTGCTGTTTGTACTGGTATTGCCGGTGGTAAATATGGACTGGATTCTATACCAAAATTCATGTTCGAAAAAACTGAAGGTTTAGACCGTTTGGAAACACTTGGCAAGAGGGTATATATGAAGTTTTTTATGTAATATTGACTTTATTTAAGATGTGTGATATGGTTTATTGAGAAAAATTAAACACACAATATGAAAGTATTAATCGTATTAGCCTTGGCACTAAGTATAAGGCTATTTCTGAATATGCGTAATAGCAAAAAAGAAAAAGCAAGAAAAGAAATTTATTCGCACGGCGAAAGAGATGATTCACTCGATACTTTTGTTGTAAAAACAAAAGCGGCCGAAGATCAACCAAAGCGTGCAAAATAAAATAACCCCCGCGTATTTATATGTCGGGGGTTTATTGTTGACATAAGTGTTAATAATGTGTATAGTTAAACGAGTCTTAAATCTTTAAAAATGAAAAAAATAACAAAGCCAATTATTAAGAAATACAGGTTAGGTAACCAACCCGAAGAATATGCACTCGTTTTAGACTACGTAGACTTTATACCTAAAGGTTTTAAATCTTGGTACGACTTCAACGACCCAATGACAAGACAAAATGGTAAAGAGATCTGCTTGGTGAACCCTAAAAACAATGAAAGTGTGTATCTGATCATCGACCACCCAATTATTTTAGATGCTTTTCCAAGTAGTTTTTTCTCTGAAGAAGAGTCTAAAAAATGGCATGTGTATTGCATAGTAAACACAAAGGAAAAGCCAGAGGAAAAATTTATTATTCCTTGGTATTAGTCTGAAACAAATTAAAAGCCCATCTATTTAATGATGGGCTTTTTAAATTTATTATTTTACTTCTTTGAATTCCGCGATTATTTCTAACTTAACTTCGTCTGATACTGCTACTCCGCCAGACTCTAGTGGTGCGTTCCACACTAAACCAAATTCTGAACGATGCAGTGATCCGTGAATTTCAAAACTTTTTACTGTGTTACCATATGCGTCTACAATAGAGCCGTTGTATGTGGTCGCTAGTGTTAATGGTTTTGTTATGCCGTGCATTGTAAAGTCGCCGTTTACTGTAAACGTGCCGTCTGTATTTTTTGTTATACCTGTGGATGTGAATGTAATTGTAGGGAACTCTGCTACATTAAAAAAATCTGCATTTTTAAGGTGTTCGTCACGATGTGTATTGTTTGTAGTTATACTTTCTGCCTGAGCAGTAAAGGTAATTTTTGAATTTTCAAATTCTTCACCTTCTGTTTGTATCTGAGCGTCAAAATTTGTAAATGTACCCTTTACTGTTGATATAACAAGGTGTTTAACTTTGAATCCTATTTCTGAATGAGCTGCGTCTATGTTCCATGTAGTCATAATATTCTTTGAATTAATTTATAATGTAATGCTAGTATAGTGTATAAATCAGAAATTGTACAATCTGAAATTTTTTTAAATATTGAACATTTTTTTATAAACTTATCCACTTTTTATTTCTATTTTACTAGCCCTTGGGTATGTGTGTGTTATAATAATTATATATGACGAATCAACCATTGTTAGATTTTATTTTAACTGAAGTAAAGCAGGGTGCAACCAAAGACTCCATCGCAAAAGAATTGCTTGGTGCCGGGTGGGAGGCAGTTGATATAGAAGAAGGTTTTAAAGCTGCTGGTATTAATGACACAACACCTATTACTACACCAGTAGTAAACATATCGCAACCGACTTTTACTGGGCCAAACCCAACTACAAATTCAAATGTATCTGCACCAGTATCAAATCCAGTATCTACAAATACGCAGACTTTTTCTACATTAGATTCCTATGCAAACCCAAACCCAGGGAATAACTCATATAACAGTAGTCCTGTCTATTCTGGGCAAGTCGTATCTACAGAGCAATCTACTAAAACTAGTGGCGGTAAAAAGGTTTTGCTATTTGTAATTGTTTTACTAATCGTTATTGCGGGTGGAGTTGTATATGCAATAAAAACAAATAAAATTAATTTAAGTTTTATTAAAAACCTTGCTTCAAACAAAACAACCGCAGTAGAAAAGACTAGTACAACAAAAGTAACACCTGTTACTACTGTTCCGGAAAATCAAGCGCCTGTTAATTCAAATCTTAGTACAACAACTGCTACGACAACAACCACCGTAGCCCCTTTGGCACCTGTGCTACCAACCACATCATTATTACCTTCAAATTCTACAACCAAGCCTGCTACTGTGTCTACCACACCTGTATCAGTTGTAACATCAATGCCTGATTTAAAGCCATTATGTAAAGATATTCCCTGTAAAACATACTTTGGAGTTTGGTTGAAAGAACAAATGTACCAAAACAACATTGCTAAAAGTTATTTAAATGCACATATTGTTCCACAATCAATGAAGATAGCCTCATGGGTAGACGGTAAGTCTTTTGAAATAACTTATGATTTTGTTATGGACTGGGCAAAAGTTCGTGTGTTAGATTCGTTCATGGTTAAAACTGTCCCAGACGATGCTCAATACCCAAGTTTAAAACTACGTAAGGGTATATATTTCTCAGAAGCAGAAGTTAGAACTGTAGTAACAAACGGTGCATATAATAGCCAGTTCCTATGGTTTACTCCAGCAACAAGCTTAATGTTTGCAACAAAACAAGATGCTATAAATGCAATAAATAAAATTGACACCACTAAAAAGTTTGAAATATCCACTAATGCAGAATTTTTACCAGTCGGACAAAAACCGAATATAAAAAAGGAATTATATTTAAGTGGTTTTGATAAATCAACCTGTAAATCAAAAAACATAATGACAGTTGCCCACCTTAATCTGTTTACAGGTGAAACAAGTACTGAAAAAACTACTTGCGTCATTAATTAGATTTGTGTTATAATATACATGCCAGTAAATCGTATACCAATACAGCACCCAGGATGGTAAAATAATAATCCCTTAAGAGTTCGAATCTCTTTATTGGCACGAAAAAGCCTTGTATTATCAAGGCTTTTATTATTGCGTTATTTTAATAAATGTTGTAGAATCATTTAAAATTATAGATATAAATATGAATATTATTTTAGCTACCACAAATGTAAGTAAAATCTTACAGATTAAGCAATTGTTAGACAATGAAAGTGTCTCAGTTAGAACTCAGATCGAGGCCGGGATCGAAGGTGAAGCCATAGAAGACGGAGAAACTCTTGAAGAAAATGCCAGGAAAAAAGCATATTATGCCAAGGAAAGAACTAACGAAGATTGTTGGATAATTTCTGAAGACACTGGTTTGTTTATTCCGGTATTGGGTGGTAAACCAGGTATCCGTTCAGCTAGATGGGCTGGTAATAACGCCACAACAGAAGAAATTATGAACTACTGTTTAATGCAAATGCATGGTATGCCAGACCGTAGTGCTTATTTTGAAACAGTTGCAGTGGTAATATCGCCACAGGGTAACGAGACTGTTTTTAAAGGCAGAGTTAATGGTGTTTTACTTAAAGAACCTCGCACAAAAACACAACCTAAAATGCCTTACAGTAGTTTGTTTGTACCAGACGGATCTGAAAAAGTTTGGTCAGAAATGTCTACTGAAGAAGAAAATAGTATTTCACACAGAGGAAAAGCTTTCCGTGATGTTGTCCAATACTTAAATGCATTTTTGTAAAAAATAAACCTCTCGAACTCGAGAGGTTTTTTATTTTTGTTTACACATGTTAGAATTATTATATGAAAAAATTGTATTGGGAAATACTAGGCAGTGCGTTGTTTGTAAGTGCAGCAACTATATTTACTTATGGCAGACTAAGTGGCTTACCTATATTTTGGGACTCACAATTTTTGTGGTCAGTATTGCTAGCCATGGGTTGGGTTATAGTTGCACTGGGTTACTACCACCAGGGCCATATGGTTCATGTTAATAAAAGTGCGGCAAATGTTTCGATTGTTTTGCCAATAGCTGTTTTTATTGTTCAGTGTGTACTTTTTATAAAAGGAATTTTTTATAACGACTGGTCTTTGATAACTGGTGCTGTTATGGTTAATTCGGGTGTTATATTTAATTTATACCAAATTATAAAAGTTAGATACAAGAAATAAAACCACCCTAGGCGGTTTTATTTCTTGTTTTTAATTTGCTCAATTTTTACTTGGTCTAAGTATTTGCCAAGATTTATTTGTGGCATTGATATAGCTGTGGCTTCGCCTATATAACGCCAATGCCAAGCTTCACCTACAATTGGTGATTCTGCAGATGATTTATCAAAATCAGTAACTGGGCTCATTTGTGTACTGTCGAAATTTACCCGACGTTGATCGGATGGTAAATTGTTTGTGTTTATTTGACTTGCATTAGCTTGTAGGTTCGCTTGTAGTGTGTCTATATTGTCTGTTGATTCGTTAATGGTTTCATTAGGATATGACTGTACAAAACCATATCTTGCAGCATTTTTTTGTAGCCAAGTATATTCTTTTGAGTCAATAAGTTTTTCGCCTTCAGTTGATCCTATTAAATCTATAGCCGTACCTAATTGGTGTTCAGATCTACCCGGAGATGCAGCAAGGCTACCGTAAATGTTTTTGAAGTTTGTTTGAACTTTATAACTTCTAAAACCAGAACGAATTTTTAAAGACATACCCGTTTCTTTTTTTATGGCTTTGTTCATTCTTTTAAATGCAGCATACACTGGTTTGCGTAAACAATAGTGGCCATTTTTATATGTGTCATTTTTGCTAACTAATACTAAGTCTCGTGGTATATAGTTCTGTAAATTTTCTGATGGGTCTGTGAACGAAGTTAAAAAGTAGTTTACTATTGGCTGGTTTTTTGGTGGTTGAGGACATTTTATAACCTTGGAACTAGCCCCGTAACTAAAAAGGGGAATTAATAGAAATATTGAAATTGGTAATACCTTATAATATTTCATGTTGGTATATTATACCAGAAAAATTTAACATTGACATTATAGTTATTTTGTATGTATACTAATAAAAATACAATATAAAAATGAATAATAAAATAATTGCAGGCTACGCTGCTAGTTTTGACCCAATTACGAATGGCCACATAAACGTTATTAAACGTATGGCACCTCTGTACGACGAATTGATACTTTTTATAGCTATCAATGAACGTAAAAAACATATGTTCTCTGAAGAAGAACGTAAAAAAATGGTACTAATATGTACCAAAGATCTACCAAATGTTCGAGTTGTGATTAGTAAGGATGTATACTTGGTAAACCATGCACGTCAGCTCGGTGTAAGTGTTATTGTACGCGGGTTAAGAAACACCAATGATCTGTTTGATGAAATGGCTTTATTTGAAGCTAATCGTGCTATATGCCCGGAAATTCAGACTATATGGGTACCATCTTGGAATGAATTGATTTATGTCAGCTCTAGTGCAGTGAAGTCTCATGTCGGACTTGACCCATCATGGAAAAACCAAGTAAAGAAACTTGTTCCTAAAGACGTTATGTTTGAGATTAATCGTAAGTACACAATAGAAAAAGCCAGAAATTATTGGTCTGAATTAGTTAAAGATTTGGGTAGCCCTGTTGGGCTTTCAGAGCAGATTGAAGATATTTTGTTAAATTACTGCAGTAATGTACGGTTTTATCATGCGATAGAACATATTGTAAACATGCTAGATGAACTTAAACTTGCGATTGATAAATTGGAATTAAGTAAAGAAGAACATTGTGTTTTAAGATTAGCGATCTGGTATCATGACATTGTCTATAATTTGCAGGACAAAGATGGTTTTAAAAATGAAAATAATGAACTATCTAGTGCCAAGTACTTTTTAGACAAGATATGGAAAAGTAAAATTCTTACTAATGAAATAAGTAAAAAAGTTTGTGATTTAATTGAATTTACTGACCATAAACACTTAAATCTAAGTAATTTGGGCCAGATACTTGTTGATCTTGATTTAACTATCTTCGGTCAACATGCCGAGGTTTTTGATGAATATGACCAAAATATACGCAAAGAATATTATTTTGTTCCCGAAGTAGCTTATCTCGAAGCTCGTATGAAGATCTTGCAAAGATTTCTTAATAAATCAAATATATATTACACCACATTTTTTAAGGAAAAATATGAGGATATGGCAAGTCAAAATTTAAGTCGAGTCATTTGTAATATTGACAGTAAGTTGTTTGAAGTAAGAAAATAATAAATAAGACCGTTCAACTAATAAAAATGAACGGTTTTTTAACTTGACTCAATTTAATTTTTGAATTATAGTGTAATAAATTTTAAAACAATGTAATTATGAAGCTTAAAAAGCACGTGGTAGAAAATTTCGACCAAATCTGGAACGATTTCTGTATCGATGGCCCTGGTCATAAGGTTTTGGGTAAAGAAAGTTTTAGTACTGAAACAAAAGTACCAATTTTGTGGAAGTATGACAGATTTAAGGGGTTAAAAGTTTTAGTAATTATTGTGCCACAAAACGAAAAAATGATACCTCATGTTTTCGTTGATGTGGACGAAAGTAAACTAAACAACTTTCCTAAAAGTCGCACATTCCCTTTACATGTAAAAGAAAGGTACACAAAAGTTGGTAACTTTCGATTCACCAAAGACGAGTTATTACCAATAAACGCAACAGATGAAGCATGGAAACAGAAATTGCAAGTTAAATCTGCTAAAATTGGACCGGATTGTTTCAAAAAGATTGAACGAGCGTTGCGTACGGAAAAACGCAAGAGACATTTTTACCAGCCAGTTCACTCAGTTCATGCAATACCCACTGCATTTGAACAGGGTAAAAGACGTTAATTTTAAGACTGAACAAAAGAGGTTAAATACCTCTTTTTTATTTTTTGTTTAAAAATTAATACCAAGAATTTTAAGTATAATACCCGCAACAGGGTCTGCTGAGGTACCATAAACCATAACACCACCTAATAGACCTGTTACAGATATTGCAACTAGACCAAGAAAAGCTAATGTTACAGAAAGAATTTCATTTGTGAGTATTTTTTGGACTAATATTATTATTTTTTTAACATACACCACAGTTTCCAATTTTACTGCAAGTCTGTCTTTAATAACTGTAAGTATTTCACCTAACAATAACGCGGCATAGATCCAAGTAGAAATATTAGCAAATGCAGAATGCATTTCTACAAGTTGGTGGTTTGGTTTTGAAATTTGTTCAGCAATTTCACCAGTAGTTAATGCAGCAAACGCTCCTAATGTTCCAAAAACAAGTAGAGCACGTTCTATATGTTTCCATGATATTGACGGTAACCACTTTTCTAAAGGTAACACTTTTATAATCGAATAAATAAACAATAAAGCAATAGGGAAGTGCACAAAAAGTGGGTGTATGTTGTATGTCATAATGTATCTAGTATATACCTACATAATTATAAATACCAGTTGTGCGTATACTATACATTTTATATGGTAGTGATACAATATGATTATGGAACAAGAACAAAACATACAACATTATTATGGAGACACAGTGCGTGTAATATTCATGGTTATCGGTATTGTGATGGCAGTTTGTTTACCTTTTTTTAAATCCTTGATTCAGATGCCTGTCGGAATATGCATTATTGCAATACTTGCACTAGCTGTGTTTAGTGGTTTTTTAAACCCTAAACAACATTGGGTTATTGTAGCTGATACAGTCATTGCTATACTTGCATTTTTAGCTTTTGAATATTATGCCGTTGTGACATACAGCACAATCTCTAGTGCAGTTTCGTTAAATGTATATTTCTTTTGGTTTAATCAAATAGCTGCTATTTTGTCTTTGGTTGCTGTGTACCTATCGTTTAAAACATTAAGAGGTAAAATGCTTTCTGATAAATAATGAAACCCGCGATCGCTGTTATTGCTGCAGTTTTAGCCATTATCGGTAATGTACCGTATTTAATAGATGTTATACGCAAAAAAATACAACCACACCCATACACGTGGCTGGTTTGGACTATTGTCTCAGGTGTAACATTTTTTGGTGCATTAGCTAAAGGCGCGGGTGTAGGTGTTATACCAACAGGCTGTGCTGAAATATTTACTTTTATAATTTTCTTTTTCTCTTTACGTTACGGGTCTAAATATATAACTAAGCAAGACACTTTATTTCTAATTGTGGCTTTGTTGGGTTTAATACCGTGGGTGTTAACAAAAGACCCGACAATATCAGTTATAATAGTTGTTTCGATTGATCTAGTTGCTTTTATTCCGACACTTCGTAAAACTTGGAGGCACCCAGATTCTGAATCACCAGTTTTATATAGTATGAATGCATTGCGACACATATTGACCTTGTTCTCGTTACAAGCTTACAATGTTGCTACTGTACTGCATTCTATATCAATGATTATAGTAAATTCATTTATGGTGTATGATATAAAATTTAGGAAATTCAAAAAAATTAAGACACTATAATTATTATGATTAAACCTTGGTACATAGAAATAAAAGCTACAAAGTTTTTATATTGGTATAGTAAATTAAATGGCACAAAAGGTGACGCTAAAATGGCGGCATTTTACCCGTTTATTTTTACAACCACCGAAATACATCCAAACATGCACCCTTATTTTATAAACCATGAACTAATACATTTTGCTCAACAAATAGAAACTCTGTTTTTCTTTAATTGGTTTTGGAAGTCAATTGAATCTGGTTATTATACTGGTTTTAAAAATATGACTTTATTTGAAACATATGTTTTACATGCATCAGAACAAGAAGCATACGACAATATGTTTGATCTTAATTACTTAAAAAATCGTAAACATTTTTTTCACCTACGACACTATATTAAACATAAGCCAGTAATATGGGCAGAATACCTCCAGAAAAAACAAAATATAGAAGAAAAGCAATAAATTTTTAAAACAAAAAAATTGTGGGATTTAAAAAAGCAAGAATCTAATTCTTGCTTTTCGTTTTTTAACCACTTTCTTAATTTAAGTAAATTGGTTTAATGTTTTTGAAACTACGAAATTCTGATGTGTAAAATTCCTCGCCGGAACTGTTTTCGCATGTAAAAACAACATGGTCTGAATTTATCGTAACTTCTACATCAGGTTGGCCTTCTTTCCATTTTATAACCCATTGTGTTTCGGACTTTTTTTCAGCAAACTTACCCTTACCTGTTAGGTAGGCATCAATTAATTCCCTGGATTTTATTGGTATATTCATAATAGTATGAGGTTTAATTTAAGGTAACACGTAATAAGTTAGTCTGCAACAAGTTTTTATTTTACATATCTACATGCTACAATCGAGGCATGAAAGCTAGTGTAAAAGTATTTTTAATAATTGTAGCCGGATTTATGTTAATTACCGGTATATTTTTTTATTTGAAAAAAGAGGGTATTCGTTTTTCTCTTATAAATAAAGATATTCCTGAGAAAGTTTTACAGGTAGAACCAGATAATAACCCTGTGCCGAACCTTGACAGTCTAAACACACCTCAGAATGAGCCTGTGGTAGATGTAACTCCAGAAGTAAAACCAGTTATACAATATACAACTTTAAAAATTGGAACTAATCCACGTAAAGAAATTACTGATGCTGTTGGCAAAGAAAATATTGATATGGTTTTAGCTTTGAATCGTGTAAATATGAATAAAATCCAAAAAGGGGCAGTTTTGACCATACCAGCTTCATGGAAAGATGTGGACATGATGGCTTTGTCTCCATATCCTACTTATATAGACAGAATCAAAGATATACCAAAATTTATTTTTGTTTCGCAACGAGTTCAAGCATTTGGCTTGTATGAAAAAGGCAAATTGGTTCGTTGGGGACCTGTTAGTACTGGAAAAAAAGCAACACCTACTCCTAGTAAGTTATTTTTTGCAAACTGGAAACAAAAACTAACTATCAGTAATATCGATGATACATGGATAATGCCATGGAACGTGAATTTTGCGAATCTTGACGGTATGTCGTTACACCAGTACGAACTACCGGGTTATGCTGCTAGTCATTCGTGTGTGCGTTTGTTTGAATCTGATGCCATGTTTATATATGGATGGGTAGACCAATGGACACTAACACCTAAAGATGAAATAGCCACATACGGTACCCCTGTGCTTATATTTGGTAAATATGGTTACGGACAAAAACCACCTTGGAAACATTTGCCAGAAGACCCAAGTGCAACCACAATTACAGATAATGAAATTAATGAACAGCTAGACCAGTATTTGCCCGATATACAAAGCAAGGTTTTAACAAAAGACCCGACACAGGATGCAAACACTGGTTAATTGTTAGGTAATGACTGTGGAAAAATACTGTTGATTTTTGTATTACTTAAAATATAATTTTATATGTCGATATTATAAAATTAATATTATTGTTTGATATGAAAAACAAAATTTTTAGATTTATTTTATCTTTAACTTTAGTTACAATATTTTTTATTGGTATAAACAATGTTTTTGCTCAGGATGAAACTTTACCAGAAAATGTAAAAATTTCTACAACACCTAACAGTACTACTGTAATTATTAATTCTAAACCAGGTTATAAGACCAATGTTTCTGTAAATTGTAACGGTAACAACTGCCAACGTTCTGCTAGTTCTGCGCCTATAACCGCAGAAGATACCAAAAAAATACAAAAATCATTACTTGAACAACAAAAAGCATTAGAAAAACTTTGGGCACAACAAGAAGAATACTTTAAGCGACAGAATGAAATACTAAAAAGCATTTGGGGTATAAATTTTTTTGATCCATTTACTTTTTAAGTAAGTCTATAATTTTATCTAGCTTATTTTCCTCTATGTCATCGAGACGCTTCATAAGTGTCTCGATGTCTTTTTTGTTTTCTAGATTTGTTTCATAGTCGGCATCAGCTCGAAGTTCTGAATGTTTACTTTGTAAATTTTGACCGACCATGATAATAGAAAGTAATACTAATTGTAAAAATGTTTGTGCTATCCATGATATGGTGGTGCCTGTGCCGTTATGTATTGCTTCAGGTAAACTAATAAGAGCCAGTATTGTAAAAGCAATAGCACACCACATTGTGCCTACTATTTTAGTTATAAACAGAGCAACTTTATCAAGTGGTTTTAAAGATTCTTTGTGTTCGCGATTTATATTTCTGGTCATAAGACTATTGTAACAAAAATATAAAACAAAGCATATTTATGTTATTATTAAAAAATGAACAAAAGTCGAAAAATTTTCTTCATTTTATGGCTATTTTTTGCTGTTTTATTTCTATGTACATATATATTTAATAAACCATTTATACAGGGATTTATATCAAACATGTTAAGCGCACCACCAATGTGGGCATATATTGCGTTGCTACTACTAGGTATTGTACGAGGCTTTACTTTGTTGCCATCTACTTTGCTTATTATAGTTGGCTTGGTTTTTATTCCACCAATGCCTTTATATATAATAATACTTTTAGGTATAGTTATATCTTCAATCAGTGTGTATTATTTCTTTGAGTATTTACATATAGACAGGTTAATGAAAGAAAAATACAAACCCTTAATACAAAAAGGTAGTGCATATTTATCAAAATACGAGTTGCCGGTAATTATAATCTGGAGTATGACACCTTTTTTGCCTACAGATTTAATTTGCTACTTGGCTGGGACAGCACGAGTAAATATTGGTAAATTTATATTGGGTATTATTATCGGTGAGGGCATTATATGTGCAGTATATATATTTGGTGGAATAGCAATGTTTCATGCTATAGTAGGTGTTTAATATATGATAGAGACTATTGCCAACATAAAAAAGAAGTTTTTCTTGCATAAATTTATTGACGACTATCGCGTAGGGGCGGCTTTTCCGAGTTCGTATTTTCTGGTAAAAAAAGTCAGATCTTTGTTACCAAACAATATGTCTATTGTTATAGAACAAGGTGCTGGTAATGGTGTGATGACTCGTGAATTACTTAAAAAAATTTCACCAGACGGCAAGTTATTTGTTATAGAACAAAACCAACACTTTATAGATGTTTTGTGTACTATAAATGACCCTCGTATAGTTATAGTTTGCGGTCTAGCTCAAGATTTTGATTACAAAAAATATATCGGAGAAAAATCTGTAGATCTTGTAATTTCTAGTATCCCTTTTTCATTTTTGAAAGAAGAAGAACGTTCAACTGTTTGTGAAAATGCATACAAAAATCTAGTCAATGGTGGTATGTTTATAATTTTTCATCAATACAGCCTAACAATGAAAAAAACGGTCGAACTATATTTTAAATCAGTTTACGATTTGTTTTTCTTATGGAACATACCACCTTGCTCTATCATTGTTGCAAAAAAATAATCCGCCATCTGGCGGATTATTTTTTTTGCATATAAATATATAACTACATTTTTGGAGCTTGCATTGGTTCTGCACTTGTAGAACATTGTTTGCAACTACTCTTGTGTCCAAGGACTTCATATATTGCTGAAAGACCTACAAGTATGTAAATAATGCGAGAAACAACTTGGCCTTGACCACCGAATAATTGGCCCACATCCCAGCCGAATGCACCAACTAGTAGCCAGTTAAGACCACCGATGACAAGTAGAATAAATGTAACTGTGTGTAATGATTTCATAAAAAATAAAATTATGTTTATAAGGTAACCGTATGATGCCGATACGTAGGGTTACTGTATTTAATTATAGCATTATATCTGTATATAAAAGTTAAGTTTTCCACAATAATTACTTAAACTTGTCGAAAGGCAAAATTTGTGTTAGTCTTGTTGGATGGAAATTCGAAACATTGCAATCATTGCACACGTTGATCACGGAAAAACAACATTAACTGATGCTTTAATGAAGCAACTTGGTATGGTGTCTGAAGGTGTTTCAATGGACTCTAACGATCTAGAAAAAGAACGCGGTATAACCATCTATTCTAAGAATACTTCTGTTATATACAAAGATACAAAAATAAATATAGTAGATACACCAGGCCACGCCGACTTTGGTTCTGAAGTTGAACGTGTTTTACGTTCCATTGATTCAGTTCTACTGCTAGTCGATGCCCAAGAAGGTCCAATGCCACAAACACGCTTTGTGTTGAAAAAGTCTTTGGAACTTGGACTTAAGCCTATTGTTGTTATAAACAAAATAGATAAACCAGCATCTGACTGC
Source organism: uncultured Candidatus Saccharibacteria bacterium (assembly GCA_964461985.1). GTDB lineage: Bacteria > Patescibacteriota > Minisyncoccia > Phycocordibacterales > UBA9973 > MFUC01. The sequence goes on from CAYWWG010000001.1 coordinate 20,803, forward strand.
GATCGTGTTCATAACGATGTTTTAGAACTGTTCTTAGAACTTGGTGCAACTGAAGCTCAGATCGAATTTAAAACTATATATGCCATCGGCCGTGAAGGTGTGGCAATGCGTAACCTAACAGATGAACGCAAAGACCTTACACCACTACTAGACCTAATACTAGAAGATGTACCTGTAGCAAGCGAACACCACGACGGCCCTGGGACTGCACAGGTCTTTAACCTTGGATATGACAACTTTCTTGGTCGTTTAGCTATTGTACGCGTATATTCTGGTACAATAAATGACTCAGATAAATTGTTTGTAAAAAAACCTGATGGTTCTACCAGAGCTGGTAAAGTAACAAAAATGTTCACTTTTGAAGGTATAACCAGAAAAGAAGTAAAAGTGCTTGGCACAGGAGATATTGGTATTATTGCTGGTATTCCAGATGTGTTTATAGGCGAAACTATAACTTTAGATGAATCTGCCGCACCATTACCAGCTATATCTATCGACGAGCCAACAATTACACTAAATTTTCTTGTTAATGATTCACCTTTTGCAGGACGCGAAGGTAAGTTTGTTACTGGCCGACAAATACGTGAACGACTAGAACGTGAACTTGAAGTTAACGTCGGTTTAAAAGTAGACTTTGATCAAGAAGTATATAAAGTCTCAGGACGCGGAGAACTGCACATTGCCGTTTTACTAGAAAACATGCGTCGCGAAGGTTACGAACTGCAAGTGTCTCAACCGCAGGTTATTATAAAAGAAGTTAATGGTAAAAAGCTTGAACCTTTCGAAGAAGTAACAATCGATGTGCCAACTGAATTTTCTGGTTCAGTTATCGAGAAATTAACTAAACGCCGTGGCCTAATAACAAATATGCGTGAAGAAAATGGCTTAACACGAATAATACTAGAGATGCCAACACGTGGTTTATTGGGTTTCCGTGGTATGTTTATGATCGATACAAAAGGCGAGGGAATACTATCTTCACGTGTCATCGGATTCAAAGACTATGCAGGTGAAATCAAAAAACGTGAAGTAGGCTCTATGACTTCTATGATCAGTGGCATGGTTGTGGCTTATGCATTAGCGAACCTGCAAGAAAGAGGTACACTGTATGTCGAACACGGCGATGACATATACGAAGGTATGGTTGTCGGTAATGTTACCAAAGGTGACGAAATGGTAGTAAATCCAATCAAAGGTAAACAACTTACAAACTTCCGAGCATCAGGGACTGACGACGCAATAAGTCTAAAACCGGCCTACAGAATGACAATAGAACGCGGATTAGAAACAATGTCTGATGACGAATACCTAGAAATAACTCCAAAAAGTGTTCGTTTAAGAAAACAATATTTAACCGAAACATTGCGTTCGAAAAATGGTAAAAAATAGCAAATTAGACCACACTTGGTATTGACAAAAATTTGACTTATTTCCAGGATGTGATACGATACACAAGTATTAGAAAATCAATTTATTAATATATTCAAAAGAATAATAACGTATATGGCACAACTTTCTTTCAAACCGAAACAAGTTACTAAAAAAATATTATCAAGCCTACAGGAACGCGCTTTTGATGTTGTTTCTCACCGTTTTGGACTTGGTGCAGACGCTACCCCTAAGACACTTGAAGCTATCGGTCAAACATATGGTATAACCCGCGAACGCGTTCGCCAAATCGAAAACACTGCTTTGTCTACCATCCGTAAATCTGATGCTTATAAAAATGAACAAAAAACTTTTGATGAACTTCGTGATGTTATGAAGACTCATGGTTCATTAGTTCATGAAAAAGATTTTCTAGAAACTCTTGCCAAGGACAAGAACACTCAAAACCACCTACATTTCTACCTTGTATTGGGTGAATATTTTAAAAAACATAAAGAAGACGAGGCTTTCCACCACCGTTGGACTATCGACTCTGAACTTGCAAATAGTGTCCACGATTCTTTGTCTGCGCTTTATAAAAAACTTTCAGATGAAGAACTACTTTCTGAAACAGAAATAGTAGATACATTTATTTCTGTAATGAAAGACATAGCAGATGAATACAAAACTAAAGAAATAGCTCGTCGTTGGTTGTCTATATCTAAAAAAATAAGTAAAAACCCGTTGGGCGAATGGGGTAAGGCAGATTCTACAAATGTTAAAACTCGCGGTATACGTGACTATGCATACCTAGTAATGCGTAAACACGGTTCTCCTATGCACTTCCGTGAAGTTGCCAAGGCTATAGCTGACACATTTGGTAAGAAAACTCACGTTGCAACTTGCCACAACGAATTAATCAAAGACAAACGTTTTGTACTAGTTGGCCGTGGTGTATATGCACTAGGTGAATGGGGTTATACAGCAGGTGTTGTACGTGAAGTTATCAAGGAAATCTTAAAGAAAAACGGACCAATGACCAAAGAAGACATTGTGGACGCGGTTATGAAAGAACGTTACCTTAAGAAAAATACAATTCTAGTAAACCTAACAAACCCTAAATACTTCAAGAAAAACAAAACAGGGCAGTACACACTAGCCTAAACTATATAAAAGTAACCCCTAAAATAGGGGTATTTTTATATATTGACTTTTATATAAATATTATGTATAATACTGGTAGTTATTTTAAACAACACATCATGAAACAGCAAGATAAAAAAATAATCAGACACTCTTCATTTGTGGAAAACTTAGACCACATGAAGGAATTAGCAGAGAAAGGCATGCAGAATTCTCATGCTTTTGATCAATTATTCGATACATATATTCGCACGACGCAGACTGCGTCAATCCGCGAACTAAAGGACGCAATAGAGTACTTGAAGGAAAACTCGGTTGGAACCTTAAATACTGAAAATATGATTGATATGTTAGAAGACACCCTTTCAAAAAAGGAAGATGACGCGGAGAGAAATCGATTTAATTTTTTCCCTTTTGGTGTTGAAATGGATTATTAAAAAATAGCCACCTTGTCATATAAATAATGACCGGTGGTTTTTTTCTTCATTAAATTGAAAAAGACAACCCAAAAAATATAAACAATCCTAATTCTTATATTTGACTTTAAATAATAAAAACAACAAAACAATTTGTACAAAATTCTGTTGTATAGGTTGAAACCTATATACTTGACTATGCTAAAATATATGATATAGTATAGATAGAAATGGTTGCTGTAAAAAGCAAAAGAAACATTTTCGAGAAAGCCAACACTCGAATGGAGGCACCACAATTTTGTTTTTTAAAAATGAACAGATTAGATTTTAGAAAAATGATCAGTGCTATTTTCACTGAAAACGAAGTCATGCTTATTATGACCGCGTACGATTATTCAAAAGCTGCACACAGGACACAAAGTCGACAAGAATTTGGCCCGGATGCACCTGATAATAAAAAAAGGTATTTCAACCACCCAAAACATCTTGCAATACAGATGATCAAAGATGGTGTTAAAGATGCCAAGACAGTTTGCGAAGCATTTCTGCATGATTGTCCTGAAGACACTGCAATATTCGGCAACCAACTTACTGAAGGTTACGAAATTGCCATGAAGGATGCATTTTTCCGCTTGAGTAAATCTTTTGACCCGGAAGTTGCTACTGATGTTATTTTACTAACACTGCCACTACCTAACCCGGCTATAAAGATGTTTGCGAGTAAAAACCAATGTTTGGAATTTTATAAAACCCGATTATCTGATCCGGAAACATCGAAAAGAGTTTTACTTGTAAAATTGTACGACAGGTTGCACAACATGGACACCATTGAAGTAAAATCTTTACAGACAGCTTTGTTGAAGATTAAAGAAACAGAGGAATTCTATATTCCGCTTTTTATCAAAAGATTCCTGGATGACAAATCTCCTCTATCTTTGATTGGTACAGGAAAATTGGTAGAATTAATTGATTTGGTTATTCGTAAAAAAAATCAAATCGAACTTACCTATAATGCCAATAAAAGCTAATATTCATAAAAACTCATCCTGTGCTTTATAAACAAGCACAGGATTTTTAATTGACATAATATAAAAAGTAAGTATAATATAATAGTTCATTCATTTCAGTTTTATTCAATTAATTTCAATTCAAATTATGCAAAAAATACAAAACCACATTGGTATCTGGAAATTTACCAATAAAGTTACGAAAGAAGAATTAGAAGAATTAGCCACAGAGTGGGCAAAAGATGAAAACTATCTTTCGCTTTACATTCGAAAATGTTCACAAGATCAGTATGGTATAGGGTTCGAATACAAAAACCCATTAGGTGGAGATACGCCTGATACACTACACGATTATATAGAACAAACATCTGATGCACTTCGTAGAAAGTTCGGTAACGGACTTATAGGTTGGGACATCAGTTCAAATTATTACAAGATAAAGTAAAACATAATTGAAGAATGAACGCGAAAGACTGCTCATCGAGCGGTTTTTTGTTTTGTAAAAATTCTTATACAGGTTATAATACACTTATGAATTCAAAATCATATCAAGGTTTTAGTAATGTTGTCATTATTTTAGTTGGTGTAGTTATAGTTGCTATATTGGTTGGTTTTTTTCGCGTAGCACGACCATTTTCAAATTGGCATTTGGGTAGCAATGAACCATTTACATTAGGCACAATACTTCCGGATGGTTCAAATAGTGTCGGTATGCTTACAGGAGCCTCAGTAAATTGCGATATTGCTGTTACTTCACCACTAGCTAATACAAAAGTTTCGAATATTATTACTATAAATGGTTTGTATAGAAACTGTGGTTGGAATAGTGAAGATTATAGTAATGAAAACAATAAAGCTGTTATAGGTACAGTTATGGTTATTGACGGTAAGGGTAATTCACTTACAAATCCATTAGCAATAACTTCAACAACACCGGACACATTTAGTGTTACTTTGGGTTTAATCCATAAAAGTCAGACAAGTAGTGCAGTTATAGTTGTACGCAACGCCGACGACCAGCAACCCATACTACTACAAATACCCGTTACCATTAGTCAGTAATATATAGTACAATAGTTCTATGAACACAACGTCGCTTGTTTTGCAAAATGCATTTATGTTTATCTACAACACTGCACATTTATGGGCACCTGTTGTTTTAGCTATAGTTGCATTTCGTGTTTGGGTTTGGTATGTACGCGAAGCTTTTTTTCAAACATTGTCTTGGACAATCCTTGAATTTAAAGTGCCTCAAGAAGTACACAAATCACCAATGGCCATGGAAATGTTTTTAACTAACGCATTATACCAAGGTGGTACTGCAGGTAACTGGATGAAGCAATATTGGGCCGGGGAACAGCCGTTGTGGTCTTCTTTGGAAATCGTTTCAATTGAAGGTCACATACATTTTTTTGCACGCATACCAACAAAATACAAAGAAATGGTGCAGTCGCAAATGTACGCACAGTACCCTCAAGTTGAAATATTTGAAGTTGCAGACTACACCAAAGCTGTACCAGACTACACACCCGACGGACCCATTGAAGTTTCTGGTGGTACATTAGCGTTCGACCCAAAAGCCGACGGTAAAAAAGACCCTTGGCCAATTAAAACATACATTGATTATGGTTTGGATAAAGCCGTTGGTCTATTAGAAGAGGCTCAGAAAATTGACCCTATTATACCAATGATAGAATGGATGGGGTCGCTTGGAAAAGGCGAACAGGCCTGGTTTCAGGTAATAATAAAACCCGCGGAACTAAAGCGTTTTGAAATCGAAGTCGCTGATAAAAAAGACCCAACCAAAAAAGTAAAAGAAATGGTAAAGTGGACCAAACTTGCTGAAGAAGAAATCAAAGCATTTAAAGCAAAATTTATCGACAAAGATGGTAAACCTATAACCATGTCTGAACAAGATCGACGCATACTAGCATCATTAGAACGTAATGCTACAAAACTTGGTTTCGATACTGGTATTGTTTATATTTATATTGCTAATAAAGAAAATTTAAATAAAAACCAGGCGGGTAACTTTGGTAATGTTATACGCCAATATAATTCACCTGAACTAAACAATTTTAAAGCTGTTGGTATGACAGGTAGTAAAAATTTTATTTGGGAAGACTTACCAGGTAAATTACCCCATAAAGGCAAGAAGAACTTGTTAAGGTTGGCAAAATCACGTGACTATTTCTACCCACATTTTGATTTTAAGGAATTTAAACATTATGTAACGTCAATACCTGCAAAACTAACACCTTTAATACTTACAACTGAAGAAATAGCCACAATATACCACCTACCAGGTAAAGTTTCAGAAACTCCTACGTTTAAGCGTATAGAATCTAAAAAAGCCGAAGCTCCTGGAAACTTGCCGTTTTAATGGTACAATACAGCAATATGCCCCCAGAAAACGAACCAATCGTACAAAAGAAACCCCGAAAAACGATTGCGTTTTTAGTTCTTTGTCTTCTTATTATTGCCGGAGTTTGGAATTCATTACAGGCACCAAGAAGCTTCACTGGACCTGTTGTAATAACAGTTAACTCAAATGAACCATTGTCTACTATTAGTCAGCGTTTGCAAAATATGCACGTTATAAAATCTGCAAGGCTATTTGAAGCACTTGTTATATCCAGCGGTGGTGAAAAACGTATTACAGCAGGCGACTATTTTTTTGATAAACCCATGTCGTTAATATCTGTTGTTAGTCAATTTGTAAACAACGACTTTGGTGCAGACCGTGTTCGCATAACCATACCGGAAGGCTTTACACGTGCGGACATTGCCGAATTATGTGCTCAAAAACTTCCACATTGTAGTGCTCAAAAATTCTTAGAAAAGACAAAAAACCTTGAAGGTTACCTTTTTCCTGACACATATCTTGTATTTCCATCACGAGACGAAGATGACTTGATTCAAAAAATGCAAACAAATTTTACAAAAAAGACAGAGTTACTGTTTGCTGGTATGTCTAAGAACAAGATTGATTCTATTGTAACCATGGCTTCTATAGTTGAACGCGAAGCCGTCGGTAATAATGATAATGCAATTATTGCTGGCATACTTTATAACCGCATCAACAAAGGTATGCCATTACAGGTTGATGCCCCTTTCTACTTTCTACTAGGTAAATCAAGTAGTGAACTAACTCTAAAAGATCTAAAAACTGATTCACTATATAACACATACATTCACACAGGTTTACCACCCACACCTATATCTAATCCAGGATTATCTTCTATAAATGCAGTTTTAAATCCTGAAAAAACTACTTATTTATATTATCTACATGATTCATCTGGCGTTGCTCATTATGCAACTACATACACAGAACACTTGAAAAATAAGAAAAAATATATACAATAGCAAGATATTATAAAAGACAATCAAATGAAAAAACATAATTTAGCATTTATAGACGTAGAAACAACTGGTTTTAATCCAGACACACATGAAATAATACAACTGGGTTGTGTTATAGCTGAACAAGTTTGGGAAAATGGCGTGTTAACATTAAAACATGTCGAAGAATTTGAATACAAAATTCGCCCTGAACATATAGAAACCGCTGATGCACAAGCGCTACGTGTAAACGGATACGACGCCGGTGAATGGATATTTGCTTATGGTCTACCAGAAGCTATGAAAATGTTTGATGCAAAAGTAAAAGACTGCATATTTGTTGCGCATAATGCTTGTTTTGATTTTTCTTTTATAGACAAGGCATACCGTACCGTTGGTATCGAAAGTTCAATGCATTTTCATAAGCTAGATACTATATCTATGGCATTTACACGTTTCTATAATGACGAAACAGTAGAAAAATACTCACTACGTAACTTATGTGAAAGGTTTAATATTAAAAATAGTAATGCACATACAGCATTGGCAGATGCACGTGCACTTATGGAACTATACCCACATCTAATTAATGCAAAGTAGAAATAAAAAAATTAAAGTTTTTGTTGGTATGTCTGGCGGTGTAGACAGTTCTGTTTCCGCAGCATTACTTATAGATGCAGGTTACGATGTAACTGGTGTATTTATACGTACATGGCAACCTGACTTTATACAATGTACTTGGCGTGACGAACGTCGCGACGCCATGCGTGTGTGTGCACACTTAGGTATACCATTTTTAGAATGCGATGCTGAGAATGCTTACCGCGACAGCGTAGCAATGTATATGATAGAAGAATATCGTTTAGGTCGTGTGCCGAACCCAGATGTGATGTGTAACAGGGAAGTAAAGTTTGGTGTATTTTGGGACTTTGCCAAGGCGCATGGTGCCGATTATATTGCTACTGGACACTACGCACGGGTATTACAGGGGCTGAGTCCCTTGGAATCCAGGGGTTCAGCCCCTGTAGACCAACTTTTGCGTGGTATAGACCATACTAAAGACCAAAGTTATTTTTTGTGGACACTAACTAAAGATGACCTAGCACATACAATTTTTCCAGTTGGACACTTACTTAAATCTGAAGTACGTAAATTGGCTGAAAAATATAACATTCCAGTAGCTACTAAAAAAGACAGCCAAGGTGTATGTTTTTTGGGTGAAATAGACATGAAGGAATTCCTACAGCATTACATAAAAACCGAAAATGGTAATGTATTAGATATAGATGGAAAAGTTATTGGTCATCACGATGGTGCATTACTGTATACATTAGGCGAAAGGCATGGCTTTACTATCACTGAAAAAACTGACCACGACAGACGTTACTATGTAGTTGCTAAAGATATTCCAAATAACACCATTACAGTTTCTGATATTCAAAATGAAACATTTGGACAGTCTACACATATACCTGTAATTCGTACTGTATGGCGTTCTGACATATCTAATAACAGACTAGATACAAACAGCAAACAACAAACACCTGATAGCTATACAGCTAACATACGTTACCATGGCGAAAATTTGCCTTGCAACATAGAAATAAAAAATGAATCCGAGGCCGTAATTGTGTTCGAAAAACCTGTCCTAGTTGCCCCTGGGCAGTCGATAGTTGTTTATAGTGGGGAAGTTTGTGTTGGAGGAGGTATCGTAGCATAAATTGTGATGTTTAAAATATTTTCTGTGATATAATTACTTTGTAATAATTTCGGTTATATATGGAAAAAAGCGAAATCGAAGAATTAAAAGAAAAGCAAGCTACATTTCGTAGTAAATTTCAAATTCTTAAAAATGCAAAACGTGATTTCTTGGCTTTATTCCGTAAAAAACTTGAAGAAAAGAAGATAGAAGAAATTCGTAAACAAACAACATAACTTAACCAAAACAATGGGTATTGAAGTAAAAAATTCTGTTCAAGAAACTATTAAAAATCTTGAAAGCCAAGAACAAACACCTGAAACAGTGGAGTCTGTTCGTGCATTAAAGGAGGCTTTTAATACTGAGGTGACACAAAGCATAGCAGAATTCAAAAACGGAGATGGAGAGGTTGAGAAGATTGAACAATCCGTAAAACTTAATAATCCTGAAGTAATAAGAGAAATTGAAGGTGAATTAAAGGTGCAAGAAACCTTGCAAAATTTTGATATTGAGGCTGAAAAATTACAAGAAAATACATTAGATGATAAAAAAGATAAAGTTAATCCAGTAGAAATTGATTGGGGTAATGTTGATATATACAACAACTCACCAGCTGTATGGGATACAGGTTTTTTAGATAAAGAAAACCTGTCTGAAGAAGAAAATCTATTCAGGTATTGTAATGTGAAAATTACTAACCTGTTTTCTAATTTAAGAATGACTGGATTTGTTGAGACAAACAAAGACATTACACCCGACGAGCAAAATAATTTAAGGAAAGAATTTCTTAATAAAAATATCAAAGAAATTGATTTTAATTTGATCGGCAGTGCATTAGGTTCTGAATATAAATATACTTTTTTCGAAAAAATAAATGAATTATATGAACAATTAGATAACAACGATTACAACGATCAAATGAAGAGGGAAAGACTTTCTGTTAAAGAATACTTGAGTAGTGGTATAGCAAAAATTATTAAAAATGATCCTGAAATGCTTTCTATGCAAGAATTTTTTAATGATTCAAAAAATAACGATATATTCGATGAAAAAAGTTATAGTGTTACTTTTAAAAATAGAGAATACAGATCAGACCATGTATTAGAGGGTGTTTTCGGACTTTATAATGCAGTTGAAAATAAGCTCGAGAATAATCCAGAAAGCAAAGAAATAATGGATAAAAACCTAGAATTTGCTGATGTTGACTATGCTATTGAATATCAATATGAAAATAAAAATAAAATTAACTATATCGGAAGTTTTGCGAAAGAAGTAGTAAAACAAAACTTTAATAAAATTGCAAACGAAAAACTATTGAGTGGAAATGAAAATTCTGCTCGTAAAATATTAGAATCAAAATTTGATTTTATTAAAAACAACGCAGAAATGATTGCAAAAAATAAAATTGAAGATGACTTTAAAATACCTGATTTTAACATTGATGCATGGCGTGGAAAGTACGGTATAAAATTTAATGAGAATCTGGAAACAATGAAAAAAATTGAAAATATTGGTCCAGGATCTGTTAAAAAATTATACGACGACTATGGAATAATGGAATTCCATCGTTATCCTGCAGAAGTTTTAATTTCTCAAGTAGAAGAAGAAAACACACAACAACCATACGGCGTAATTGTATTTCCGCGTTCAGACCACAATGACGCTTTTGATGAAAAAAAGTATATATTTAACAAACTATATTCTGAAACTCGAGGTAAATATGGGATTAAAATAGCAGAATGTGAATCTAAAACTGATTTAGCGCGTAAGTTTATTACATTAGACAAAAAATATGGTGAAAAAAATAAAATAGCTTTTCTGCTTATGGGCGGTCATGGCTCTGGTGACGGTTTAAATCTAGGAGAATACAGGACGCGTGAAGAAGCTGAAGGCGAAGAACTGAGCCTAAAGGCTATTTTCAAAGTTGAATCAGGAAGTCCGGGTTTCAAAAAAGCAAATGAAAAATACTTAGATAAAGATGCAGAAATTGTGCTACTTTCTTGTAGTGCAGGTATAGTAGATGGTATTGCAGATAAGTTCTCTTCTTCGTATGATAAGAAAATAATGGCGCCGGTGATACCAGTTTCAAAATTAGATCTTGATATAAATTACGATGTAAATGGAAAGCCACACTTTAAAGCTATTTACGATCAAAATGAAGCAATTTCCGCTACGTTTGGTGAGAGGAAACTATAGAATAATAACTTGGAACAATTTCCTGGTGTGCTATAATTACCACATGGAAAATTTTTTTGATGTCACAACGCTTTTAGTTATCAGTAAATTAGGCTTAGCTGTAATATTAGGCACTATTGTTGGTGTTGAACGACACTTAGCACACAAAACTGCAGGTATGCGTACTTATGCCATGGCTTCTATGGGATCAGCGTTGTTTATTGTTATATCTACAGTTGTTGCTAGTCAGTACCACGGTGTAACAAACTTTGATCCACTTCGTTTGGCTGCCCAAGTAGTCTCTGCTGCCGGTTTCCTTTGTGCCGGTTTAATTGTTATCCGCGAAAGCGATGTGTCTGGACTAACTTCATCTGCGGGGTTGTGGGTATCTATCGGTATAGGTATGGCTTGTGGGTTTGGTTTGTTCCGTATAGCCATAATCGCAACAATATTTACACTATTTATTCTTATTGCATTACATATTGTCGAAAAATACGTTAAACCCTACTCGACACCTAAAGACTAAATTTATAAACTAAAAGTTACCTATTTAAAAACTATGAAAAATAAATCTAAACTAAAAACAGAATGGGACTTAACATTGCTTTATAAAAATATCTCTGATCCTCAAATAGACGCTGACGTACAATCTATAGAAAAAGCCTGTACTAGTTTTAGCAAAAAATATAGTAAAAATAATAACTACACTACAGATAAAACTTTGTTACTAAAGGCTTTAAAAGACTATGAAAACACTTTGACTATTGTTGGATCATCTAAACCGTACATGTATCTGGCTTTTATTAGAGACATAGATGCTACTAATACAACAGCTGAATCTAAGCGTAATCTAGTTTTACAAAATATTACTAAATCCATGAACAACATGGTATTTTTTCCATTACAATTAGGTAAAATACCTTTATCTCTGCAAAAAGAAATATTAAATGATTCAAACTTTAAACCTTACCATTATTTCTTAAAAGATTTATGGAGAAAGTCTTCACATCAACTATCAGAAGAAGTAGAGAAAGTTTTAGCCTTAAAATCCACACCAGCACATCAAATGTGGGTTGATGGTCAGTTAAAATATTTAAATTCTCAAACTGTTTTATACAATAAAAAACAAATTCCCATAACAAAAGCATCAGAAATTGTTCATGAATTACCCAAAAAGGAAAGAATTAAGTTGCACAAAGCAGTTACCGAAAAACTAAAATCAGTTAGTCATTTTGCTGAAGCTGAGTTAAATGCAATAGTTGCTGATAAAAAAATTAGCGACGATCTGCGCGGTTTTAGTAAACCATACAGCGCAACAGTTCTAGAATATCAGAACGACGAAAAAACAGTCGAAGCATTAGTTAAAGCTGTAACAGACAACTTTCATATTAGCCAACGTTTTTATAAACTCAAAGCAAAAATACTTGGATATAAAACACTTGATTTTACCGATATTGCAGCTCGTAGTGGCAAGATTTCTAAAATTTTTAGTTACGAACAATCTGTGGATATTATTAAAAAATCTTTTGCAAAAGTAGACCCTTATTATGAAAAAGTCTTCAACGACTTCCTTGAGCAAGGTCGCATAGATGTATATTCAAAACAAGGTAAACTTGTAGGTGGATACTGTTGGGGTGGTATAAATGTTCCAACATACATACTTTTAAACTGGTCTGATTCACTTAACTCCATTAAAACCTTAGGGCATGAAATGGGTCACGCAATTCACGGTGAGCTATCTAAGACACAACCTATACTATACAAAGGACATACTATTGCCGTTGCTGAAGTTGCAAGTACACTTTTTGAGAATTTTGTTTTCGATGAAATATTTCCTACACTTTCTAAAAAAGAAAAAATGGTCGCTCTGTTTGAAAAACTACAAAATAGTATTTCAATTATATTTAGACAGATTGCATTGTTTAATTTTGAAAAAGATTTACATACAACAATAAATGAAAAGGGTTCTATGAATAAAGACGAAATGGCCGAACTAATGAACAAACACCTTACTTCATACATTGGTCCAATATGTAAATTAACAAAAGATGACGGATTTTTGTTTGTCCGTTGGCCACATATACGTTATTTCTTTTATGTGTATTCCTACGCTCATGGCGAGATAGTCAGCACTGCACTATATAACAAATACAAACAAGATCCTACATATATAGAAAAAATTAACCAATTTATGAAAGCAGGAGAGAGCGACACCCCGGAAAATATATTTAAATCAATAGGTATAGATACAACAAAACCAGAATTCTTTGTCGAAGCTTTAAAATCTATCGAGCAAGACATTATAGAACTAGAAAAATTAGTAGGTAAAGAATAACCCCGACGTATACGTCGGGGTCCCGACCGAGTGTCGAGATGTGTTTCTTGTTATCATTTATGTTATACTATATACATTATGGGATTTAGTTTTGGTTTAAAATCAAACACCGTTGCAATTTTTGACATTGGGTCTGGTAGTGTTGGAGTTTGCTTAGCTAAAATTTCAACTAGTGCAGACGGGGATAGTAAACCCACTATACTTTTTTCCAAACGCGTATACATGAAAGTCGAAGACGAACTTAACTTTCCGTTGTTTCTAGATACAATGTTAAAAACAGTTTCTGAGGCTAGTGCACTATTGGTTAGTTCAGGTCTACCTGTACCACAGTCGGTGCACTGTTTTTTACACACACCATGGTATGTGTCACATAGTAGAACTGTTCATACTGAAAAAAATGTTCCATTTACAATTACTAATGCATTTATACAACAAACAATACAGACTGAAATAGAACTTTTCCAAAAGACTGAATTTATCAACTACCGTCCATACCACGAAATGAACATAATAGAACAATATGCTACTAGTTCACGAATAAATGGTTACCAAATAGAAAACCCTATAGGCAAAAAAGGTTCAACTTTTGATGTGTCTATATTTATTTCATTAACACCCCAAAAGATTATAAACGACATCAAGTTGGCAATTGAAAAAAACATTAATTTAGCTGATAGAAATATACATTTTCATTCTAATATTTGTGCAACATACGGGTTAATACGCGACATGTTTATCGACCTACCAAACTATCTACTAATAGATGTTGGTGGAGAAATAACCGATATAGCGGTTATTAAAGACAATGTTTTACTACATGCTGCGTCTTTTCCTTCAGGTCAGAACACATTAATCCGATCATTAATGCAAGGATATTCCTATACTCAAGCTGAAGCGTTTGCTTTACTTCGTAGTGTCTTAAACGGGCAAGCAGACTCTAGTACAACTGCGCGAGTCGAAGAAATTGTTGCTCCAGTTCGTAATGAATGGCTGAAAGATTTTCAAGGTCTACTAGTAAAACTATCAAACAATGTGTCACTTCCACATAACATTTTTCTAGTAAGTGAAAGTGATTTAACTCTATGGTATACAGACTGCATAAAACGTGAAGAATTTAGCCAATACATGCTTACTGAAAAAAAGTTTTCAGTAACAGCTTTTGCTGCACCTTCAATATACGAATACTGTTCTTTTGCACCTAATGTTACAGACCACGACTATGCATTGATAGTCTACACATTAACTATTAATAAAATCCACCCCATCATAATGTCATGATAATCAGCGATATTGTTACAACTAAAAAAAATTCCGCTGAAGAAAAAAAGGTTATAATTGAAGCTTTAGGTAAATCGACAACAAGTAAACCATATCGACCCCTAGAAAAAGATATTTTTGACGAAAGGCGGCATAATAAAAAAACTATTTGGCTATGGCTTTTCTTTATGGTAACGATTATAGCTGGTGGTGTATATTTATGGCATATGTATGCCAAAGCAACTGTAACTATTCGAACAAAACAAGTGCCTTATGCTTTTACAAATACACCTTTCACGGCAACACGTAGTAGTGGTAACAACGAAACTGACGGTACACCTTTTGAGGTTATGGTTATCGAGGATGTATATAAGCAAACCATAACCTATGGAACTAAAAATCTTACTACAAAAAAATCTCGTGGTTCGATATTAGTCCAAAACAACGCAAACCCTAAAAAAATAACTCTGAAAAAGGGTAGTGTTTCTGTTGGGTCCAACGGAATGCGTTATGTAGTTTTAAATGGTGCAACCATACCAGGGTATACTAAAAAAGGCACAATTATAATTCCAGGATCTACCGAAGTAGTAATAGAAGCTGAAAAAAATGGGGTGGAATATGACACAACGAGTTCAACTTTTACCTTCCCGAACTATACAAGCAAATCTAATTTACTTACAGCAAAAACACTGGGTTTAGGTATTGTCGGTGGTGCAAATGGAAATATGTATACTATGACAGATGACGAAGTAAATACTATTACCAAAGACATTCAGGAGTCTGCTAAAAATAAAATTTTTATAAAAGCTAATGCAGAGATTCCTCCTGGATATCGTATATATAAAAACGCAGTAGTTTACAAAGCTGACCCTATTATTAACATCAAAGAAAGTCCAACTGCTGTACGCGACATTTCACAGAACACCACACTAACGGCATACTTATTCCGCGACCGTGACATTGAAAAATACATTTTTACTCACAGTGAACATTCTTTGCAAGAACCATCATACAGTGTGTCAGGTATAGAACAGTCAGATATTGTGCTTACAACTACACCAACTGACCCTAAAAACACTACGACATTGTCCTTGCAATTTACTGGAAACGGTATTATTACCTGGTCAGTTGATTTAAAGGAACTTCAGAAGGCACTTTCCGGTGTACGAAAAGATTCTGTAGACACTATATTTTCTGGGTTTAAAACCATTGATTCTGCAACAGTTACCACAAACCCTTGGTTCGAAAGAAATTTACCATTAGACCTCAAGCGTATTCGTATGGACATACAAAACTAATACGTGTATACTATATCTACATACATGAGTAATTCAAAAGAAGAAACCGTAAAAGGAATTGTAATAGAAGCACTACCAAACACAATGTTTCGTGTGGACGTTAACGGTACCATCATTACTGCATACCTTGCTGGTAAAATGCGTTTTAACCGTATCAAGGTTATGGTGGGCGATAATGTCGAAATGCTGTTAGACCCATATGGGGGTAAGGCAAGGGTTGTCAAAAGATTATAAATAGTATATACTAGGCCATACAAGTTTAAGGCCAATTTTTGCCTTTTTCCTGGCAACAGTGTAATTCGAAAATACTGTTGTAAATTAAGGCAAAACTTTAAATAAGTCAAAATATGAAAATAAAAGCATCAGTTAAAAAAATATGTGAGAAGTGCAAAATGGTCAAACGTGCAGGCCATTTGCATATTATTTGTTCGAACCCTAAACATAAACAAAAACAATAAAAATATATGCGTATAGTCGGTATAACAATCCCAAATGAAAAGCGTTTAGAGTACGCACTAACTGCCGTATACGGCATTGGTATGGCTCGTTCTCGCAAAATTCTTGACCAAGTTGGCATAGATCGCGGTATCAAAGCTTCTGATCTTACTATTGAGCAAGAAAACCAAATTCGTGCCCTAGTAGAAGGTCATAAGATTGAAGGTAACTTAAAACGTGAAGTTGCATCAAACATTAAACGCCTAAAAGACATTAAAGCTTACCGTGGTACTCGCCACATGAAGAAGTTACCTGCTCGAGGACAGCGAACTAAAACAAACTCTAGAACAATCCGTGGTAATGTTCGTAAAACAATGTCAAGTGGTAAGCGTAAGACTGAAAAAACATAAGATAAAAATATATGGCAACTAATACTAAAACAAAAAAAGATACTGGACGAGTTAGTAAGGCTCCTAAAAAGAAAATTGCTGAAGGTACACTTCATGTGGAAGCTACTTTTAACAACACCAAAGCTGTTGTTACTGACAAAAACGGTAATGCAATATTTGCAGCATCAGCAGGGGCGCTTGGTTTCCGTGGTGCTAAAAAAGGAACACCTTTCGCTGCATCAAAAGTAGGGGAAACTCTTGGTGAAAAGTCAAAGGCTCTTGGTATCAAGAGTGTAGACGCTGTAGTTAAGGGTGTTGGTTCAGGACGTGAACCTACTATTCGTGCATTTATGGCATACGATATCGAAATAACCGGTATTCGTGATATCACTCCTGTTCCACACAATGGACCAAAACCTAAAAAGCCTCGCCGCGTATAAAAATATAATTAATTGATATGATAACAAAATCAAAGTATAAAATGTGTCGCCGTCTAGGCGTTGGACTATACGAAAAGTGTCAAACACCAAAATTCGTAGCATCTGAAGCTAAACGTAAAAAAAGCGACAAAAAGCCTAAACAGCTTTCTGAATATGGAACACAAATGCTTGAAAAACAACGCGTTCGTTTTTCATATGGTATTTCTGAAAAACAACTTTCAAACTATGTTGACATAGCAACTACAACAAAAGGGGTTACAGCTACTGACAAGCTATACGAACTACTAGAAACTCGTCTAGATAACGTTGTATACCGCCTTGGCCTAGCACATACACGTGCATTGGCTCGCCAAATGGTTGCTCATGGACACATTTTGGTTAATGGTAAAAAAGTCAAAATCGCATCACACCACATATCTGCAAAAGACGTAATTACTGTTCGTGATGGTAGTAAGTCAAGTCCGTTGTTTACTGATATTGCTGGAAAACTAAAGTCATACGCATGGCCTGCATGGTTGTCTTTCAATCTTGAAAAATTGGAAGCTACTGTTACTGGTGCCCCTAAGAACGTGGAAGGCTTTTTGAACTTTAACACTGTGCTTGAATACTACAGTCGCTAATTGGTTTCTCGTTATTTTATTAATTATAAAAACAAAATTTTATGTTACATCACACAATAACTCTTCCATCAAAGCCACGCATCGTTTCAGACGATGGCGTTAAAGGTACTTTTGAAATCGACGCATTATACCCAGGCTACGGCTACACGTTGGGCAACTCTTTGCGCCGTATCATACTGTCGTCACTACCAGGCGTTGCTATAACTTCGGTGAAAATCGATGGCGTGAGCCACGAATTTTCGGTAATCGAAGGTATAAAAGAAGACGTGATAAACATTTTACTTAACCTACGCCAAGTACGTTTTGCTATGGATGGCGACGAACCTGTTGTTGCAACATTAGACGTAAAAGGCCCAGGTAAGATCACAGCAGCAGACATAAAAGTTCCTGGTCAAGCAACTTTGCAAAACAAAGATGCATATATCTGCGAACTAACAGGTAAAACAGCAGCTCTTTCAATGGAAATAACATTAGAAAAAGGTATGGGCTTTTTACAAAAAGACCAACACCGCAAAGAAAAAGTTGAAATCGGTACTATCGCACTGGATGCATTGTTTACTCCGATTCGTAACGTGAGTTACGATGTAGAAGACATGCGTGTTGGCGACAATACCAAATTTAACCGTCTTCGTATAAACATTGAAACTGATGGTTCTATAACACCAAAGACTGCTCTAGAAGAATCAGTAATGATAATGATAAAGCAATTAGAGGCAATTGTTGAATTCCAATCAAACCATACAGAAGCCCCTGCTACAAAAAAGTCTGAAGTTATAGAAGAATCAGAACCTGAAACAAAGTCAGCTGATAATGTGGACATGGCAGAAGTACTTAAAACACGCATCGACGCTATAGGACTATCTGCACGTACATTACACGCACTTACATCTGCAAACATCCGTACTGTCGGTGGTATTGCTAGAAAGAAATCAGACGACCTACTAGAAATAGAAGGCATCGGCGAAAAAGGCATTTTAGAAATTAAAAAAATATTAGCAGATTACGGTATTAGCCTTAAGTAATCGAAAATATATTAAAAACTTATGAGACACCATAATTCAGTTCGAAAATTTGGACGAAATAAAAACCAGCGACGTGCGCTTATGGCCGGTCTTGCTACTTCTTTTGTTCGTCATGGACAAATAACAACAACCGCAGCCAAAGCCAAGGAACTTCGTCCACTAGTCGAGAAATTGATAACAAAGGCAACTAACCCAACATTGGCAAACCGCCGTCTTATCATGGCTCGCTTAATGAACCAAGAACCAGAAACAAACATACTTATAAATGATATTGCACCAAAATACATCGGTCGTACTGGTGGCTATACACGTATCATCAAACTACCTCAACGCAAGTCTGATGGTGCACCTTTAGCTGTAATACAACTTGTATAATTATATGGAACCAAAAACAACAACATTTGACGCAACAGGACAAAAACTAGGTCGCCTTGCAACACAAATTGCAATGGAACTTGCTGGTAAAAACAGTCCTCATTACGTTAAAAACGAAGTACCAAATGTGCGTGTAATAGTTACAAATGCATCTAAACTTTCAATACAACCTAAAAAGCTTACAGAAAAAGAATACGAACGCTATTCTGGCTACCCAGGTGGTTTCAAAGTAGATAGTTTAGAAAAGTTGATTGCTAAAAAAGGTTACGGCGAAGCTATCAAGCTTGCTGTATACGGCATGCTTCCGATCAACAAATTACGGTCGAAAATTATACTAAACCTTACAACGACAGAATAATTTTATGGCTACAAAAACACAAACATACATTCGCGCTATCGGCCGACGTAAAACATCTACCGCTATCGTACACATGACACCAAAAGGCAAGGGAACATGTACAGTTAATGGTAAAGAAATGAAGGAATACTTCATGACTCCAGACTTAGCTTCAATACCTTTGTCACCATTTAAAGAAGGCTCTGTAGAAAACCTATATGACCTATCTGTAACAGTAAAAGGCGGTGGAATACATTCACAAGCTGAAGCTGTACGCCACGCTATAACTCGTGCTTTAGTTAAAGAAACTGAAGAACTACGTGTTCCATTGAAAAAGGCAGGTCTACTAAAACGTGACCCACGTGCTAAGGAACGCCGTAAATTCGGTCTTAAGAAGGCTCGTAAAGCTCCAACCTGGTCAAAACGTTAATCGTTACGACATATATAAAAACTCCACATTCGTGGTGTTTTTATATTTGACAACCAATAGACATGGTGTAGTATACAAATAAAATAACACCATAAATTATGCTAAAAGATTTCACTGAAAATGACGAGAAACGACTCAATATACTTAGTTGTTTCGGACTACCTGCATACATACCTGATCCAGAACGTACGATGTTTAGTTTTGAAAAAGCATTGTATTGGGGCAGGGAAAAACAACCAATAAAAAAAGCTTGGTCGGTTGATACAGAGGATATTTTTCCAAATGCAATAAATGTTTTTTCAATGAGAAAAAATTTGTGTGAAACAGGAACCGGAATTACTCCTTTTGAGGCATACGAAAACTCAATTTTACGAATGCACAAGAGAAGACAAAAAAGGGGTGCTGATTTTATTCTACTTATTGATGGATGTTTAATTAAAAATGGGGCTAACTACTACTACACATTACATGCCAAAGTGTTCAAGGTGAATCAACAAGTAGAAGCAGACCGGAAAAATAAAAAATGATTTCTTTGATTTACAGAAACAAATTAGAAAAATCCAACCCTGCTGAAAAGCAGGGGTTTTTATTGTATTGAATTAAAATGGGTAATTTGGCATGTCCCCACACCTACTTTTTGCAAAAAAATAGGTGTGGGGGTATAATGCCGACATATGAATACTGAAGAAGAAATAATTCAAGATGAAATAGAGGAATTAAAAGAAGTGGCAGAGTTTGCTACTGAGCCTTTTTCTGCAAAGCCCGGGTCAGATGAACCGACTGAAGAATATAACGAAAAGAACGACATCTTTGAAAAAACTGAACCATTAGAAGATGAAGAAGACTTTTCATTTGTCGAATCTGACGAAGACGGTAATGCATTACCTGCCAAAGATGTGGCTAAAAAACTTCGTGCTGAAATAAAAAAACTTCGTGCTGAACGCGACGAATACCTTACTGGTTGGCAACGCAGTAAAGCTGACTATGTAAACTTACAAAAAAGTGAGGAACAAAAACGTAAAGACCTACGTGCATACATAACTACTGGTTTAGTAGAAGACATGTTACCGGCATTAGATAGTTTCGATATGGCAATGGGCAACAAGGAGGCTTGGGAAAAAGTTGATGCTAACTGGCGCATGGGTATAGAATACATCCAACAACAACTACTAAAGGCACTGTCTGACTACGGCGTAGAAAAAGTAGGTAAAGCTGATGAGACTTTTGACCCAAATCTACACGAAGCCATCGAAAATATTTTAACTGACGACAGTAGTAAAGACCACACTATAGCAAGTGTTATACAGTCCGGCTACCGTATGGGTGACAAAGTCATCCGCCCAGCCCGCGTACATGTCTGGACAAAAAAAATAGATATTGCTATAATACAATAGACAATGTTCATAACTGAAATTTAAAGGTTGAAAAAGGGGAGGTTGTTCGCAACCAACCCCTTTTTTTTAATTGCTTATTTTAAAAAATGTGTTACATTTAATTAAATTTTAAAAGTCGCATATTATGAAAAACGATCAGCGTGATGAGACTAGAGTACATTATGTATTTAACTCCAAAAGGTTTGTGAAGTTAATTGTTTTAACTACATTCTTGGTATTATTTTTTGGAATTTTAGGATTAATCCTGAAAGATACAAAGTGCTTAATACCTATAATTTGTATTGAGGCATATCTTATAACCCACGGAACAAATGACCCTTACGACAAAAACGATGATGGTTGGTTTAAGGAAGTTTTTATCTAATTCCTTTCCAGAACAAAATGGGTAACCGCAAGGTGGCCCATTTTTTTATTCTAAAATTTAATTCGATCGGACTATTTCTTGATCTGATATATTTATTTCATAAAAACTTCGAACAGGTATTTTCGAGTGTCTTCGTCGATGGTGTCAGTAACTAATACCATTAGTTCGGTATTTAAACCCAAATCTTTCTTAATGTTAATAAACAAATGTTCTAGCGGGTAGGGCGAGACCCATGCACTGTTTTTCAAGCAAACAAAACCAGCCTTTTTAAGTAAGTAACGCAAACTCTCGCGTTCATTTTTACGACTTTCTGGTAGATCAAGCAAAACCACACGCCATTGTCTGTCCCATGTTGCTGGTACTATAACCGTGTCATCGTCCAGTTTTAACGACATTAGTTTTTGTTTACCTTCTCGAGTTAGACGAACATAGTCCATATTGTCCGACTGTAGCGACTCTAGCATACCAGCATCTGTTAGATTCTTTACAGCACGGGTAACTGCATATTCTGCTTTATTACCTTGTGGTGAGTCTATCGAACCATCGGCTTTATTTGGCCCTTTATTGGCCTCTAAGGCACTCTTTATCTGGTTTTTAAGACTTAGTAGGTCGTAGACTTTTTTGTCGCCTAAAGCCTTTAAAATAGCCTTTGAAATAGGAGATTTTTTTCCGTTTCCGCCAGCTGGCGGATGGCTAATATTAGGAATTTTCGATTCGCTTTTTGACATACTCCAATATTATCATGTATATTATATTTTACAAGTCTTTTGCGGTCGCTAAATACTTGTCAAAAATAAAAGGTGGGTATATAATATGCCTCATGGAATACATAAAAATAAAATGGATTCATGAATCAAAAGATTTTCCGATTGACCTTTATTCTGAAATAGATAGCGATAGGTTTGAAGTTAGAAAAGTAGAAGTATTTCCTGACGGATCTCTAGGTTACGCAGATGCAAAAGATTCTTCTAAAGATACAAAGTTAGGAGATGTTGCAATGCCTCCTTTAGATAAATTAAATAGTGATCCGGAATTTAAAGCTTCTGTTATAAGTAAAGATGAATTTGAAGAAATATGGTTAAAAGCCAAATAGTGAATAAGATATTTAAATAAATTATTAATTTAATCAAATATATAATATGAGTAAAATAATTGGAATAGACTTAGGAACAACAAACAGTGCGGTGGCCATTATCGAAGGTGGTCAACCAAAAATAATAGAAAACATAGAAGGTGCACGAACAACACCGTCTATTGTTGCTATTGGCAAAAACGGAGACCGTTTAGTAGGTTTACTTGCTAAACGTCAAGCGGTAACAAACCCTGAAAACACCATTTATGGTATTAAACGTTTTATGGGCCACCGTTTTGCCGACCCTGAAATACAAAAAGTAAAAGACACATTACCATTTAAAATCCAAGCTGGAACAGATGGTGGTGTTGAAGTTAAAATTGGTAATGAATGGAAGCGCCCAGAAGAAGTTTCTGCAATGATCTTGGCTAAAATAAAAGCCGACGTAGAAGCAAAGCTTGGCGAAAAAA
Source organism: uncultured Candidatus Saccharibacteria bacterium (assembly GCA_964461985.1). Lineage (GTDB taxonomy): Bacteria > Patescibacteriota > Minisyncoccia > Phycocordibacterales > UBA9973 > MFUC01. The sequence continues at coordinate 44,194 of CAYWWG010000001.1, forward strand.
TTACTGAAGCCATAATAACCGTACCAGCATACTTTAACGATGCACAACGTAAAGCAACTAAAGACGCAGGTGCCATTGCCGGCCTTGATGTAAAACGTATTATTAACGAACCTACAGCCGCAGCATTAGCATACGGATTTAATACTAAGAAAGAAGAAAAGATAGTCGTTTACGACTTTGGTGGCGGTACATTCGACGTGTCAGTACTTGAAGTTTCTGGTGACGTTATAGAAGTTAAGTCTACAGACGGCGACAGCCACATGGGTGGACGCGACATTGACCAGAAAATAATTGACTGGATCGCAGCTGAATTTAAGAAAACAGAAGGTATAGATATAACAAAAGATGCGTTGGCACTACAGCGCTTAGACGAAGCTGCTGAAAAAGCAAAAATCGAACTTTCTACAACAATGGAAACTGAAATAAATATTCCGTTTATTTCTTCAGGTGCAGAAGGCCCTAAACACTTGTTAATGAAAATGTCACGTGCAACATTAGAGTCTTTGGCTAAATCTTATGTAGACCAGTCTATTGCCATAACAAAACGCGCAATGGAAGCAAGTCCATTTAAAATGTCTGAAATAAACGAAATCATCTTAGTTGGTGGACAAACACGTATGCCACTTATTATCGAAGAAGTTAAAAAACTATTCGGTGGTAAAGAACCAAACCGCACCATTAACCCAGACGAAGTTGTAGCCCTAGGTGCTGCAGTGCAAGCTGGTGTGTTACAAGGTGACGTAAAGGATGTTCTATTGTTGGATGTTATACCTTTGTCACTTGGTATCGAAACATTAGGAGGCGTTGCAACAAAACTTGTAGAACGCAACACGACTATACCTACATCTCGTTCTCAAGTTTTCTCAACAGCAGCCGACAACCAAACCAGTGTTGAAATACACATCGTTCAAGGTGAACGCCAAATGGCAACTGACAACAAAAGTCTTGGCCGTTTCGTATTAGAAGGTATACCACCAGCACCACGCGGTATGCCACAAGTTGAAGTGTCTTTTGATGTAGACGCCAACGGTATACTTAATGTTAAAGCAAAAGAAAAGACAAGTGGCAAAGAACAGTCTATACGCATCGAAGCTTCTTCTGGCCTAACCGACGCCGATATTAAACGTATGCAAGAAGATGCAGAGAAATACGCCAAGGAAGACGCAGAGAAAAAAGAATTAGTAGATATGAAGAACACCGCTGAAATGACAATATACTCTGCTGAAAAAGCTGTGAAGGATGCTGAAGGTAAAGTAAAACCAGAAACCGTAACTGGTGTTAATGAAAAGATTACAGCATTACGCGCAGTAAAGGATGGCACAGACATGTCTGCAATCAAAACTGCAACCGAAAACCTTTCTACAGAAATGTCTAAAATTGGTGAAGAAATGATGAAGGCCGGCCAAGAACAAAACGCAAACCCAACTCCTGAAACACAGGCAGAAGAAATTCATGAAGCGGAAGTAAAAGAAGAAGGAAAAGAATAAATAGACGCGACAAGGAATAGCTCCCTGCGGGACAAGACAAAAAAGAATAGTCCCGGAGCACTGCCTGACGCAGGCCGACCGGGCCGAGTCGACTAAATTTTCAGCAGAAAATTATAGGTAGCAGTGCGATGGGAGCTATTCTTTGTAGTCTAAACATACTATACTTAAAATTTATGGCCAAAGATTATTACAAAACATTAGGCGTTGATAAGGGGGCAAATAAAGACCAAATCAAAAAAGCCTTTCATAAACTTGCACATCAATACCACCCTGACAAAAACAAGGGTGATGATACCAAGTTCAAAGAAATCAACGAAGCATACCAAACACTATCAGACGACACTAAACGTGCTCAATACGACCAGTTTGGTGCCGATGGTCCACAGTTCGGTGGACAGGGCGGGCAAGGCTTCGGTGGTGGCTTTGGTGGTTTTGACTTTAGCGGTTTCCAACAACAAAGTGGTAACTTTGACATGGGCGACTTGGGCGACATTTTTGGTGAATTCTTTGGTAGTGGCGGTCGCAGTAGAGAAAAACGTGGTTCAGACCTTCAGATGTCTATGCACCTAACATTCAAAGAAGCTTTGTTTGGTGTCGAGAAAAAAGTGCACATTACACGCACAGCCGAATGTAACACATGTCATGGCAGTGGCGGTAAACCTGGCACAGCTAAAAAAACTTGTACCACATGTAAAGGTAGCGGCCAAGTTATAGAAACACGTCGTTCGTTTATGGGTACATTCCAAACTAAATCTACATGTAATATGTGTCATGGCGTGGGTAAAGTACCAGAGGAACCTTGCACCACATGTAAAGGCACCGGTGTACACAGACATAGCGAAGAAATAAATATAAACATACCAGCTGGTATAGAACATGGGCAAACAGTGTGCATGTCTGGATATGGCGACGCAATTAGTGGCGGTAAAACTGGCGACTTGTACATACAGATTACCGTTACCGCTGATAAGAACTTCCGACGTGAAGGTGCAAACCTGGCCACAACCATTCATATTCCATTGACCGACGCATTGTTAGGTACAAACTACAAAATAGACACCTACGACGGCCCAATAGAAATAAGAATACCTGAAGGTATACCGCATGGCGACATACTACGTGTTAGGGGCAAGGGCGTGCCAACAGCACACCGTGGCCGCGGCGACTTACTGGTAACTGTAAAAATCAACTTCCCAAAGTCGTTATCTAAAAAACAAAAGGCATTGGTGGTAGAATTAAAGGCAGAAGGCTTGTAGAAATAAAAAGACCGAATGATATATTCGGTCTTTTTATTTTACCTGTGGATAACCCAGGTGTTCAGCACCTGGGAATTTTATGTCCAAATATTGACATTATTAATATAACAATATAGTATTTTACATAACTAAATAGATCTAATAACAATTAAATAGACATTAAAATGCCAGCAAATAAAATTACATTACACCCGTTACTTTTCGATGATTTTAATTTTATCAACGAATACGGCATAGTTTTGAAAGACTACTTGAATCTTGAGGTTGAGGATTCAAAGGTTGGTTTTGGTAATGCAAAAATACCTAAAGACTTAAATTACGAAAAATTAACTGTGTCAAGAAACACAGACACAACATATCTACAAATGACAGATGACATCTTTAAAGTGGCAAAAAGATATTTCGATCAATTTGCTGAAAAATATTTACCGAAAAATGATGCCGAGATAGTCATAAAAACAAATACTTTTTTTGAAATCAGAGCATTACCTCCTCCGTATTGGGACTATATCATAATCCTAAAAAATGATGCTCAATGGATCAAAATGATTTTTGGAATAAAGGATATTTTCTAAGAAAAATTACAAAAAGGCTGTTCGGAAACGTTCAGCCTTTTATTATACCCATGTGGATAACCCAGGTGTTCAGCACCTGGGAATTTTTTATTTCTCAATATGATATAATAAATACATGAATGAACAATCGCATTTTGGGGAACATCTAATGTTAGACGGCTACGGGGGTAGTTACGAAAAGTTAAATAATAAAGATTTAGTTGCAAATATTTTGTATGATTTACCGACAAAACTGGGTATGAGGTTACTTTCAGAACCTGTTGTATACTTTGCTGAACCGAACCATATCAAGGACCCAGGTGGTTGGAGTGGGGTAGTAGTTATAGCAGAGTCCCACCTTTCTATACACACATTCCCTGAAAAAGGCTTTGTTACAGCCGATGTATACACATGTAAAAACGGCATGGACAACGAATACATTATAAAATACCTAACCAACGCATTTGAACTAAAAGACACGGAAATAAACTTTGTAAAGCGTGGGTTAAAGTATATGACTTACCAGAAATAATTTATGACATGGTTTTTAATTGCATTTTCCGCGCTAATATTTTGGTCTTTTGTAAACATATCTGACCAATATTTAGTTTCAGAATTTTCAACTGGTGAAAGAAGTTCCGGTGGGTTAGTTTTATTTTCAAGTTTGATAGGTGTAGTAGTGGCTGTACTAATAGGTATCTTTACACACGGGGTATTAGACGTAACAATATTAGACAAACTACTACTAATGTTAACTGGGGGTATGTCTATAGCCTGGGTTATATTGTATTTGTACACACTTGAAATAGAAGATGTGTCTGCAGTAGTACCATGGTTTCTAACTGTGCCAATATTTAGTTTTATTTTAGGTTACATTTTCCTGGGCGAGACACTAACTACACACCAACTGTTGGGTGGTTTAGTCGTTTTAATGGGCGCAACTATTATTTCAGTTGACTTTTCAGCAGAAAAAAGAATTTTTAAATGGAAATCAGCTTTGTATATGCTGTTGTCATGTCTAATGATAGCCACAAGTGGTGTAATATTTAAATTTGTAACAATAAGCGGTAGTTTCTGGTTATCTTCTTTTTGGGAATACGTTGGCCTAGGTATAGTAGGTATATGTCTATATACAATGGTGCCAAAATACCGCAATGAGTTTATAACCATGAATAAACAGGGTGGTTTAAGAATAATTTTACTTAACACATTCAGTGAAAGCTTTACCATTATAGGCAACTTGCTTACCAACTACGCACTACTACTGGTACCAGTAACAATGGTATACCTAGTGGGTAGCTTCCAACCTGCGATAGTACTTGTGTTTACACTTATTGGTACAAAATTCTTCCCAGCTATTGTAAATGAAAATGTGTCCAAAAAAGTTCTAGTACCAAAGGTTCTGGCCATAAGCGTAATGATAATCGGTAGTATTATCCTTTTTGCATAAAACGTGTTATAATAGATACGCAAAAGAATTATATGATACCTGAATTTCCCGAATTTAAAAAAATTGAACTATCTGACAAGGAAGATATAGAAAAATTTACCAGTGCGTACCCACCATATTCAGATTTTAACTTTGTCAGTATGTGGAGTTGGGACATACGAGGTGAAATGCGCATATCTCAACTTAACAACAATCTAGTAGTAAGGTTTACTGACTACCTTACCGGTGAACCTTTTTACTCTTTTTTAGGAGAAAATGATATTAACGAAACCATCAAAACACTAATTAGTTTTGCTAAAAAAGAGGGTATAAACCCTAGTCTAAAACTCATCCCAGGTATAATTATTGATAATATTGATGCTAAGATTTTTGAAATAGAAGAAGACAGAGATAATTTTGACTACATTTTATCTATAGACAAACTAAAGCCCCATGATGGGTCACAAAGAAAACTAAGCAACAGAAGGAAACTAATAAACAAGTTAAAAAATTCTGGTATTTTTACCGTGAAAGTAATTGACATTCAGCAACCAGAAATTTCCGAACAAATTTTGAAAGTTTCAGTTGAATGGGAAAAACAACGAGGCATAAGTGAAGATAATGCACAACATTTATACCGTGCACTGAAAAAATCTTTACAATTTTCTCATAAACACACTTTTTCTATAGGTGCTTTTATTGAAAACAAACTTGTCGGCTACTCGATAAACGAAATTATAAATACAGAATATGCACTTGGTAATTTTCAACAAGCAGATTTAAATTCATCAAATGTAGTTTATGCACTACTTATGCAAGAAGCTGCAATTTTACTGAGCGAATTTGGATGCAAATACATAAACTTAGAACAAGACCTTGGTATAGAAGGTTTAAAAAAATGGAAGGCATCTTATGATCCTGTTTTCTTTCTAAAAAAATATACAATCTCTGTAAAACAGTAACTTTTTACTTGCAATAGTAAACACTAAAAGTTACAATATGTATATAAAACTATGAATATAACTACACGAGATTTTTTAGAGAATAAAGGTATTATAACCGTATTGTCATTGTTTATTATTTTAACAGCGTGGAGAATCGCACTATTTTTTGTACCGCAAGTAGAAGGGTCTTTCAATCCATGGTCATTCGCATGGGGTGCTTCATATCAAATTATTGCAATCTGGGGTGCGGTATGGGGAATACGTAATGCTAAATCATGGGGTGGGTTCAGCAGTTTGCTTGGTAGAGCCATGCTTGTTTTTTCAGTTGGATTACTCTTTCAATCTTTTGGACAAACTGTTTACAGTTATTACATCTTTAAAACAGGAGAAGCACTTTACCCTTCGATAGGAGACATTGGTTTCTTTGGAAGTATACCATTCTACATATACGGAGTATTACTTATAGGTAGAATATCCAGAGTATCGATGTCTTTAAAATCATTGGCCCACAAAACAATGGCTTTTATTATACCCTTAGGTATGGTCGCTGCCTCATATATTATTTTTCTTAGCGGACACCAATATACTTGGGACAACCCGTTATCAATTTTCCTTGATTTAGGGTACCCTATAGGTCAAGCTATATATGTAGGTATTGCAATATTAATATTACTACTGATATATACCAAAAATTATCTCGGTGGAATTATAAAAAATTCGATACTACTTTTCCTTGCAGCTCTAGTTATGCAGTATATTTCAGATTTCACTTTTCTCTATCAAGCAAGTAGAAATATTTATATACCGGAAGGTGTTAATGATCTAATGTATATGGTATCTTATTTGCTTATGGCACTTAGTCTTATTAGGCTACAAATAGTCTTTAATAAAATTAAAGAATCTTAATTATTACTATGACCATCTTTGATCAAATATCATTAAGAATAATACACGAACAAGAACTGGTTATCGGCCCGGTGGCTTGGTCTGAAGCCCAAAAAGTATCTGGATTCAAGATAATAGACCAGAAAAAAGGCGAGGTGGAACTAGTCGGCGACCCCAAGGAAATACTGAACAACCTTGTTGCTCAGTATGCCAGACTTTTCGGAAAAGCTTCGAACGAAGTATGCAAAGAAGCTGCTCAAGACCTGTTAGCCGACTTAACACCAGACCAAATACCACCAAACCTACAATAATATATGGGACTATTTTCTAGATCAAAAAAAGAAATAGAAAGCCCCGGAAATCTGCAAGAAGTTACTCAGGAAATCTACAAACGCAACCTGGACTTGGCAATTGTCAACAAAACTCTTTCTTTGTTGCGTAAACTTTACCAAATAAGTTTACTAACCTTAGACCCTTCAAGTTTATCTGAAAAGATTTCCGAAACCGTTCGAACAGAACTCAACCTTGAAGTTGTTGGTATTTTTTCTTTTAATGAGGAAAAAGATACTTTGGAACCATTTTCATTTTCAAAGTCTGCCAGACTAATGGAATCTATGGCACGTATGGGTATACTTTTCCGTGATATACAAATCAGCCCAGTAAAATCTAAACCTATTTTAAAAGAAACAGTTTATGCTGGAGTTTCTACCTTAACAACCGACATCAAAGACATCTGGGGTGGGGACTTACCAGACGAAAAACTACAACTTATTACCCAACAGTCGCATATTAAAACAGTAGTCTTACACCCACTGATAATACAACGCAAAGTTATCGGTGTATTTTTACTTGGCCTAAACCGTGACTATACCAGTATGAACGACCATGAAAAAGACTCGATTAAAAGTTGTGTCGACGTTATTGCTGTTGCCCTAGATAAAGCATATTTATACAAGGAACTTCAGGACGCTAACGAAAAACTAAAAAGTCTAGACAAACTTAAAACCGAATTTCTTTCTTTAGCTTCGCACCAACTACGTAGTCCACTAACTGCAATACGTGGCTATGCATCTATGTTGATTGAAGGTTCATTTGGTGAAATAGGCCAAAAACCAAAAGAAGCTGTAGATCGTATAAATGAATCAAGTCGTAATCTGGCTATGATCGTTGAAGACTTACTAAACGTTACTAAAATAGAGTCAGGTGGTATGAAGTATGAAATGACTCCATTTAACCTAGGTGAAATAGTTGCCGATACATGCAAAGACATGGCGGTTATAGCAAGTAAAAAAGGAATTATACTAACTTACACAGAAGAAAAGGGTGTAGACCATGTTGTAGTAGGTGACAAAGAAAAGATTCGCCAAATAATACTAAACTTTGTTGATAATGCTGTAAAATATACTAAAGACGGAACAATAAATGTTGAAGTTAAAAAAGTTGGCCCGCGAATTGTATTTTCCGTGCAAGATTCTGGTATGGGTATCAAACCTGATGTACTACCAACTTTATTTAATAAATTTGTCCGCGGTGAAGGTTCTAAAATGAATGGTAGTGGTAGTGGACTGGGTCTATATCTTGCCCGTGAAATTGCCCAAGCCCATCACGGCCGTACCTGGGCCGAATCTGCCGGACCTAACCTTGGTTCTACATTCTACCTTGAACTAGACGCATTAAATAAATAAAAGCCTTACTAAATAAGACTTTTATTTATATTTTCTTTACTTTTGGCCCGTCTTTAGTATCTAGTACTTCATAACCAAGAGTTTGTATTTGGGCACGTAATGCATCAGAGCCGGCAAAGTCGCGATTAGCGCGGGCATCTTCGCGTTGTTCTACTAATGCAGCCACTTCGTGTGGTATAGTCACGGTACGGTCTTCAGCTAAACCTAAACCTAACACAGCGTCTACCCACAGCAATGTGGCTTTTTTATTGACGGGTTCTATTTTTGTATCTTTTACAAGTTCCCATACAATAGCTAACACTCCAGGCATGTCTAAGTCGTCGTTTATACGCATTAGCATTTTGTCTTGATAAACAGAATCAATTATTCCTTCGTCAAATTTTGCATCACCAGTAACCGGCACACTATCTATAAATGCAAATAGTTTTTGTAATGCATTATTAGCAGCATCTAATGCGTGCCAAGTAAAGTTTATTTGTGTGCGGTAGTGGCCAGTTAAATAGAAATATCGCAGTGCCATTGGGCTGTAACCTTTGGCAATAATGTCGTCTATTGTGTACGCATTACCCATAGATTTACCCATACGACCACCGTCAACAAGTAAGAAGGCGCCATGCATCCATGTATTAACAAAAGGTACACAACCAGTAGCACCTTGCGACTGAGCTATTTCGTTAGGGTGGTGAGTACTTTTTAGATCTTCACCACCTATATGAAGATCGAATTGTTCGCCAAGATACTTCATAGACATTGCAGAACATTCTATATGCCAACCGGGAAAACCAACACCCCATGGACTGTCCCATTCCATCTGTCTCTTCTCATCGGAATTATTAAACTTCCACAACGCAAAGTCACGTTTGTTTTTCTTTTCTGTATTGTATTCTACACGAGCACCTTCGTGTATATGGTCGAGGTTTGAAAGTTCGCCATACGTATAACCAAGTGCTTCATAGGCAACTGTATCAAAATATACACCATCTGTAATCTGGTATGTAAGTCCGTTTTTTTCAAGTTTTTCGATTAAAGCAATTTGTTCAGCTATATGGTCTGTGGCTTTTACAAACTGGTTCGGGCGTAACAAATGCATCAGATCATAACCACGCATGAAGTCATTTGTATAATATGTGGCAATGTCCCAAACGGATTTGTTTTCTTTTTTACTTGCATTTTCAAGCCTATCTGTGCCAGTATCTGCATCACCAGAATTGTCTCCAGTTAGGTGACCCACGTCGGTAATGTTCATTATATATTGCACCTTATAGCCTTGTAGTATAAGTGTGCGATACACCAAATCAGCTAGAGTATAGGTACGCCAGTTTCCAATAGTTACATAACTGTAAACTGTCGGCCCACAAGTGTACATACCTACAGTTTTGTCTTCTTTTGGCTTAAAAACCTCTAATAAATGACTTTTCGAGTTATATAAATGTATATCCATATGTAATATTTATTATAACCATTTTTTGCCCTTAATGAAAAGCAGCATAACAACTCCAGTTGCCAACATGGCACCAATTACAAATATGAAATCACTCGGTTGGTGTATTAAAGTAAAGTTTGCGTTCATGCCAAACACACCTGTTATTAGTGTCAGAGGTAGCATAATAACACTGATTACTGTTAGTGCCTTGATTGTTTCGTTTGTTTTAGCAGACAGCAACGAGTCGTTTGTTTCGCGTAAGTCGTGTAACAGATCGGTATGTATTTCTAACATGGTTTGCAGTTTATTAAATTCAGCCATTATAGATTCGATCTGGTATGCAAAAGCAGAACCGTACAAAGTTTTACCCGGTGCTTCAAAAGACCGTAATGCTTCGCGATGAAAACGCAAAGACTGACGAAAGTCGATAAGTTTTTTGTTAACTTCTGAAATACGACGTACCATAAACTTTTCTTTGTTTTCAAATATACCGTGTTCGACTCGTGCCAAGTCATTGTCTATAGTTTCTAATTGTATAAATGAAGTCGCGTAAAGTTCGCGAATAATGTCATAGAAAAGGTAACCTGCATGTTCAGCTACGATTTTGTTGTTCATGCTCTGTATTTCAAAAGCACGAGTTATACGTTCTAATGGTTCAGATAGTTGGTAGTGTACAGTTATAATATAGTCGCGACCAAGTATAAAGTCTATTTCATGGTCTGGTGTAGGGGTGCTACCAGTAGTAACCTGCGGGAAGTGCAATATAAGAAAAACCATATCTGGGTGTACTTCTACTTTGCTACGCATAGTACTGGTTAACAAGTCCTGGGCAACACCAGAAGGCACATTAAAACGCTCGGCAATGTCACGAACTTCCTCGGGTGTTGGATTTGTCATGTCCACCCAGGTAAGCTTTTTATAAGTATATTGAGAAACCATGGGTGTATTATAGCAAGCCTTGCAAAACATTACAATTAATGCTATATTTGCAAGACATATGGCAACAACAAAAACAACTAAAAAAGCCGAAGCTAAACCAGCTACTGCTAAAAAAACAGTTAAAAAAGTAGCTAAATCAGCATCTGGCACTTATGCTGTTGTAACAACTGGTGGTAAACAATACCGCGTAGCTGTAGGCGACACACTTAAAATCGAAAAACTTCCTGGTGAATTCAAAGCTGGCGATAAAATAGTTTTCGACCAAGTTCTACTAGTAGACGACGGAGCTAAAACTGAAGTTGGCACACCATACCTAGCAGGTAAAACTGTAGAATCTGAATTTGCTCGTGCAGGACGAAACAAAACTATCAACGTTATAAAGTACAAACAAAAATCTCGCTACTTTAAGAAAAACGGCCACAGACAACACTTTATCGAAGTTACAATAACTGGCATAAAATAATACTAAAATTCCCACTATATTAAATAGTGGGAATTTTAGTATTATTTTTAAGATCGAGAATTTTTATATGTTTTGATATCTTCATCACTAAAACCATCAATATTTTTTAAAAAATACTCCGGATTTCTCCATACAGGTTCAAGCGGACCTTTTCCATTGTCTTTATTTTGCTGATACCAAATATTAGTGGAAACTCCTATACAAAAAGAAAATAAAATGAACTCAATCTCTCCCGGCATTTCTTTAAACTTTGGCATATTCATAGTAGACACATATGCCTCATATTCTCGAAGTTCAATTGGCATACGATTTTCATTAATTTCTTGATAACTATGTATTAGCTCATGCTCTAGAGTTACAAGACTTTTCCCATAATCATTTTTTGAGCCTCGTTTAATATCAATAAAAATAGAATGAATTTCATCATTATAAATTGCATTCGCCATTTTATAAGTATCAAAAAAACGTACATGTTCATCTTTACTTCTAATAACAGTGTTGTTCTCTTTAGCCATATTTTGCAAAATTAATTCATATTCATTTTCAGGATATTTTGCACGTGATTCAAGAGTAGGTAATTTATACTTAAACCTTAATTTTTTCTGATCTGTTATTATTCTTTCAAGCATACGTGGGTCGTCAGGACGAATTCCTGTAATATATTCAGCTAATTTACTTGCGTCAGATTGATTAAACCTAAGCTCAAATATTTGATCCTTTGTAATTTTGTTCTCGATAATTTTTTTTCATTATTATCTTCCTGTAAATTTTTATTTAAGCCTTTTATTTGAGAATTAAATTCTAGATTCATTTATAAATTATACCATACTTTTAAACCTAAAAATTGGCCGAACATGCAATGATAGGCTTCAAAAAAAATTCTTGAAGACACAGCCAAAGAACAATTAAAATTGTTTCCGGTTTCAAATTAATTACCAAGCCAGTTTCCGAAAGTAAACTGGCTTTTTAATTCTTGAAATTACTCAGTTTTATGGTACTATACATAAGTTATAAAAAATGGCTCTATCGTCTATCGGTTAGGACACATCCTTCTCAAGGATGGAAGCGGGGTTCGATTCCCCGTAGAGTCACCAAGAGAGACATTCGCGAAATTAGAAATA
>CAYWWG010000002.1:0-41297 GCA_964461985.1 uncultured Candidatus Saccharibacteria bacterium
AGTCGTAACAAGGCACGGCTAGCGGAAGCTGGTCGTGGAATAATTCAATTTGAAACCGTGTTTATATCTATTCAACCAGATATACACTTATGGTGTCGATATTGTGCAGCTCGATCGAGTGCATAATGGTCCAAGCATGTCGTGACCTTAACCATGTTGACGCCAGGGAAAGACCTGGTCAGAACGAAACAAAAGAAAGTTTGTATCCTCTACAAAAACCGCCGAAAGGTGGTTTTTGTTATTGTGTAATGGCAACGGAAATTAACGGCCGTTAATTTACGTTGCCACGTATAAAAATAAAAAAACCCTGACACAACTGTGCCAGGGCCAAACTCCACAGAGTTTAGTTTTTTGCGATCTTTCCGATTGTTACCAGGTCTCCCTTGCTTAACTTGTAAACATAGGTGCCTGCAGGTAAGCCGGAAAGACTGATTTCTTCATGCGCTTCAACCGTTACTCCTTCCAAAACTAACTTTCCATTAATATCAAACAGTTGGTATGTCGCACCAACTTCTGACTGAAGGTCTACTGACTGATTCCGCGGGTTTATACCCACAGACCAGGCTCTTAAATCCAAGGTAATGTCATTGCTTGCCATTGTTTGGCCTGCATCGTTCATTCCCTGTATCCTTATGTAATATCTTTTGGTGGTATATGTATTGTTTAAGGTAAATTTCTCTACTTTTTGTTCTACAGTACCATTTATTACAAAGTTTTTAAGAGGGTCAGCTACAGCAAAACTTAGGTCATTGGACACTAATGGCCACACCGTACTTTTAGTTCCATTTTTATTGGTTACTGTAAAGTATAAAGTGAAGTCACGGTATAATCCAGGTTCAACTTTGGTTATGTTGGCGCTGAAAACACCAGGGTTTTGTGTTTTGGTTGTGTATGCGGTTACGTTCATACTGCATCCTGTACCTAAAGCATTTAGTGAGTACGACCTGAATTCATATCCAGTTTCAGACTCTAACCCTGAAAGTAAAAATACAGGGTACTGAATGCTATCACCGGTTGTGTTGATCGTGTCACTGTAAAACCAGATTGTCGAATTCAACTTGTGGTAGGTTAACCAAGTTTTAGTTGGCAAACCAAATCCAATACTACTGACTCTGATTTTTAAAGAATTATTCGTTCTTTGTAATACGGAGTCGATTTCAGTTGAAGCTTGCTGTTTAGGCAAGAACAAATCGCTTTTAACAATAACAGTGCTGTCTTTGCCGGCAATGTTTCTAATTAATACACGGCAATACAGCCTTGTACCTGTTGCGATGTTAACAGCAAAAACAACTTTGATGTTTACCGGGTTTGTGCTACCAGCAACATAAATACTGTCAGGGTTTTTATTAGTTAGTGCCCTGGCGCTATCGTATGCCGCATATTTAAACACATATGCATCACCGTTAGTTTTGACTTTAACAAAACAACTTATCTCACCATTGGTTTGAATAGTCGGATTGCTAATAAAACTAATTGTCGGTTTTACGACGGAGTCGGTAATGTTTATACCGCATAATTGGTTAGAAAATGTATCAACGATTCCTGTGGATACAAGTCTCACCATCACACACACATTTTGTGCAACGGGCAACCCGGCTAAGCTTGCACCATCAGTAATGGTGTCAGTTATCGTCTGAACTGAATCATTACCCTTACGGGTATAGATTTTCTCAGGCATAAATGAACCACCGACGCCGGAAATTCCGACGGTTATGGTGTATGTGGTGTCTTTAACACCTTTCCACAATGTTTTGTGGATTATACACTTTTGTCCGCCGTTAGCGTAAAAAAGTGTAACATCAGAAGATTGAGCCGAAGCTCCAACATAGGCCCACAAGAGGGCAACGAGGATAAGAATTTTGTTGTACATAATTAATTTTTTTATAAATAACGTTTTAAATTTGTTTTATTTTCTAACTGTAGTATAGCAGATTTAGCCTTAAAAGTCAAGCATAAACTTGACAAAACACATAAATTTGTTATAATCCCTAGATATCCTTATAAAGTAAGGTATAATATAAATACTTGTCCCGTATTAAAATTTTGATTACGGGTATAGTCGATAAAATTATTATTTAAATTTTTAGTATCGGGATGAAAAATATAATCAAAAAATTTAGCTTTGTTTTCGCATTTTGTGCAGTTTTTGCTATGTTTGGTGCAAGCCAAGCTAAGGCAGCTGTAGTTGTGCAAACTGGTTCGTATACTGCAACCACAACCACTGCGACTCTTTACGGTACATACAGCACAGACGGACTTTACATGGACGTTTGGTTTCAATATGCCGACAATGCTGGTTGGTATGGTTCTATCGATACACCACATGAATCTGTTAATGGTGTAAGTTTGTCTTACAGTAAAACCATTACAGGTTTGACTCCTGGTAAACGTTACTACTACCGTATAATGGCTGAAGGCCACGGGCAGTTTCCGTCTGGTTCTCAAGCAAGTTTAATAACAGATAGTTCTGTGTTTAGTAGTGAACCAACTATTATGACTTCTGGCTATGACAACGTTACTACTTCAAGTGCAACTGTAAAATGTGCACTAAATACCGGTGGCGACCCAACAGCTGATGTGTATTTTGAATACGGTACTAGTAGTACAAATCTAAACAATCAAACAGCAACACAAACTATTGCTTCAGGAAGTACTTGTTCTGCAAATATTTCTAACTTGGTTTCTAATACTACATATTACTACCGTGCTGTTGCAACAAATAGTGTTTCAACAAAACGTTCAACTACTATCGGCTACTTTACTACTCTAAAAGCGGGTGGAACAGGGTCAGTTGTATTACCAACAGTGTCAGTACAAAATGCATATAGCATAACTCAAACAAGTGCGGTATTTCCTTGTACATTTACTACAGGGGGTGATGCTTCTGTTGATATATATTTTGATTACTTTGATCTAAACAACAAACACACTTTAACACCGACTCAAACTTATACAAACGGATCTTCTTGTGCGGTATATGTTGGAAATTTAGTTCCAAATACACAATATCGTTTTCAAGCTATTGCTTCTAATAGTGCTGGTTCTGTTGGGTCTGATAATTCAAACCCTTTCACTACTTTGCAAACAGGTTGGGGTGGTGGTGGCGGTGGTTATAGTGCACCAACAGTTACCACTGGTTCGGTGTATAACATAGGCACTACAAGTGCAAGTTTGGCTTGTTATTTTACTACTGGAGGTTACCCAACAGCTGACGTGTATTTTGAATACGGTCAAAACGGAAACTTTAACAATCGTACTCAAGCCCAAACTTTGGCAAACGGAGCTTCTTGTACAAATTATGTTTATGGTCTACAGCCAAATACTTTGTATTCAGTTCGTGCTGTAGTGTCAAACATGGGGGGTGTTGCGTATGGTTATAGTATGCCTTTTACAACTTTATCAATAGGTGGTGGAGGCGGAGGTTCTAACGGCCATGTAACAACAGTTACCGTGCTGGCTAAATCAGCAACAACAAAAAGCATTTCAGTAAGCGGTATTGCTTACGGTACAGCTAACAACGCCCGTGTTTGGTTTGAATACGGTCCGACAACAGCTTTAGGTCAAACTACACCTCAACAAAACTTAAATATAAACAATATGCAAGTTTTCTCTGCAACTATTACCGGGCTTAAATCAGGAACTACATATTACTACCGTGCTGTGGCTATGGACCAAAACAGTGTGTCTCGTGGCGACATAAATTATGTCAAAACAATTTCTACTGTTGCTGGTAGTTCTACAAAAGTAGAAACTGGCACTGCTGTAAAAAGCGACAAAACAATATTAGACAAAGCCTCTGACCCTCTTGGTTTTGGTAATGGCCAAGGTGCTGCTGCGTTGTTTGGCTTTGGTACAGGATTCTTCCCAACATCATTGTTCGGCTGGTTATTACTGATATTCATGTTGCTACTACTGATCGTACTTAGCCGACATTACTTTGCAAAGAAGAAATAAAAAATATAATGAAAACCCTTACATTTGTAAGGGTTTTTGTTTAAGAATATTACTGATTTTAGTTTAAATTTTACGGTTTTTTTCAGCATCTTCTAAGAGTTCTTGATTAGAATATTTTTTCCTTTTTATCAGTGTAAATGGGTCTTCTAATGCACCACCACCTGCTGGGCGTATAACACGTACCCAGTCGAAACGTACTGACATACCGATATCCTTAAATTCAGGATTTTGGCGTGTGTAATGTATAATCGAACAGTTTGGTACACGACCCCATTCTTCGTCAGTCGATAAATATGCATTACTTTGTAACAATGGCTGTCTTTCTAAAACTATCCGGAATGCACGCATAACATGCCCGTGGCAAACAATGATAACGTTTTGACCGTCGCATTCTCGTGCTAATGTGTCCAGCTCCATTTTTATTCTTTGGCATAGATCTGCAACACTTTCACCTTGGGGCGGTCTATATAGAAATGGTTGAGTATCAAAAAACTTTTGTTGGTCAGCATATTTTTCATCACGTACTGAAGGTGTAATAACATTAAACAAACCCCCATCTCGTTCGCGTAGGTTGTATTTTATCATCCATTTTGCATTTTCAATATTTAAATATGCGGCAGTTTGTTTTGCTCGAACATTGTCTGATACTATCATGCGGTCAAAATTGGTAAAATTGTTTTCTTTTAACCATTTGCCAGCTAGTTTGGCTTGCTCTATTCCTAATGGAGTTAGTGCGTACTGTGATTCGTGTAAACTTAAGAAATCTTCGGTGAAAGAATTTTTCTCATCTTTTGTTTCTTCAAATTGCCGTCTGGCAAGGTTTCCTTCAGACTGTCCGTGTCTGACCAGGAAAAGGTTTTTTGGCATTCCCATAATTGTATAGATTTAAATAATTATATTTATTTTTACTCTACACTTTTTATATTCTTTAGTCAAATATATTTTATATATAAATAAATAAGTTTTTGCTATAATACACACATGAAATTAAAAAAGAAGATTATACCTATTATTGTTTCAGTCCTGGTTATTGTTGGTATCAGCTATGTTATATATAGTAAAGTTGAACCACGACCATCTGTATATGACAACACTCCTTTACAACAAAAACGTATATTAATCGGTAGTACTACATATACTGTGTCAGTTGCCGATACAGAGGCTCGCCGAGAACAGGGTTTGTCTGGTACAAAATCCTTGTTACCACATACGGGTATGCTTTTTGTTTTTGAAAATTCTGGTAAATATGGTTTTTGGATGAAGGAAATGCAATATCCGATAGACATTGTTTGGGTAAATGTAAATGATCAAGGTGTTGGTAGTATTGTGGACATTGAACAAAACGTGCAACCCGAAACATATCCTAAAATTTTTACAAATGTCAATATTGCCAACGCTGTAATCGAGGTTACAGCCGGTGAAATGGCTAAACAAAATATAAAAGTCGGGGACACTGTATACCTCGGTAAAAAATAACCATTGTTATAAAAACATTTTTCCGTTTTGCTTTACATGAACCTAAAATTGATTTGTTATGGTCTTTTTTGTGTTTAAAATGGTTGCTAAGGCTTAAATTTTTAAAGGAAACAGGGTACAATAGTTAGACAAAAAATTATTATCAATTATTAGAAAATACCTATGACCAAAAAAGTAAGTTTCTCGAAAGCAGAATTAGCAAAAATAAAACAGTTTCGTAACCGCCAAGGTGAAATAATTCCATTTGATGTACACCGTATTACAAATGCAATATACAAAGCATTTTTAGATACCAAAGAAAAAAATGCCGGAGAAGACGAAGCAGTTGCTATTGCTCATGCTGTGTTCAAAAGTTTACTTGCTTTACAAAAAGAAAATAAGAAAGGTAAATTTATACCTTCTGTTGAAATGGCACAGGATATGGTTGAAGCCGAACTTATGCGTGCTGGTTTTCTGGAAACTGCTAAAGCATACATATTGTTCCGTAAAAACCGCGAACTTCTTCGAGAAAGTGGTGTGGTTGTAACTAAAGATTTTAAGAAAAAAGCTGAAGAATCTGCAAAGTATTTCCGTAATAAATTAGCGGAACTAGTTTATTACCGAACTTATGCACGTTGGATAGAGGAAGAAGGTCGCCGTGAATGTTGGATCGAAACAGTCGACCGTTACATGGACTTCATGCGTGAAAACATTGGTGACGCTCTAAATAAAAAAGAATACGAAGAAATTCGTGAATCAATTCTAAAACAAGAAGCCATGCCTTCTATGCGCTTAATGCAGTTTGCAGGTAAACCAGCACGTGCAACAAATGTGTGTGCATATAACTGTTCATTTATTGCCCCTAAATCTATTCAGGATTTTGCTGAAATAATATACATATCTATGTGCGGTACCGGTGTTGGTTTTTCTGTCGAAAGTCAAAACATTCAAGCTTTGCCACAAATCGCGTACCAAACAGGCAAAATGTTGCCTACTTATACAGTTGCAGATTCAAAAGAAGGTTGGGCTGATGCGTTTGCTGTAGGTATGCAAACTTGGTTCGATGGTAACGATATCAAGTTTAACTTCTCACAATTACGTCCAGCTGGTGCACGTTTGGCAACTATGGGTGGTAAATCTTCAGGACCACAACCATTAGTAGACCTACTTGATTTTACTCGTGCAAAGATTCTTCACCGCCAAGGTCGCCGTCTAACAAACATTGATGCTCATGATATTATTTGTAAAATAGGTGAAGTTGTGGTTTCGGGTGGTGTGCGCCGTAGTGCGCTTATATCGTTGTCTGATCTTGATGATGAAGCAATGCGTGACGCTAAAAAGGGCCAGTTTTGGAACACAGACAGTCAGCGCATGTTGGCTAACAACTCGGCTGTGTATAACAGTAAACCAAGCACTGAGGAATTCATGGACGAATGGGTAGCACTAATGAAGTCTGGTTCAGGTGAACGCGGAATATTTAACCGTGGTGGACTACCTGCGCAGTTACCAAAACGCCGCGTAGAAATGTTAAAGAAAGATGGTTATATCGATGACCAGGACCATGTTGTTGGTTCTATTGGTACAAATCCATGTGGCGAAATTATTCTTCGTTCAAAACAATTCTGTAATTTGTCTGAAGTTGTAGCTCGTGCT
The DNA here is from genome assembly GCA_964461985.1 of uncultured Candidatus Saccharibacteria bacterium. Lineage (GTDB taxonomy): Bacteria > Patescibacteriota > Minisyncoccia > Phycocordibacterales > UBA9973 > MFUC01. The sequence continues at coordinate 7,063 of CAYWWG010000002.1, forward strand.
GAAGACACCGAGGCAACACTGATGAAGAAAATCCGTATTGCAACTATATTAGGTACATACCAGTCTTCATTAACCAAGTTTGGTTACCTTTCAAAAGAATGGAAAGAAAACTGTGAAAAAGAAAGACTTCTAGGTGTGTCTATAACCGGCCAGTGGGACAGTAAGGTTGCTCGTGCGCCAAAAGTACTTGCAAAACTACGCGCTGAAACAATACGTATAAATAAATTATATGCAAAACGCCTTGGTATATCCGAGTCCACATGTATAACATGTGTTAAGCCTTCAGGTAACCTTTCTCAAACAGTAGACTCATCTTCAGGTATGCATCCACGCCACAGTCAGTACTACATACGCCGTGTTCGTATTTCAGCAAACGATGCATTGTTTAAAATGTTGAAAGACCAAGGTGTGCCACACTTTCCAGAAGTTGGACAAACCTATGACACAGCACATACATTTGTTTTGGAATTCCCGGTTAAGGCACCAAAGGGTGGTGTATTCAAAGATGACATTAATGCTATCGACCAACTAGAACACTGGAAAGTTGTAAAAGTAAATTACACTGAACACAACCCTTCAGTAACTGTTTCAGTAGGTGACGACGAATGGATCGAGGTAGCAAGTTGGGTATATAAAAACTGGGACATTGTCGGAGGGCTATCATTCCTACCACGTTCAAACCATGTTTACCAACTAGCCCCATACGAAGCTATAACTGAACAACGTTACAATGAACTAAAAGGCACAGTTGCTAACATCGACTTTTCGAAAATAATGACTTACGAAATGCATGACGAAACAGAAGTTAAAAAGGAATTGGCATGTGTAGGTGGAGTTTGTGAAATATAATTAAAAATAAAAATCACACTTTTAAACAGTGTGATTTTTATTTGCCAAATATGAAAAATAGTGTTATATTTAAAAAGTTCTGTGCCGAAGTGGTTACGTCCGCCAACTGGCGGATGAGGAAAGTCCGAACACATACCTATTTAGTTAGGACACGTAGCGGCCCCGACACTGAAAGGTGCGGGGTTCCGGCCCCGTAAGGGCGTCGGAGGTAACACCCGTCTGCTGTAAAGCACGAGTTGCGAACAGAAACGATCCGGTTAAGTCCGGCTGAAACGGGGCCGACGATTTGTCGGCCCTCCGACCCCGTAAGGGCGTCGGAGCTAAATACTTACGCGTGTGCAAGACCGTGCCAGCGTGCATAGCACGCAGTTTGTAAAGTAAAAAGTATAAAGTTCATAAAGTAGATGCATTTGTATTATCTTTTAACTTTTAACTTTAAAACTTTATAACTTGCGTGCTATGCACGTGGGAGAGTCGCTTGAGGTTGTAGGTAACTACAATCCTAGATAAATACCATTAGAACAGAATTCGGCTTACGAGCACAGAATATGAAAAAACTCTTCGAAAGAAGAGTTTTTTCTCTTCATAATAAATTTAAAATAAACTTGACATTTAGGGCATATTTGCTATACTAGTACTGTGAGTGATGAACTCCACAACAGTACCGGATATTTTTAAATTGATGGTGCTGGAAGCCATACAAATCGCCCTTCGGGGCGATTTGTGTTTCTATTCCTTGCCGAAATTTAAATATACTATATAATAAACCCATTGTTCATTTTGTGCAGAAAACGGTTGCACTCACATAGGCTTTGTGGAGTTTGCCCCGTTTTCTGCACCAAGTGCGTAATAAACTAAATACTAAAGGCCGGTATGTTATAGTACCGGCCTTTAATGTTTTATTGTAAATTAAAAAATAATTTTAGAATTTAAATATTAATGCAACATTTTTGTGTTTTGTTGGGCATTATGTATTTTGTATTAATTTAGCTAAATTTTGGTATTTTTATTAAGAATATTTTTAAAAATATTATTTTTAAAAAATTTTGTAAATAAAATATTGTTTTATATGGGTAGAAAAACATTTTTTTACATAGTGTATAGTAAACTTTACATTATTATTTTTTAAAAAAATAATTTTAAAAAATAAAAAATATTTTTTGTGCGAGTTATCCACAGTTTTTGTGTAAATATATTTGCGAGTGATAATAATGTTTGCGATAATGAATGTAGCAGTAATGCAAATCTCATTTAATTATGAAAGGTCGTGCATTATGCTTATCAATAAAAATACACACACAATTATTTTTTATGGCAACAAAAAAGAAAGCAGTAAAAAAGGCAGTTAAAAAATCAGCAAAAAAGGCTGTTAAAAAAGCTGCAAAAAAGACAAAAAAAATATAGTCTTTTAACTAAAGAAAAACCCCGGTATGTCGATAGCATATCGGGTTTTTCTGTGCTATAATGCTTCCATGTCATTGTTAAATCTATTTAAAAACAAGCACGAAAAAACAGTTCTGTCGTACAAGCCGATCATTGCATCGGTTGCGTCTTTTGAGTCAGAAATGCAGGCATTAGCTGATGCAGATTTTCCACTAGAAACAAATAAACTTAAAGAACAAATACAGTCCGGTAAAACACTCGACGAAGTTTTGCCCCGCGCGTATGCTTTAGTGCGAGAAGCTTCACGTCGTGTTATAGGTCAGCGCCATTACGATGAACAAATTATCGGTGGTATAGCTATACACCGCGGCATGATAGCTGAAATGCGTACAGGTGAAGGTAAAACTTTGGTAGCAACATTACCGGCATATCTGCACGCACTTACAGGTCTGGGTGTACATATAGTTACAGTTAACGATTACCTTGCACGTCGTGACGCAACATGGATGGGGCAGATTTTTGCATTTCTAGGCGTATCTACATCTGTTATTAATGGTCAACAAACTTCATATATATATGACGCATCACATAGTGCACCAGAAGACACTAACGATGACGAATCTTTCCGTGTTGTGTACGAAAAACTTCGACCATGTACACGAATCGAAGCTTATCAGGCAGATATAACTTATGGTACAAACAGTGAGTTTGGTTTTGACTACTTACGCGACAACCTGGTTTACTCTGTGGATCAACGCAGTCAACGTGGTCATGTTTATGCTATTGTCGACGAAATAGATTCAATATTAATCGACGAAGCGCGCACGCCTTTAATTATTTCTTCGGAAGCTGAGAAATCTGACGAGCTTTATAAAACTTCAGCAAGTGTTGCAAAAAAGCTACAAAAAGAAGTCGACTACACAGTGGATGAAAAACTTAAAGCCATACAACTAACTAACGACGGTATAAACCATGTCGAGTCTTTGCTTGGTGTTACAGATATATATACAGAAAAAGGTATAAAATATGTACATCATATAGAAACGGCTGTGCGTGCATATGCATTATATATAAAAGATAAAGACTATGTAGTTAAGAATAACGAAGTTATAATAGTTGACCCTTTTACTGGCCGTATGCAACCAGGTCGCCGATGGTCTGAAGGTCTACACCAAGCCGTAGAAGCCAAAGAGGGTGTGCCAATCGAAAACGAAACACGTTCTGTTGCGTCCATAACATACCAAAACTATTTCCGTTTTTACGAAAAACTCGGTGGCATGACAGGTACAGCAGAAACTTCAGCTGAGGAGTTTTATAAAGTTTACAAATTAGATGTATTACAGATACCAACACATTTACCTGTAAAACGTATTGACCATATGGACCAAATTTACCAAACTGAACAAGGTAAATTCAAAGCCATAGCAGAAAAAGTTAAAGAACTTCAAACAAAGGGTCAACCTGTATTAATAGGTACTGTGTCTATTGAAAAAAGTGAAATGCTTTCTGCGTATCTGCATCAAGCCGGAGTTGCTCATACTGTATTGAATGCTAAGAACCATGAAAAAGAAGGTGAGATTATAGCCCAGGCGGGTCGCAAGGGTAGTGTTGTCGTTGCAACTAACATGGCGGGTCGTGGTGTGGACATATCTCTAGGTGGTAAACCATGTACACCAGAACAAGCAGACGAAGTGCGCGCACTGGGTGGTTTGTTTGTATTAGGTACCGAGCGCCACGAAGCTCGTCGTATAGATAACCAGTTACGCGGACGTTCAGGCCGTCAAGGTGACCCAGGTGAAACAGTGTTCTATGTATCATTAGAAGACGACCTAATGCGTATATTCGGTGGGGACAGACTTAAATCTATGATGGGTCGTTTCGGTATACCTGAGGAAACGCCTATCGAAAATAAAATAATTAGTCGCACACTAGAAAATGCTCAAGCTAAAATAGAAGGTTTCCATTTTGATGCACGTAAAAGCACTTTGGAATACGATGATGTTTTAAATACTCAGCGTACGGCTATATATAAACGGCGTAATAGTATTGTCGAAGGTGACCGGGCAGTTTTGAATTCATATCTAGAATCTCTTTCTGAAATAGACGAGAAGGCACCCGAGATAGTTGCTAACAAGATCAAAGAAGTAGGTGAAGAAGCTTTTTTTGATGTTCTAAGACGTATTTTACTGAACGTAAACGATAATTTGTGGGTAGAACACCTTGAAACTATGGACTATATGCGTAGTTCTGTTAACCTTCGAGCCTATGGTCAACGAGATCCATTGATCGAATACAAGAAAGAAGGCTTACGCCTATTTAAGACCATGGAACAGTCTCTAAAGGCCGAAACTTTGAACCTAATTGAGACCATAAGAATACAGTAAAATCAAGTCTTTTATATCAAAAAACCCTTATAAAATAAGGGTTTTTTGTATTTAAATACAACACAAAATAATATAAAGTCAATGTTTAGTGCTTGACTTTTAGACCCCAATTTGCTATACTTGACTCATAACCGAATAATCAATTTGAAGTATATTTGTACAACTAATTGATTATAGGTTTTTTTGCTTTTAGGGCAAAATATTTCTACCACTGGTTTAAGGGAGCAAAACCCCCACCTATGAAAAACAAAATCAATTTAACATTTCTTCAGTCAATGATAGTAATGCCGCTTATGGCAATGAGTATCGCGCAAGCGACTCCAGGAAGCGCTACGATCTTAACAGATGCAAATGTACAGAATCAAGTATCCGTTTTAAGCGAAGCTGATTTGCGCGAACGTGCAGAGATAGCCGCTAAAATCGACCAATATTATGCTGATCACAATATGCCACTAGCTGGCTATGGTGCAAAGATGGTGGAAGTCGCTTATGAAAACGACCTTGACCCATATCTTATTCCAGCTTTATCAGTGCGTGAATCAACAGGTGGTAAGTTTGCATGTAAAACACATGCAAACAACCCCTTCGGTTGGGCATCATGTAAAGTAGGGTTTGACACAATGGATAGTGCCATTGAAAAAATTGGTCAACACTTAGGTGGTAACCACCCGAAAACATCTTCTTACTATAAAGACAAAGATATTGCGGGTATCCTCCAGACCTACAACCCTCCTTCTGTTGTGCCAGGTTATGCTAATCAAGTTATGTCTATCATGACAAAGATTAAAAATACCGAAGCCTAACAGATTCGTAAAAACCCTCGCATTCGGCGAGGGTTTTTACATTTTATATTTATATTAAACCAGGGCTATAACTTTTTCTATAACAATACTTTTTTCGTCATTACGTACTGTTGTACGTCCGGCGATACCCAGTGTTGGTGAAGATTCTACTATTTTTATAAATTCACGGTAGTTTTTTGGAAAAATTACTGCTTCTATCGAACCTGTTTTGTCAGCTATTTTTAAGAATGCCATAAATTCACCAGTTTTTGTTTGGACTTTACGAATTTCTTCTACTATTGCCCCTAATTGTACTATACCTGTTTTCTTTTTAGATTTCTTAATTTCTTCGATCGTGTTTTTACCTTCTAATCTTTTGGCAAAGTTATCCAGCGGGTGTCCTGAAATATACAAACCTAACAATTCTTTTTCCCAGTTGAGTTTTTCGGTTAGAGTAGCTGGTTCTGTAGGGGTTAGTTTTAGTTGATGTTGAGCAAGTCCGATAGAAAACAATGAAGATTGGCTGTCTGACTTACGAGCGTATTCGCGATTGTATTCTAGTAACGCTTCAGAATTTACTAATAGTTGATTACGTTCACCTAGGTCGTCGAAAGCTCCAGACTTTATAAGTGCCTCCATAGACTTCTTGTTTAAGTTTTTATGGGTCATACGATCTAGGAAGTTGTCGATAGAGGTAAACGGTCCACGGGCTTTACGTTCTGCTATGATAGCGTCGGCTATGTCACCACCGAGGTTTTTAATTGTATACAAACCGAAACGTATTGTTCGGCTTTTATCTAATGGCACTCTGTCTTCCTTTGCAATAGTAAAAGCATGGAAACTTTCGTTTATTGATGGAGGCAATATATTCAGACCCATGCGTCGGCATTCGTTGATGTATATACCAATGGTTTCAATGTCGCCTGATTCGGCTGTTAACATAGCTGTCATGTAGTAAACAGGGTAGTTGGCCTTCATGTAGGCAGTTTGATATGCAACTTTACCATATGACGCAGCATGAGCTTTGTTAAAACCGTAACCTTGGAAAGGTTCAAACAGTGCCCATATTTTTTCGGCTTGGTGTTCAGTAAGTCCAGAACAGCTTTTACAACCTTCCACGAACTTAACGTGTTGTTTAGCCATTTCCTCTGGGATCTTTTTACCAACCGCTTTACGGAATTTATCTACTTCACCCCAGTCGTAGCCGGCTAATTCGATAGCGGTAAACAACAAGTCGTCTTGGTAAACTAACAACCCGAATGTAGTTAGAAGGTAGTCCTTCATTTTCGGGTGGTAGTAGATAATGGGTTTTTCTCCGTTCTTTCGTGCAATATATTCGTCGATCGTTTGCATCGGACCCGGGCGGTATAATGCCACCATAACGTTTATGTCGTGTATGGTTGTTGGTTTCAGTTTCTTTAGGGCTTGTGTCATGCCTGATCCGTTAAGTTGGAACAAGCCCTCTGTTTCTCCGCGAGCAAGCATTTCGAAAGTTTTTTTGTCGTCTATTGGCACTGTGTCGAGGTCTATAACTTTACCAGTTATTTTTTCAAGCAGTAGTACACTTGAAGCTAAAAATGCTAAGTTACGTATACCCAGGAAGTCAAACTTAGTTAAACCAACACCGTCTTCACCAACCGAATACATATCATACTGGGTTATAAGTTTACCACCCTTCGGGTCGAATTGTACGGGTGTAAAATCCGTCAGTGGTCCAGGGGCAATAACTACACCGGCAGCATGCACTGAAATGTGTCTGGCTGAACCTTCGATTTTTTTAGCTAGGTCAATAATGGTTTTAACGTCACGTTCACTGTCGTAGGCTTCTTTGAGTTCAGGTACAATTTCTAATGCATGGTCGAGCGTCATCGGAAAACCTTGACTACCCATGGGTATCATTTTACTTATTCTGTCTCCTGTGGTGTATGGGTAGCCTAATGCGCGGGCTACGTCACGTACGGCACCACGGGCAGCCATAGTACCAAAAGTACCGATCTGAGCTACTTTTTCAGCACCGTATTTTTGACGGGCATATTCTATAAGTTCGTCGCGTCTGTCGTCGGCAATATCTAGATCTATATCGGGTGCCGATGGGCGAAACGGGTTTAGAAAACGTTCAAAAGGTAGTTTATATAAAATAGGGTCTACGTTTGTAATACCACAAACATAAGATACAAAAGACCCCGCTGCCGATCCACGAGTGTTTGTTAAAATTCCGTTTTCACGAGCATGGCGCATCAGGTCGTGCATGATCAAGAAATAAGAAGAATAACCTTTGGTTTTTATAACCTCAAGTTCGTAGTCTAAACGAGCTTTAACGTTTTCGTCCATTTCTATACCTCGGGTTTTTATGCCCGCGTATGCGGTTTCGCGTAACACGTCGTCGGCATTGGTACCAGGTGGTAGTATAAATTCCGGGAAGAAGAATTTACCTAAGGTAAGTTCTAAATTACAGCGTTCTACTATAACAGCAGTGTTGTCGTATGCGCCAGGAATGTTGCGGAAAAATTCGTATGCTTCAGCAGATGTAATAAAAGAATAGTTGCCGTTTTTCATACTCATTTTCTGGTTGCTTATATCAGCACCAGTGTTTATAGCAACTAGTGTATCTTGGGCTTCAGCGTCGCTGACGTGTAGGTAGTGTGCGTCCCATGTACCAACTAGTGGTATGTTGTATTCTTTAGATAGGGCAATAAGGTGCTGGATAACTTCTTGGTAGCCATCTATTTCGGCATGGTTCATTACTTCGATATACAAATTTTCACGCCCGAAAATATTAATCCACTCTTCTAAAACTTCTTTAGCTTTTGGAATGTTTTTATTTAACAACATTTGTGCAAGCTCGCCACCAGGGCAACCAGTTAAACATATTATACCTTCGCTATATGTGCTTAGTATTTCTTTGTCCATGCGTGGTTTGTAGTAGAAACCTTCTGTGTATGATAGGGAAACAAGTTTAAGCAAGTTTTTGTAACCTGTCATGTTTTCCGCTAACAGTGTTAGATGGTAGCGCTTGTTATCTATTCCTGGGTCGCGGTCAAAACGGCTACGTGGGGCAACGTATGCCTCAACTCCGATGATCGGTTTTATTTCTTTTTTCTTACATTCCTGATAAAACTCGATAGCCCCGTATAGGTTGCCGTGGTCGGTTAATGCAATAGCTTGCATGCCGTCGGCTTTTGCAGCCTTTACTAGTTCAGGTATTTTAGAAAGCCCATCTAATAGGGAATAATGCGAATGGGTATGAAGATGAGTAAAAGGCTTTACTTCCATAGGCCCTATTATACGCTTTTACGCGAACTGACGAAATGTTGACAAACGGGGTGTATATGGGTAAAGTTAGGTCAAAATATATAGTTATATGGCACACATACCAACTAATTTCAAATGTCACTGCGGTGGTGCTGTGGTGCATAATTTAAAAAAAGTTTACTCGGGTAATAATGGAATAATCGGACCTGGAGGAAGAGCTTTTTATGATATGGAACAATCCTTTAATTGTTCTGAATGTGGCTGTGTTTATGTTCCGACTGAGAAAAATAAATTGAAAATTCTTCCTGAATCCGAAGCAAATGAAGCTTATATTGAGGCTTCGAGAAAGTGAAAAATAAAACCGAACTACATTGTTGTTCGGTTTTTTTAATGCAGTATCCACAGATAGTGCTTCAGGCACTATCTGGTGTTTCTATGAATTGATATAATTAAAATATGCGTAAAGAACCTTTAGTGACAGGTGAATATTATCATATATATAATCGTGGTGTAGATAAGCGTGATATTTTTATGTGCAAAGAAGACCTAGAACGTTTTATTGAAAGTATTTTAGAGTTTAATAATGTCGAGGTTATTACCAGTATATCAAATGTAAGAAAAACAAAGAACCAGATAGTGCCTGAAGCACTATCTGGTAAACCGCTAATCTCTGTTATTGGTTGTTGCTTGAATCCAAATCATTTTCATTTTATTTTGAAACAATTAGAAGATGGGGGTATATCTAAATTCATGCAAAAACTACAAGCAGGATATACATATTATTTAAATGTTAAAAATTCTCGCACAGGTGCATTGTTGCAAGGTGCTTTTAAATCGCATCATATCTATGATGATAATTATTTTAAAAAACTGATTGGTTATGTAAATTTTAATAACGAAGTACATGATATACCTTTAGAAAAATCACACCTAGTTTTCTCTGGTAGTTCAGAATATAAAAATAATAATTTCAATGTTATTTCAAAAATAGAAGGTGAAAATATTTTAAAAATGTTTGGTGGTGTAAAGGGATTTGAAAAATATTGTAAAGAAATAATTTCTGTAATCAGAAAAGAAAGAGGTAAAATGTCATTGTTAGAAGAAGATAATTTACCAGATAGGACCTAAAGTCCTATCTGAGTGTGGTATTATGTAAATATGAAAAAATACGTGGTAGGTATAGACGAAGTGGGGCGGGGGCCGATAGCCGGGCCGGTAACTGTGGCGGCATTGGTAGTAAAAGATAAAAAGCTTTTAAAGGAATTACAAGATTTAATCGAAGCTAAAAAACCTAAAAGAAAAAAATAAAAATACTAGGTTATGCCTAGTATTTTTGCTGTAATGTTTATTTTTATGGTGTATAATATATGTATGTTAACCGACAAGCAAATACTTAACTTGCAGGAAAAAGCTAACGATATACGCGAGTCTATTATTACTATGCTTCTGGCGGCTGGTAGTGGCCACACAGCTGGTCCGCTGGGCATGGCAGATATATTTGCATACATGTATTTTTATGGTTTGCGTCATGACCCTGTAAACCCACTATGGCCTGAACGAGACAGACTAGTTTTATCTAATGGCCACATCAACCCAGTATTGTATGCAGCAATGGCCCATAGTGGGTATTTTCCAGTTGAAGAATTAAAAACATTGCGCAAATTTGGCAGTCGTTTACAAGGCCACCCACACCGCGAATTTTTACCTTATTTAGAAAACTCTTCTGGGCCACTCGGTTCTGGTTTGTCTCAAGCTGTAGGTATGGCATTAGCAGACAGAATGTTTGTTCCAGAAGGTGGTGGGTCTACTGAAATTGATCTTAAATCACAAAAATATTTTTACTGTTTGTTAGGCGACGGGGAACTAGATGAGGGCCAAAACTGGGAAGCTATAATGTTAGCTGCAAAATATAAATTGCACAATATTATTGCCATAGTTGACCGTAATAATATACAGATCGACGGATATACCGAAGACGTTGTGCCCCTAGATAGTCTTACGAAAAAGTGGGAATCTTTTAATTGGCATGTTCAGGAAATAGACGGCCATAATTTTGCCGACATCGACAATGCCATAAACCGCGCCAAGGCAATATTTGAAAAACCTTCAGTTATTATTGCCCGTACTATACCTGGCAAAGGTGTACCCGAGTTTGAACGCGACTACCACTGGCATGGTTACGCCCCAAATGCCAAAACTGCTGTTGAGGACTACAAGCAAGCCTTTAACGAACTCCGCACATTAGGTGGTAAAATTAAAAGTGAACATGAATAATATATGGAAGAATTAAAACCACAAACACCAGTACCAGAAAATACATCAGAAAAAATTACTGATAAAAAACTGGAAAAGGCTTTGAGTGATGCAAAGAAAGAATCTATTTCTTTTGGTGATAAGTTCAAGAGAATTTTAAAAAAAACTGCAAAGCACTTACTATACGCAAGTACTGTATATGCAGTATCTTCTATTGGTTTCGAATTAAAAAAACGCAACCAAGCAGAAGCTGATTATAAGAACGCAAAAGAAATGTTGGCAGAATATAAAAATAAAAATGATACTGCGTCATATAGAGAAAAATATGAAAAAGCAGCCAAATTATTTTCAAGTTATCAAATTGGTTTTTTACAGAAACCTGAAGAGTTTAAGGAATACGTAGATGATAACCTTATTAATTTTGAAAATAGTATTGATGAAAGACATCAAAGTCAATACGATCTAAGTGAAATAGTTATGATTGGTTTATTAAGGCCAGTTTTTTCAATCAGAAACCCTGAACTTTTTGAAAAAAATGAATATCGTGATTCATATATTAGAAAACAAAAATATATTTCGAGGTTTGACGATCATCCTAGTAGATCTTATCAAGGAGAAGAATATCTTGGTGGAATAAAAAGAAAAGAATCGACTCCTATAATAATTGATGAACAAAAACCTATAACTATTGAACATGGTTTTGGAAAAAATAAAACAAAAGACACTGTTAGCGCAGAACATATTAAATCTATTATAGATAATACATATCCTAAGGGTTGGTTTAATAAAGAAGTTAATAATATTTTAATAACTGATGATACCACAGGTTTGGCTAATTCAATGGCTCAATATGGTATATCAGGTACTGAAGCAGCCCATTATTCTACCTTTGATAAAGAGATGTTGTTGCATGTTCAAAGCATGAAAGATAATCCTAATTTTCTAATTGAAGTTTTATCTCATGAATCTGGTCATGCAAATGATTGGTCATGTAACGAAGATTTAAACGCACAAGAACGTTTGGATTTATTATTAAATGTACAAAGTCGTTTACATGATACAGACAGGTTTGTCAGTAGTTATGTAGAAAGTATTAAAACAAGTGATTACGCTAAATCTGTAGAATATTTTGCGGAAATTTGTGGTGAATATTTAAGTAATGGACCAAAAAATATGTCACCAAAAGATGTAAAAATAGTTGACTTTGTTTTGCGCAAGAAAGACAACGGTTTTGATGTCGTCGAAGCCATTGCTAAGAGACAAAGGATAATGCAAGAACAAGTATATAAAAAACCAGCAGTTTTATTTAGTACCGAAGGTATGGCATTACTTGATGAAGTTAATAAATTTCTTGACAAGTATCATGAAGTAGTAAATAAGTATGTTAATCTAGGTGATAAATTTGAATTAATAATAAACTCTAATGCAAAAAGTTTGGGTTATAAAAATCTTCAGGAGGTTAAAGATACTATTTGGTATGCTATTAATAACAATAAGGATCCTATGGATTTAATAGTAAAAACCCCTGACGTTTTGTTTAATGAATATATAAAAATATACTATAATTATAATAAAACAGAAATAGAATTAGACCATTTAGAAAAAGAATTCGAGAAAAATACAGGAATATCATATTGGGATGCTAAAAATATTAATTCCTACGAATATTAATTGAAATAATCTATGAATATATTTGAAATAAAAAGATTAGATACCGTTAGTTTTAGTTTTAATTCTCCAAGTCTAGATAGAGAATGGAGTATTGTTGTTGAAAATGCTGAAAAACAAAAAGGCATTACTGACTTTTGTATTGATTTGTGTATTAAAGCAAAGTCTCGACATATAGAAAACCATTCCGAACAATTTTCTGCAGGTGAAGTTGGTTTATTACTAAAATATTTTAGAGTGCAAGATTTTATTGTTGATAGACGGGACACTAACCTAGAAAATGCACTAAAAGTAGTAGTTGGTTTTTCTGAAAGCCCTGATAAGCAAAACATATTAGAATCAATAGATTATTTGTCGTACAATCAACAGTTAGAATTAGCTGAAGTTTTTAATAAAACTCTCGATTAGATGCTATAATAAATTTATATATGCTAAACCCAAATCTAAAACTAAATACAAAACTTTTTGATACAGATGTCGAACAAGTGCCGATTCGTAAAGGCTTTGGTGAGGGTTTGTTAGAAGCTGGTAAATTAGACGAGCGTGTTGTTGGTCTATGTGCTGACTTGACCGAGTCTACACAAATGCATTTGTTCCGAGATGCGTTTCCAAACCGTTTTATTCAAGTTGGTATTGCCGAACAAAACTTGGCATCAGTAGCCTCGGGTATGGCAGCAATGGGCAAGATTCCTTTTATATCTAGTTATGCCATGTTTAGCCCTGGTCGAAATTGGGAACAAATCCGCACAACAATATGTTACAACGATCGTGGTGTAATTATTGCTGGTAGTCATGCGGGCGTATCTGTGGGCCCTGATGGTGGAACACATCAGGCTATCGAGGACATTGCTATAACCCGCGTTATACCAAACATGATAGTAGTTTCACCTTGCGACGCGATCGAGGCTAAGAAAGCAACCATGGCTTTGGCTGCTTTAGGTAAGCCTGCATATTTACGTTTAGCTCGTGAAAAAACCCCAATCATAACAACCTTTGATACACCTTTTTCTCTAAACAAGGCTCAAATTATGTACGAACCAAAAAACGGCAAAGCAGTTTTGGGTATTATTGCCACAGGGGCATTAGTACATAAGGCTTTACTTGCAGCAAAAAAATTAGAGCTAGAAAATATAAATGTAAAAGTTATGAACCTGGCAACTATAAAGCCCCTTGATGTCGAGTCTATTACTAAGTTGGCTATAGAAACTGGTAAAATTGTAACTGTCGAAGAACATCAAATATCAGGCGGTATGGGCAGTGCTGTGGCTGAATGTTTAGCTAAAAACCACCCAGTACACATGGGTTTTGTTGGTGTGTACGATAAATTTGGTCAGTCAGGAACCCCCGCTGAACTTGTTGAACATTATGGTATGGGGGTTGATGGTATAATAGCAAAAGTAAAAGAACTGATATAATAAAATTTTAATTATAAGTATTATTATAATATTAGTAATATGCGGAATTTTTATATATAAAAACAATAGAAATAAACAAATGAACAATCAACAACTAACACAAGAAGATTCAGTAGATAAAGCCGCAGATCAAAAAGAAAAATTAAATAATGTTTTACCACTATCTGCTGACCAAAAATCAATACAGCAAGCTTTTGTTTCGTTTAAAGGTTTGGTGGAAAGTGAAGATGTTGATGCTTTTAACACATATCTAGCATCTGCGTATCCTGAGAGAAAAGAACAACTAAATATTAACCTTACTGCGGAAGACAAGGCAGAGGCTAAGAAGGTAATGTCCTTTTTATCGCTTAGTTACTATAATGGAACCGCAGCAGATTTTAATAACACTGGTGCAATATGGATCATGGGTGACGATACTGCCCTGGTTCGCGGTGAACATAACATTATTGGCCCAAGTAAACCAGTCAAAGAGGAATATAACTATAAATTTAAAAAGGTAAATGGTGTATGGTATGTAGATATACAGACTAAAAAACAAGCATAAAAAATATAAAAACGGTTATTGTTGTAACCGTTTTTGTATTTTTTATTTTTGTGTTTTTACTGGCGTATCAGTTGTAGTTTTTTTCTGAGCTTCGATTTTTAATATTTTAGGTTCAACTTTTTCTATATCTTCTATTGATTGAAAACCGGTAACCTTTTTTTCATTTATAACCATAGCTGGAAGTTTTGTATCTTCAATGTGGTATACCTTTAACAATGCACGCAAAGCAGAAAGGTCTAAACTGTAGTCAAAAGAATACACTCGTAGATTAGGGTACTTGTTGCGTAATTCTGTTAATACATAACCTTGTTTTGTACATTCAGTGCAGTTTTCTGCTGTTGTATAGAAATATAGAACTGGTATGCGCTTTAGACCACAGCGTTCATTGATTTTTTTGGTTAGTAGATAATCTTTTATTTCAAGGAGTGAGTAATAACGTTTAAGTTCTAATGCATCTGCATTACCTTTAAGGTTTTTGTCGCTGTATTCTATTTTGTCTGACAAGTCACTTAGTTCTGAAGAAAGGTTTTCTTCGCCGTCGTCTTGGGTGCATGAAAGTTCAGAAAGTAGAGCAAACTGAGTTTCAGAAGAAAGTATGTCTGTAGAAAGTTTGTCCTGTGCAACACGGATTGCGTCAACTTTTTTATTTGAGAAAAAGTTCGAAAGTCCGCCCGCAACAGCAAAAAGTGCCACAGTTATAATAAAGACTATTATGTATTTACCCCAATCATTTTTCATAAAATATAATTTAAACTTTTGTTAATGAATAATCTCGCTCTTTAGTCCAACTTGCTTCATGGCTAGTTAATGCGTTCCAAACTGCCTTTAATATCCAAAATGGAGCAACAACCGTATATACAATAAAGAATAATGCAATATCCCATGACAGTGCTTTACGGCCATATATCATGCGACGTCCGTTTAGCAGTGCAACGATTATTAATATATACAACATTATAGATAAAAACAAGAAAGAACGTGTATCAACATAAAATAGATCAAAAGAAAAGTTTGGTCTGGTTAATGAACCGAAACCAACAGTACTAAATTGTATAGCTTTTTGGCTAACATAAGTATATAAACGCGAAATCATAAACATTAATAATACTAATGTTGCTGAAACTGATATCAGGCCTGAAGGTATTGTAAACATACCAACTGCACCAAATTTAGGTCGGAAAATTAATTCACGGTAATCTTGTGCATTTTTAATAAAACCATAAATCCATCTTACACGTTGGCGGTATAGTTTAGGTATATTTTGTTGTCCTTTTGTGTATACGTATGCATCTGGGCAGTGGTCTATAGCATAACCGTGTTTGTGCATTCGAAGTGCAATTTCTTGGTCTTCAGTATGGTGTGCTTTACGATATGGTCCTAGGTCATCAAAAACTTTTTTACGGAAAATAGAAAAAGGTCCAGGTGTTACGTGTATACCTTCTAAGAATGCCAACATTTTTTTATTGTAATGAGACATGTCGTATTCTGCGCGTTGGGCGTATTCGGTAATTGTTTTTGGGTTGCGTACAACTATAGATGGTGCAACAGCCATTGTTTCTGGGTTATCAAACATTGCCACAATTCGTTTCAGGGCTTCAGGATGTACAGAAGAGTCCGAGTCTAAACAACCAACAAGTTCACTTGTTGTGTGTTCTAGTCCAAAATTTAGTGCAGTGTGTTTACCACCGTTTTCTTTTTTGTATATTTCAACGCGAGGGTTATCTTTATATTTTTGCAAAACATCCCATGTATTGTCTTTAGAACCATCGTCTACAACTATTATACGTAGTTTATCTACAGGGTATGCAAGTTCTAATAAAGATTCGATCGTTAACGAAACTGTTTTTTCTTCGTTATAACACGGCACTATTACTGTAACAGTAGGGTAGTGTGCTAGTTCTATTGGTTCACTACGGATAATGATTTTATTGCGGTTTTCAAAATAAGTCACCAAAAAGAAGACCTGTACATAAACAGCCAAAAAAGTGAACACATAAAAGAGTATTAGGATAAACGACATGTAGGTGCGATTATACCACAGATAGCTGTTTTTTCAAAGGTATTTTTATAAGTTTAATTTTAGATGTTTTTTATCTTTTTGTGGTATAATTTGGAAATAAAAATAATCCATTTATAAGAAAATTAAATTTAAAGGCAGATAATTTTTATAGAGAATAAAAAATGAACGATCAAAACACAACAATACAAGATGACGAAAAACTTATAGTAGAAGCAATACAACAACTACGTACAATTGGTATTAATAAAGACGCTCAAGCATTGCTAGATTACACAAAGAAACCTTTTGAATTAATAGGTAACGACAAAGATCCACATTTTGTGGAGCTGTTAAATGGTTTAAAAGAAAGTATTAATGATCCGAAAATCAAATTTTGGAACATAGTTCAAGCTATGACAGGTGGGTTAATACCGGAAGTTATAAACCCACAAATGGACCAATGCAAATTTAGAGAAAAGAGTGAAGGTTTTCCACCTAAGTTAGAAAGGACTGCATCATGTACTTTTGAATATAAAGTTGACCCTGCATTGACTGGTTCTACAGAAACTAACCCTCTACCTGTTGTTTACAAAATCAATTTCTTAAAAATATCTGGTACATGGTATGTAGATATAACAGGTTTAGATTTCTTTGGTTTTGCGTCAAAGATTAAATTCTAGGCAGTTTAGTGGTTTGTGTTAATATTAATTTTATTATATAATTTGTAATATGAAAACAGAAAATAAAGTGCTTATGGCACAGGCGCGCGAATCATTAAGAGGTAACTGGGGTAAATCTATCGGTGTTGTTGTTTTATCAATGGTTATATCAATGGTAGTTCAATTTATTCCTCTTATTGGCCCCATAGCAGTGTACTTTATAACAGGTGCATTTATGTTTGGTACTGCATTGTTTTTCTTAAACTTGTCTCGAGGAAAAGAAGTATCTGTAGATCAGTTGTTTGAAGGATTTAATCATTACGGAAGAACATTAGGCACATATCTGTTGTATATATTATTCGTTTTTCTATGGACATTGCTTTTGATAATACCTGGTATTATAGCCGCATATGCTTATTCGCAAGCATTCTATATATTAGTTGACGAGCCAAATCTTAAGCCATTAGAAGCACTTCGTAAAAGTAAGAAAATGATGGAAGGTAATAAGGTAAAGTTATTCTACCTTGGTTTGCGTTTTATCGGTTGGTTATTATTGTGTGTTCCAACTTTTGGTATAGGTTTGTTTTGGTTAATGCCTTACATGCAGGCTACTAGTGCAAAGTTCTATGAAGATGTAAAGAAAAATTACAAAGAAGATGGTGTTACAGAATATAAAACAGTAGACGCAGTTAATGTATCCCCTGAAACAGTTGTTGCAGAACACACTGCATAATAATTTATAGAAATAAAACACCTCGCATCCACGAGGTGTTTTATTTTATAGTTTTACCACAGTGTATTCTTCAGGTGCTTGTTTAAGATATTCTTCAATTTTTTCTTTACTTAACAAACCTGCTTGTGCACCTATATGTTGTACGACTGACATTGAGTTTACTGGTCCGTAGCGTAAAGCTTCTTTAAAAGACATGCCGTTTGCCATCATGGCTACAATAGTTGAACTTGTTGCGTCGCCAGCACCAGTACGTTCAACAGGTGGTGCGATGTCTGGGTATTCTGATAATGTGTAAATGTTTACACCGTCAGATGCATCTAGACCTTTTGATCCGTCTGTAATAACAACCTTTTTAGGTCCAAGGTTGTGGATGTTTTTTATTAGCACGGCCATATCATGCTCGTCCGGGGTTTCTAATATACGTTGTGCTTCTTCTTTGTTACAGAAAAATATTTCTGTGTGTTGATATAGTTCTGCCAAAACTTTTGTGCCAAGTTTTATTTGAAATGTCCCAGGCTGGAAAGCTAGTTTAACATTAGGATGTTGTTTAAGGTATTCAGTAAGTTGTAAATGGTATGGTAGTGTGTTGTCTGCAATAGAAGAAAAGTATATCCAACCAGGCTCTGGTAAATTCATTGGAAAATCATAAGGGAATTCAGTGTGTTTTATAAGTATTGTTCTGTCTACTTCGTACCAAAGTACAAAATGGTAGTTTGATGCATAGCCAGGAGCAATAACCATGTGGTCTGTAATAACATTGTTCTTTTTTAGTTCTTCAATATTACCACGACCTATTTCGTCATCACCGATGTATGACATTAAGGCACTTTTTACGCCTAAACGCGCCGCTGCCACAGCAGCATTTGCGCTGTTACCAACAGCTCGACATAGTGTAACTGATTCGTAAGGAATTTTGTCTCCGTAACGCATAGATAGCACACAGTTTTCATTGTCTAGTTGGCATGTAACCTGTGCATCTTTTAATTTTATAAAAGGTTCGGTTACTATGTCACCTATAGCTAAAAATTGTATTTTTTCAGAATTATTATTTTGCATTACGTTATTATATCATAGGTTGCTGTGTTTGGTTAAAATATTTCTACAGGGTATAATATAACAATGAAAACATTACGCGAATATGTACATGAAGCAGAGAGCAAGGGTGTGGCTATAGGACATTTTAATATTTCTAATTTAGAGGGTCTGCATGGTATATATAATGCTGCAAAAAAACTTACAGCAGAAACAGGTGCACCCGTTCCTGTAATAATAGGTGTTTCAGAAGGGGAAGAAAAGTTCGCTGGACTAGAAGAGGTTTTTGCTTTGGTTAATGAAATACGTACTCGCGACAATTACCCAATATTTTTAAATGCTGACCATCATGCATCTTTTGAATCAGTTAAAAAATGTATTGATACTGGTTTTGATATGGTAATTATTGATGCTGCAAAACTACCTTTTGCAGAAAATGTTGCTGTTACAAAACAGTGTGTCGACTACGCACGCAGTGTTTCTAAAAATACAGGCAGAGACATTTTAGTTGAAGCTGAGCTAGGTTATATTGGTTCTGGTTCTATTATTCGCGACATTATTCCTGAAGGTGCAGGTGTTTTGACAAAACCCGAAGATGCAAAGAATTTCGTTGACGCTACAGGTATAGATTTGTTTGCACCGTCAGTTGGTAGTATCCATGGTCTAATAAAAACAGGTAAACCACATATCGATGCACAATTAGTTAAAGAAATAAAAAATATTACTGGTGTGCCTCTTGTTTTGCATGGTGGTTCTGGGCTCGCGGATTCAGATTTTACAAATGCTATTACGGCAGGTATTTCTATTGTTCATATAAATAGCGAAATACGTTTGGCTTTTAAAGAAGCAGTAGAAAAGTTTATTCAAGAAAATCCAAACGAAATAACCCCAGCAAAAATATTAGGTCCGGCTGTAGATGCTATTGAGGTTGTCGTCTACAATAGATTAAAATTATTTAACCGAATTGTTTAATATGAAATGGATCATTCCTTTAGTGGTGTTAATATTATTCGAAGCTATTGCAGACTATTTTGCTGGTAAATGGGGTATAACTGGTAGCATGCGTTTTGCTTTTATTTCTTTTGCTGGATATGCATTAGGTAATTTGTCTTGGTTAATAGCAGTTTATGATGGTTCTGGTTTGGCACGAGGAGCAGAAATATTTTCTATAGTCTCGGCGCTTTTGGCCATAAGCATTGGTGTGTTTATATATAAAGAAAGCTTTTCTAATGTGCAAGCCATAGGGGCTGTGCTTGGGGTTATTAGTATTGTTTTATTGGTTTGGGAGTTTAATTAATTTTATGGAAATTGTGCAAGAAATAAAAAAAATAATAAAAGGTGATGTAGAAAATTCAGATACTGTACTGGATAAATATTCGCACGACGCCAGTCTGTTAGAAGTTCGCCCACAAGTTGTAGTATTCCCGCGTGATTCTGCCGATGTGTGTGCAGTTGTAAAATGGGTTAAAGAACAAAAAACTTTAGGTAATGTTTATTCGATAACTCCACGTTCAGCTGGTACTTGTATGGCTGGTGGGGCTATTGGTGAATCAATTGTTATGGATTTTACAAGGTATATGAATGCACTTGGTCCAGTCGAAACAGTGGATGAATTTACTATTACACCCAAGTACCCCAATGCACATCCAGTTGTTATATCTGGTCGTGTGTCTGTTATGCCCGGTTGCTACTACCGTGATTTTGAAACTTCTACACTAGAGAAAGGTTTGTTGTTGCCATGCTACACAGCTTCGAAATCTATAAATGCTGTTGGTGGCATGGTGGGTAATAATTCTGCTGGAGAAAAAACTTTACAATATGGCAAGACCGAAGACTATATAGCTGAACTAAAAGTTGTTTTTGCAGATGGGTACGAATATGTTGTAAAACCTTTAACTAAAAAGGAGCTTTACAATAAAATCGCACAGATAGATTTTGAAGGTTCTGTTTACAAAGAAATCTATAACCTTATAAAAGAAAATGAAATGGTTATTAAGAGTGCTAAGCCACAGGTTTCTAAAAATTCCGCCGGTTATTATTTGTGGAACGTTTATGATCCAGTATCTGATATATTTGATTTAACTAAACTTATAGTCGGTTCGCAGGGTACATTAGGTATTGTAACCGGTATTACATTCCACCTTGTTCGCACCAAACCTGTTTCAAAACTTGCTGTTATATTTATGAAAGACCTTTCGCGCTTAGGTGAACTCGTAGATGCTGTTTTGCCTTTCCATCCAGAAAGTATTGAAAGTTACGACGATGCCACTATGAAGTTGGCAATTAAATTCTTCCCAGATTTTTTAAAGAAGAAAGGCTTGTGGGGTATGGTCAAATTTATGTGGAGTTTCTGGCCTGAAGCTATAATGATGCTAGCGGGTGGTATGCCCAAACTTGTTTTATTAGTTGAATTTGCTGGTACAGAACAAACTGTAATAGACAAACAAGCAACTGATTTGGTAAATACTTTAAAACCATTTAATTTTAAAACACGTATAACTAAAAATAAAAACGACGCTGACAAGTATTGGGACATTCGTCGTGAGTCTTTTGCCTTGTTGCGTAAACATATAAAAGATAAACATACCGCACCTTTTATAGACGACATTATTGTGCCACCACAAATTTTGCCAGAATTTTTACCTAAACTACAAACTATATTAAACCAATACCCGATAACATATACTATTGCTGGCCACGCAGGTAACGGTAACTTCCATATTATTCCACTTATGGATTTTTCACTGCCGGGAACAGGTGACATAATAATTGAACTTTCCAAAAAAGTTTACGACCTTGTATTAGAATATCGTGGTTCGACAACAGCTGAACATAACGACGGGATAATACGTACACCATACTTAACACAAATGTTTGGTGAATATGTTGTGTCTTTGTTCCAAAAAACGAAAAACATTTTCGATCCACAAAACATACTAAACCCTGGTAAAAAAGTTGGTGGTTCTATACAGTACATCCGCGAGCATATTATAAAAGAGCGTCACGATATTTCTCACGGTGTATAGTTATTTAAATTAATTTATGGTACACTATTACAAACTTTAAAAAAAATAGACACAGAAAGGCCTACGGAACATAAATATACCTTTTGCATAGCAAGGTAAGGACACTTTCAACGTAGAGCTTCGCCGGTGGTACCAACCACCGGTTCTGTTTTATGTAAATTTTAAAAACCCCGTGCTCATGTAGAACACGGGGTTTTGTTGTGTTTGTGCTGAAATTACTTTAGCAACTGCTGAATCAGCTTCATGAATTCCGGAACGGTTGCTTTTTTGTTTAGTTCAAAAGCATTCCAGATTTTTTCAAAGAAATCTGATTTTTTTGTCAGTTTTTTACTTTGTAAATACCTTAGTACCACCATGACAGATTTTTGCAACACATAAGGCGAGTCACGAAAAATCTTCGTAATTTCACCGGCCTTAGGTATTGAATTTCTGGTTCCAACTACGCTATGGGCCAGAAATTCTTCGTGGTTTGATGCACCAGAGCAAAAAGTCACAGATAGGTGTTTTTCACGTTTTTTAGGGTCTGTACCCATATGAAAAAGTTCTATCTCTACTACGTCCAGGTTGTTGTTTTGACCTTGTTTTTTTGTCATTGTTATCATTACAGCAACCAGGTTTTCTTCAATGTAACCAGATCTGTAAAGATCATATGGTTGCATCCATTGCGGTGGGTAGTCCATAAGTTTGCCTAATTGGTCATGGAACACTTTGTCGGTGTACAGCAGTAAGTTAATTTTTTGTGAACTCATTTACGTAAATATTTTAAATTTTGAAAAGAATATAAGCCTTTGAGGGCTCGAAAACTTCTGAAACAATAACACATTTTTATACAATAATCAATACACATGTGAATTATAGACTTTGGCAAAATTTAGAATTTGCCTTATTGAGGTTTTTGTGGTAACCTAGCGTCTATGAATACATTAACTGCAATAAAGCGAAGTAAGGCAGATTTGTTGGAAACCGTACGAAATAACGGTATGGTTCCAGCAGTTGTCTATGGCGCTGGTATAGAAAATACAATTATTTCTGTTCCAGCAGCTGATTTTAAAAAAGTGTTTGCTCAAGTTGGCGAATCTGAAGTTGTAGATTTAACAATTGATGGACACACCTATAGTGTTTTGGTTCAAGATGTGCACCGCGACCCGATTCGTGGTCATGCTATACACGTAGACTTTCTAGCTATCGATATGAAGAAGAAAATTAGTGTTATGGTACCACTTGAATTTGAAGGCGTATCTCCAGCTGTTAAAGCCGGTACTGGATCATTGGTTAAAATTACACACGAAGTTGAAATCGAAGCTCTACCAAAAGACCTTCCTCATGCACTACACGTTTCTATTGAATCTTTGGTAACCAACCAAGACAAAATACACGTTTCTGACATTAAGGCCCCAGCAGGTGTTACTATATTAACAAGTCCTGAAGAAGTTGTGGCATTGGTTGCACAATTAGTAGAAGAAAAAGAAGAAGCGCCTGTAGACATTGCTAATATTGAAGTAGAAAAGAAAGGTAAGAAAGACGACGAAGCAGAAGGTGAAACTGCTAGTGAGTAATTTTACTTTATTGTGTGTTTTACAGCAGAATTAATATAAAAATATAAAAACCCAGATTTTTTTCTGGGTTTTTATATGTTATACTATATAAATGCGTAAAATAGTACATATATTCATGATTATAGCTTTGTTGGTTGCTACTGTCGGCCAAGTTATTTTACCTACTCAAAAAGTATATGCATTTAATTGTCTTACAGATCTGACACTTAGTTCTAGTCCTGAAGAACGCCAGCAGTGTCAAAACGAAGTTGACGACATTGATAAGCAAATTGCTCAATGGACAGCAGAACTTAATAAACAAAAACAAAAAACAGGTTCTATAACCAAAGACATAAGTGTCTTGACCGCACAGATAAATAAAGCAAAGTTAGAAATTCAAAACAGAAATTTAGTTATAACTAAACTAACCGCTGAAATAGGTAAGCGTCAGGAAAAAATTAATAATCTCGGTCAGAAAATAAGTTCAACCCAAGATTCCATTGCGGACTTGCTACGTAAAACTCGTGAAATAGATAACACAACACCAGTACATTTGTTGTTGTCTGGCCAAACCGTTTCTGATTTTTATCATGATTTTGATTCATTTACTCAGATAAAAACATCATTAAAAGACCATGTCGATGTGGTAAAGGAAGTTAAGTCTGATACTGAGGTAGAAAAACAAACCCTACAGAACAACAAAGCTGATCAGTTAGATGCTAAGGTGGAACTTGAACACCAGAAGAAAACTGTTGAACTCACAGAAGCACAGAAAAAAGTACTACTAACAGAAAGTAAGACTCAAGAAAAAACATACGAACAAATAGTTGCTGAAAAACAAAAACAAAAACAAGCAATTTTAAGTAAATTGTTTGCACTTCGTGACGTAAAGTCCATCGAGTTCGGCGACGCTCTGCGTTATGCAAAAGAAGCTAGTGATAAAACTGGAGTTCGACCCGCAATGATATTGGCTATAATAACCCAGGAATCAAGTTTAGGTAAAAATGTTGGTACATGTAACAGGCCAAACGATCCAGCAAGTAAAAACTGGAAAGTAATTATGCCTGGACCAGAAGCTGTTGCTTCTGGTCGTGCAAAGTCTAACTGGCAAGACGACTACCTACAAATTGTAAATGAACTCGGACTTAGTCCTGAGGGTACACCTTTATCATGTCCATTATCAGGTGGTGGTTGGGGTGGTGCCATGGGTCCTTCGCAGTTTATTCCACCTACATGGAATTCGTATAAATCACGAATTGCCTCAGCTTTAGGCAAAGGTACAGTAAGTCCATGGAATGCTGAAGACGCTATAATGGCAACGGCTCTGTACTTGCAAGATCGCGGTGCTGCGGGTGGTTCTTATACAAACGAACGTAATGCCGCTTGTAAGTACTATTCTGGTTCGGCTTGTCAGGCAGGACGCAAGCCACCTAACGCTTTTTATGGCGACTCTGTTATGGCTATAGCTAAAAAGGTCCAGGGTACAATAGACCAGTTGCAAACCTTGGAATAACGTGCTATTATCTGACGTATGAAGAAAGAAATCCACCCAACAAACAACCGCTATGTGGTGTTTGAAGATAATTCAAACCAAAAGCAATTTTTGGCACTTTCAACTGTTTCTACTAAAGAAACAACAAAATACAATGGTAAAGAATACCCACTATACCGTGTTGAAATTACAAGTGCATCACACCCTTTCTATACTGGTAAAGAAACCATTCTTGACACTGCTGGACGCGTAGACCGCTTTAAAAAACGTGTTGCCGCTGGAAAGAAGTAACTTAAAAAAATCCCAGATTAGCTCCCATCGAGATGCTACCTATAATTCGCTGCTGCGAATTTAGTCGACTCGGCCCAGTCGGCCTGCGTCAGGCATCTCTCCGGGACTAATCTGGGATTTTCTGTATAATAATATTATATGACTATCGATATCGAAGCACTAAAAAAGAATCATAAAACATCTTACCTCGCTGGTGAATACGAGAGACTTCAACATGAATTACAAGAGGTGCGTGACATGATAACTGCCGACCCAACAATGGCTGAACTTGGTCAGACTGATATAGATACTATTACTATGCAATTAGATGCATTAGAAAAACAACTTGAATCTATAACTGAAGCTGAAAAGGCTGAAGAAGAATTTCCAAATGAAATAATTCTTGAAATACGTGCGGGTGTTGGTGGTGACGAGGCATCACTGTTTGCATACGAATTGGCATATATGTACCAAGGCTATGCCGAGTCCAAGGGTTTTCAAGTTAAACGTCTTGAAATAAGTGAAAATGATGTAGGTGGTTATAAAGAAGCTGTTTATGAAATAAAAGGTAAAGAAGTTTATAAATATTTCCGTTATGAAACAGGTGTACACCGTGTTCAACGCATACCAGCAACAGAAAAAAACGGACGCGTGCATACTTCGACAGCATCAGTTGCTGTTTTGCCAATGCGTAAAAAAGTTACTTTTGAAATAAATCCTGCTGATATAGAAATCGAATATTCACGTTCAGGTGGTGCTGGTGGACAGAATGTTAACAAAGTTGAAACTGCTGTTCGTCTAATACATAAACCAACCGGCATGGATGTACGTTCTACATCTGAACGTTCACAACTAGCAAACCGTGAAAAAGCTATGACTATTCTTACAGCCAAGTTACAGCAAATGAAAGAAGAAGAAGAAAATAAAAAATATGCCGAAAATCGTGCTAACCAAATAGGCACAGGTGATAGAAGTGAAAAAATACGTACCTATAACTTTCCACAGGATCGTGTAACCGACCACCGAATACGTCAGTCTTGGTCTGGTATACCTACTATAATGAGTGGTAAAATCGATAAAATAGTTGATGCATTACTAAGTGGGGTAGTTGGCTCTGAAGACACAACTGACTAGTTTTTGTTTTTAGTTTTGTAGTATAATAGACGTATATGAATAAAAAGAACCTCGTCAGGCTTTGCATTGTTTTAGTGGCTATTTTTGTTGTTTATGTAAACACTCAAAAAAGTAAAGCATCTTTTAGTGTTGTTGATTGTACGAATGTTACAGACTTAACAACCTTAGGTGGTGGTGTTACACCCATACCTCAAGCCGAATGTGAAGCTTTAGAAGATTTATACACTTCTACTAATGGCAGTTCTTGGACTAACCATACTAACTGGGACAC
The DNA here is from genome assembly GCA_964461985.1 of uncultured Candidatus Saccharibacteria bacterium. GTDB lineage: Bacteria > Patescibacteriota > Minisyncoccia > Phycocordibacterales > UBA9973 > MFUC01. The sequence continues at coordinate 33,744 of CAYWWG010000002.1, forward strand.
TGCTACTGACGTCGGCACTTGGCGTGGTGTAACTCGAACAGGGGCACACGTAACAAAGATTTCTCTAATTCACAACAATCTGGTTGGTAGCATACCTGCATCTATAGCCGACCTTACGTATCTAGAAGATTTTCGTCTAAGCTCAAACAGCCTTTCTGGTTCGATTCCTGATATTTCTGCTTTAACAAATCTTTTGTATTTGTATTTAGACGACAACCAATTAACAGGTTCAGTACCATCACTTTATAGTAATACGGCATTACAATATTTAGAATTAAGTGAAAACCAACTTACTGGTTCAATACCATCACTTTCTAATAATACTGCATTATATCTCTTAGATCTTTCCAGAAACCAGTTAACTGGTTCATTGCCTTCTTTAGTAAACAATACTGCACTTTTTGATTTTAATGTTGAAACAAATAAACTTTCAGGTACAATACCGTCTTTATCTGCAAATACTTCTTTAGCAGCTTTTAATGTAAGTTATAATAATTTTAGTGGTGAAATTCCAGATATTTCAGGTTCGTCTATAACATTTTGTTCATTTAAAGAAAACTCTTTATACACAAGTTCAAATAGTGTTGATCTTGATATTGATACAAGATGTTCTGAAAACTGGTCTAGTACACAAACCATTGCACCGACTGGTTTAACTGTAACTAGAAATGGTAATAATGTTGTAATAACCTGGAACCCGATAGAATACACAAGTATCGGTAGTTATAATATTTATTCCAGTGATGTAACCGGCGGACCGTATACAAACCTCGAAGCAACCATAGCTAGAAACGCAGGCTCAACTGTAACGATCACCGCCCCGAATACAAATAAGTATTACATTATTCAGGCATACACACCCGCACACCCTTCGGGATTATCTGATTCGTCACAACAAACTAACCTGTCTGTAAATTCATCGGAAGTTGCTTTTATAGCTAGAACTAGTGGCGGGGGCGGTGGAATGTTGGCGGAAATAGCAAATAAAATAAATAATGCTTCAGCTAATTCTACAAAACCAAAAGTTTTAGACGATAAAAAAATTATTCCAACTCCAAACGCGGGTTGCCCTGCAAAGTACCCAGCATTTACTTATTTAGATTTATTTAAACCATGGCCAACAAAAAATATACAGTGGTTGTTAAACGAAGAAGTTAATGCCCGTATTCGTATCGATGGTCATGGTGGAGTAAAAACTAGAAATGGTATTCTTTTATACAAAAAGAAATACCAATCTGAAATAGGTCTTAATGACGATCAAATTAAATCATCTTATATTGATTCTAAGACATTGGCCCATATAAATGCCAAGTTATGTGCCAAATAATTATTTGCTAAAAAGTGTTTTTTTTGCTATAGTGCAAAAGCCATATTGCGTGTATAGTTCAGTGGTAGAACGCTGTCCTGATAAGACAGAGGTCCTTGGTTCGATTCCAAGTACACGCACTTAGTACAGATTTTTGTTTATTTTTTTATGCACACAATAGTTTTATTTTATAAATACGTAAATATTGAAAACCCTCAACTAGAAATGGCGCGTCAACGTGCAGTATTAGAAGTCCTAGGTATCAAGGGGCGTTTTATAATTGCCGAGGAAGGTATAAATGGCACAGGTGAAGGTACAACTGAGGCTATACAGAAATATGTAGAATGGATGAAATCTCAACGTATGTACAAACACATACACTGGAAACTAAGTCCAGGTACAGGGGACTGTTTTCCAAAATTATCTGTAAAAGTTCGTAAAGAAATAGTGTCTTTGCATTTAGGTGACGAAGAAGATGTAAATCCAAATGTTTTAACTGGAACACACCTACCGCCACAAGAACTTAATAAGTGGTATCAAGAAGGTAAAGATTTTTATATAGTTGATATGCGTAACGACTACGAACTTGAAGTAGGTAAATTTGAAGGAACCATATTTCCAGGTCTGAAAAATTTTCGTGACTTACGTGAAAAAGTAGACGAATTAAAAGATCTAAAAGACAAAACAGTATTAACTGTATGTACTGGTGGTGTGCGTTGTGAAAAAGCATCTGGATTTTTAAAGAAGGAAGGCTTTAAAGATGTGTATCAACTAGATGGTGGTATTGTTTCATATATGGCGCAATTTCCTGGTCAAAATTTTAAAGGGTCTTTATATGTTTTCGACAAACGCAAAACTATTCATTTCGATAACCCAGAAAACCACACTGTTATTGGTAAATGTTATCACTGTGGTACATCTTCTGAGATATACCGCGACTGTGTAAACCCAAGTTGCCACCGACACTATATAGCTTGCGATGCGTGTTCAGGTACAGACGAGAATCGTACATATTGCTCTGAAGAATGTAAAAATATAGTTGAACAAAAATTAGCAAAAGTTTAATATAAAAAGTCGTTACTTGTACCGACTTTTTATAATTTATAAATTGTGTTTGTTGTGCTATAGTCCATGTATGAATCAAATAGGAACCCTATATATAATAGCCACACCGATAGGTAACATGGAAGACATAACTTTGCGGGCACTTCGTATATTTAATGAAGTAGACATTGTTTTGGCGGAAGATACTCGCGTTTCAGGTAAACTTTTAGCGTATCATAATATACCTAAAAAACAGTTTATGCGTTTCGACGCTCACGCTAAGGATAGTGCATATAAAAAAGTTGGAGCATTACTAACTGAAGGTAAAAACCTGGCATTTGTTTCTGACGCAGGTACACCAGGTATTTCTGACCCAGGTGTAGAATTAGTTGGGTGGGTGCGTAACAATACTGAAGCAAATGTTGTACCTATTCCTGGTGCCAGTGCTTTAACTACCGCACTTTCTGCTAGTGGTATACCCAGTGCCCATGTTGAATACTTAGGTTTTCTGCCACATAAAAAAGGTAGAGAAACTTTATTTAATAAAATGGTAAATACAGAACATACGATTGTATTTTACGAATCTCCACATCGATTAATTAAAACTTTAATGTCTTTAGAAAAATGTATGCCCACGCGTGGTATATGTATAGCCAAAGAACTTACTAAAATACATGAACGATTTATTTATGGTACGGCTACAGAAATACTTGAAATATATAAACAACATCCTGACTACATAAAGGGTGAATTTGTAGTTATTGTTAGCCCGTTATAGTAAATATATTTCACCATATAATTTTTATTTTAGTATATTTGTTAAAATCTCTGAGCAGGGTATAATGGTACTATGAAGAAAGAATACACACTTTTGGCATTGGGTATATGGGTTATGGTTTTCCCTTATTTGGGTTTTCCATACTTGTGGCGAGTTTGGATACTTGGTATAACCGGATTGTGTATTTGTTTAGTTGCATGGCGTTTTTGGAAAGACAAAAAAGGTCCACGTGAACCCATTACTGAATCTTTACCTAAAATAGTAAATGAAATTCAAGCTCCAGAACCAGCACCAACAATGGCAGATATGCCTGTATCTTCACCATCGCCTTTTATAGAACACTTAAAAACCAAAGAAGAAAAAGTTACAGTTGGCCACACACATGCGGTTCATCACGACCAAACAGAACATTCTGAAATTACAAAGGTTCGTGCTGTTCGTAAACCACGCGCAAAATTAATGGGTAATGACATTGCTTAAAATTATATGGAATCAGAAAAAATATCATTAAGAAAAAGAATACAGTTTGTTGTTGTTACTTGTTTATTAGTAGTTATATTTGGTAGTGGTTTTTATATTGGTAAAAATTCAGTTAAGGTAACTAGTGTTTCCTCTGTTTTTGGTAGTAGTGTCGAAGATTCAGTAGACCTACAAACTTTTTGGAAGGTTTGGAAAATAATAGATGAAAAGTCTCCTGATGCAAAATATATATCATCAGAAGATCGTGTTTATGGTGCGATCAAGGGCCTTGCTTCATCTCTCGGCGACCCATATACAGTTTTCTTTAATCCTGTAGAAAACCAAGCATTCCAAGACCAAATACAAGGTTCATTTTCAGGTGTGGGTATGGAACTTGGTATGGATAAAAACGGTATGCTTACTGTTATTGCTCCATTAAAAGACACTCCTGCATACAAGGCTGGTCTAAAACCAGGTGACATAATCGTAAAAATAAACGGAACTAAGACAGACAATATGTCTATCGACCAGGCTATTGCTCTTATTCGTGGCAAAGCTGGAACGAGCGTAACATTACAAATATATCGTGAAATTGAAAAGAAGCCTCGTGATGTTACTCTTTACCGCGAAGTTATATCAGTTCCAATATTAGAAACAGAAAATCGCAAAGACGGAATATTTATTATCAGACTTTACACCTTCACTGCAGATTCTGGAACGAGATTCCAAAAAGCTATACAACAATTTGTTCAATCTGGTTCACACAAACTTATTATTGACCTTCGTGGCAACCCTGGTGGTTATCTAGATACAGCTATATCTATGTCTAGTTATTTCCTTCCATCCTCTGCAGTTGTTGTGTCCGAACATTTTGGGGAAAGTAAAGCTGATCAAGTTTACTACAGTCAGGGATACAATATATTCGACAAAAAAATAAAAATAGTTATTCTTATAGACGGTGGTTCAGCTTCTGCTTCTGAAATACTAACCGGTGCCTTAAAGGAAAATGGTGTTGCGACGGTTGTTGGTGAACAAAGTTATGGTAAAGGTTCTGTTCAAGAATTAGTACCAATAACATCTGATACATCATTGAAAATAACTGTTGCAAAATGGCTTACTCCAAAAGGTAATTCAATTTCTAAGCTTGGCATAACCCCTGATATAATCGTAAAGCCAGATCCTAAGAACCCTAAAAATGATGTACAGCTTAAAAAAGCAATCGAAATACTAAATAAAAAATAACCCCGTGTCCTTATTCTTAATTAACCATCACTAATATGAAAGTACTCTTCCTACAGAACGTAAAAAACCTTGGTCAGAAAAACGACATAAAAGAAGTTAATGAAGGTTATGCTCGTAACTTTTTATTTCCGAAAAAACTTGCAATAGCCGCAACGTCGTCAGTTGTGGCCGATGCTGCCCGTAAACAAGCCGACCATGCGGCAAAAATAGAACACATGCATGAAAAAACTCGTGCCGCGCTTGGTGCTAAACCAGAAATACTTTTTACATTACCAGCAAATGAAATGGGCCATCTTTTTTCTTCTATACATAAAAAAGACATTGCCTTGGCATTAAAAGAAAAAACCCATGCACCAATAACTGAAGCTATGGTAGACCTCGACGAACCGATCAAAGCCGTGGGGGAATATGTTGTACCACTGCACGGCGAAGGTGTAAAAACCAAGGTCTTAGTTGTGGTAAAAAAAGGCTAGTTGGCCTTTTTTTATTTTGGTGTTATAGTAGTAGTACCAATGATTCTGCTGACAACAGAGGAGGTTCTGGGTTAAGCCCAATATAGCTTACAAAGAGTTAAAAGTAGGGTGGCACCGCGACAAACATCGCCCCTATAAATTTATTAGAAATAATAAGTTTAGAGAGGCGATTTTTGTTTCTCAAACTTTTAAACTATGACTAGAATATATATAAAAAATTTAGCTGAACATATAGATCAGGAAGTTACCATCTGTGGTTGGGTAGACGTACGTCGCGATCAAGGTAAGATGGTATTTATGGACCTACGCGACATGTCAGGTAAAATACAATCTGTAGTCTTGCCGACGTCCGATGCTATAGAAATAGCAAAAACTTTACGCCCAGAATGGATAGTATCTGTAACAGGCAAAGTTAATAAACGCCCAGAGAAAAACATAAAACAAGGTATAGTAAACGGAGATATCGAATTAGAAGTTTTAACTATTGAAGTTATTACTGAAGTTGCTGAACTGCCATTTGAACTAAATGCAGATATAAATCTTGATACTTACTTAGACTATTTGCCATACACATTACGATCGCAAAAAGCTCGTGATGTATTTACAATGCAAGGGGCAATATTAGAAGCATACCGAGCATCGTTACGTAAACAGGGTTTTAATGAATTTGTTTCGCCAGCAATAGTTGGGGGTGATGCCGAGGGTGGTGCTGCAGTTTTTTCAGTAGACTACTTCAAAGACCATAAAGCATACTTAGCAACCAGTCCTCAGTTCTATAAACAAATTATGGTCGGTGCATTTGAACGTGCATTTACTATTGCAAAAGTTTTTCGTGCAGAAAAAAGTGCAACTACTAGACATATTTCAGAAATTACTCAGATGGATTTTGAAATGGGTTTTATTAAAGACGAGAGTGAACCAATGAAAGTATTAGAAAATGTCGTGCGTGACGTCGTGCGTACTGTTGGCGAACTTCATTCAGATATATTTACTCGTTTTGGAACAACGGTTCCAGAAATACCAGACGAAATTCCAGTATTTACTTTAGCCGATGCACAGGCACTTGTAGCTAAAGAGTTTAATCGTTCTATCGAAGATACAAACGACATGTCACCTGAAGACGAACGCCAGTTATGTGAATACGTAAAGAAAAATATGAATTCAGATTTTGTATTTATAACTCGTTTTCCAACTAAAAAACGTGCGTTTTATACTTATGAAGACCCATCTGAAGCACCTTTTTCACGTGGCTTTGACCTTCTTTTCCGAGGACTTGAAATAAACAGTGGTGCGCAACGCATACATGACCACGATTTATTAGTAGAAAGAATAATAGAAAGGGGACTAAAACCAGAAAACTTTTCGTATTATTTGCAAGCTTTCAAATATGGTATGCCACCACACGGGGGTTCTTCGACTGGGTTAGAACGTTTTACTGCACGGATGCTGGAACTAGCTAATATAAAAGAAGCAACAGCATTTCCTCGTGATATGACTCGTATAGATAAAAGACTTTCACAGTAATTAAAAAAACCGTTACCAAGTGGGTAACGGTTTTTTATTTTGATGACTTCTTTTATTGAAAAACAAATTCCCGTTTTCCAATTTTCACTACATCGATTGTGTGCAATGGGCCACGTTCTATAGCTACTCTTTGGATATGAAATTTATTAGGATATTGTTGAATATCCTTTTTGATAAGATCGATTACATCTGCATGTGCTGTATACAGATTTTTCTGGAATTTCACAATCCTGCTCTCTACTTCTTTTTCGATATTATTGAAGTAGTGTTGCAGAGTTAGTCGGTCTTCTCTCATCTCTGTGTTGTTTCTCATCACTTCAGAAATTTCGTTTTTTAATTGCCAAAGTTTATCATCAGAAATGTTTTGGATATGTTCTATCTGTATCATAGTATTTTTTGCGATTGTACGCTTGGCAGTATTATATCATAAATGCATTTATAGTCAACATGTCAGAGAGTGCTAAAAACGGTATAATATACTTATGTCATATACCGTTCGTACTGGTCAGTTCGAAGGACCATTAGAAATACTATTAGAGCTCGTCGAAAAGCGAAAGCTTTTTATTAATGAACTTGCCTTAGCTTCTGTAACTGAAGATTATCTAAATTATATACGAAACATGGCCACAGAAAACGTTGGCCAAAGCTTAGACGACAGTACCGCTTTTTTATCTGTCGCCGCAACTTTGTTGCTTATTAAATCTCGTGCATTATTACCAGGTCTTTCT
>CAYWWG010000003.1:0-35470 GCA_964461985.1 uncultured Candidatus Saccharibacteria bacterium
GAATGGTATGCTGCATACGAGTCTTTGGAAACAAATATGTTGTGGACTGAACAACTGTTGCGTGGCATAGCTAATGATGTTGTTGGTAAAAATATATTTACTGTTTATGATAAAGAAGGTAATGGTATTGAGGTAGACTTTAGTAAAGAATGGCCACGAGTACGTTTTGCAGATTTATTAAAACAATATGCCGACTTTGACATGAATACTACATTAGATGATGTGCGTGCCAAAGCAATTGAACTAGGTCTGGATGCAACCGAAGCTGAAAAAACCGGTCGTGGTAACTTGTTAGACCATATTTATAAAAAAACTGCTCGTGGTAAACTTGTCCACCCAACATTCGTACTAGATTACCCAGCAGACTTGAAGCCACTTGCTCAACAAAATGCTGATGGCACAGCCCGTGTGGCACAGCTGATAATAGGTGGTGCAGAAATAACTAACCAGTATGCCGAGCTTGTTAACCCTATGGTACAACGCAGTCTATTAGAAGCTCAAGCAAAAGCTAAAGATGCTGGCGACGAAGAAGCAATGCAAGTCGACGAACGTTTCTTGACTGCTATGGAATATGGTATGCCGCCGATGACAGGGTTTGGTATGGGTATAGATAGATTTGTAGCCATAATGACAAACCAGAAAAATATTCGCGACACAGTATTCTTCCCGATAATGCGACCAAAGAATTAAAATAAAATAAAAAAGCTCTGCATGCGATACGCATGCAGAGCTTTTAGTTTGCTAAGCGTTGTTTTTAGTAAGGGTACATACCCGTCATGGTTTCGTTTTTGAACAATGCATTTTTAAATGCATAAACTTGTTCGCGATCCACGTCTTGGTAATCCTTGATGGGTGACTGATGCTTATTAAAAATTATTTCAATATCATGATCGGTCACTTTTACATCTTTTACAACACCTTTTGATTCTTCGATGATACTTTCTTGAAGATCTAATAAAAATTGTGTATTATTTATGCCTTTCATGGTACTTGTTTTTAGGGGTTTACATAACTATAGCAAATGTGGTCTAAAATGCCAACACTTATCCACAGATAGAGTATTTACATCATTTGCGGTGTGGTACAAAGTGGTGTAAAATGGGGTAAGGTGGGACGAAGTGGTATATAAAGTTTGTGGCATAAAAACTTTTTTATCCTTATAACACCGATATATTATGCTGATCGGCGAACACATTCATACATTAGACGATAAGAACCGCGTATCATTACCTGCAAAATTTAAAAAGTTTTTAGGTAAGGAAGTGGTTATTACAGGCGGACTTGATCAATGTCTGTTTATCTTTACTGTTTCAGAATGGAAAACTATTTCAGCAACATTATTAGAGCGTTCGTTTTTGCAAGCAGACAATCGAAGTTTTAACCGCTACATGTTCGGTGCAGCAGAAATGCTACCGGTAGATGCTAGTGGTCGTATTCTTATTCCAGAACATTTGAAGGTCCGTGCAGGCTTGGGCAATAAAGTTGCTTTTATCGGCCTGGGTAATCGTCTCGAAGTTTGGAATGAGGATACGTGGAATTCTTATAAAAACAAAGTCAAACAATCAGCCGACACTTTAGCTGAAAAGCTTGGTGGAGTCGGAGTTATATAATGAGTCACGTTTCAGTTTTATTAGAGGAAAGTATTAATGGTTTAGATATTAAACCCGGAGATATTTTCCTCGACGGAACACTAGGTTCCGGTGGGCATAGCGCCAGTGTGTGTGGGCGCTATCCAACAGTATCGGTTATTGGTATCGACCGCGACCAAGCGGCCCTAGACCGTACCGAAGTTCTTTTTAAAAATAAAGGATATAAAGCAACATTTATACTTGGTGAATTCCGTAATTTAGAAACTTTACTAAATTCTCATGGAATATACAAAGTAAACCGAATACTATTCGACTTCGGTTTGTCTTCTCCACAGATAGACACAAGTGGTCGAGGTTTCTCTTTTGCGAAAGACGAACCATTACTGATGACCATGGAACATAACAAAGACGGTGTAACAGCAGTGGACGTTGTAAACACTTGGAGTGAAGAAACGTTGGCAACTATCATCTATGGTTTCGGTGAAGAACGTTATTCTCGTCGTATAGCCAAAGCTATAGTTGAATCTAGATCTTTAGAACCTATTGTTCGTACAACACAGTTGGTAGACATAATACGTGGTGCGGTTCCAGCGTCTTACCGCAACGGTAAAATAAATCCTGCAACTAGAACATTTCAAGCTATACGTATCGCAGTAAATCAGGAACTAGACAATATAAAAGAAGGTCTGGTTGCTGCATGGAACGTGCTCGCACCGGGCGGACGCATAGCATGTATATCGTTTCACTCATTGGAAGACAGAATAGTAAAACAATTTTTTAATACTAAAAAAGAAGAAGGTGCGAAAATTATTACTAAAAAACCAATAACTCCTACAGATACTGAAATAAAAAGTAACCCACGGAGTCGAAGTGCCAAGCTTCGTATAATAGAAAAATAAAATGTCATATAAACAAGTTCAACAACATATAACAACACACACATCTGGTAAACAGGTGTATCGAGTCGTCGGAACATTGTGTTTGTTAATGATAGGTCTGTATGTATATTTTATAAGTTCAATTACATTTAATGTTGTAGAACGTCGTGGTTTTGAAACCGCTTTAAAAACAAACGAAAGTCATATTGGTCAACTACAACTAACCTATCTTAGTTTAACTAAACAATACGACTATGCTTATGCTACAGCACATGGTTTTATGCCAGTTGGTCATGTAGCTTATGTTGACCGAACTCCATTGCCAGTTGCTTTTGCCGGCCATGCAAACGAATAAAACAAAAAGGATATATATAGTAGCTGGTGCTTTTTTACTGATGGGTGTATGTATTATAACCCGTCTTTTTTATGTTCAAATCGTGCACCACAGTGCGTATACAGATAAAGCTGATAGACAGTTTGCTTCGCCATCACAAAATGTTTTTGATCGTGGAAGTATATTTTTTACAACTAAAGACGGCGAAAGAGTTACCGCAGCAACAATGCAACTAGGTTATAAGCTGGCAGTAACACCACGTTTAGTTACAGACCCAGAAATGGTATACACAAAGATTAACGAAGTTGTACCTATAGACCGAGAAGATTTTGATAAGAAAATTGCAAAGACCACAGACCCCTATGAAGAAATAGTAAATAGGCTTACCGAAGATCAAGCCAATACTTTGCGCAACCTAGATCTACCAGGTGTGGCTTTGTATAAAGAAAAATGGCGTTTTTATCCAGGTGGGTCTATTGCATCACAAACATTGGGTTTTGTTGGTTTTGATAATAACGATAAATTAGTTGGTCGTGCAGGACTTGAAAGTTCGTATAACAATGTGCTTTCACGTAAAGCTGATGAAGTAAATGTTAATTTTTTTGCTGAAGTTTTTGGTGATATAAACGATACTGTTTTTAAAAATACAGTTGACGAAGGCGACTTGGTTCTAACTATCGAGCCTTCGGTACAAACTGAATTAGAAAAAACTATTACATCTGTTCGCGAAAAATGGAATGGTGAAATAGCTGGTGGTATAGTCATGGACCCACGTGACGGCAGTATTATAGCTATGGCTGGTGATCCAATGTTTAATCCAAATGAATACGGTAAAGTCAAAGACCCTAGCGTTTTTTTAAATCCTGACACTGAACGCGTTTATGAAATAGGTTCTGTTATAAAACCATTAGTTATGGCCGCTGCTATAGATAAAGGTGTATTGACTCCAGAAACCACATATGCTGACTACACAGGTTCGTTAACAATTAGTGGTAAAACTATAAACAACTTCGATAAAAAAGGCCGTGGTGTAGCTTCTATGCAAACTGTGTTAGACCAGTCGTTAAACACGGGTATGGTTTTTGTAGAAAATAAACTTGGTCATGAAAACTTTAGAAACTACATGTTGTCATTTGGTTTAGGCGAGAAAACAAATGTTGGCCTACCTGGTGAATTGTCTGGACTTGTTTCAAACCTAAAAGCTAAAGACGAAGTGGCGTATGCAACAGCATCATTCGGTCAGGGTATAGCTGTTACACCTATTGAAGCCGTACGTGCGTGGGGTGCACTGGCTAATGGTGGTTATATGGTACAGCCGCACGTAGTTGCTGGTATAGATAAAGAAATAACAGGTTATACACCTATTGCGTACCCGTTAGGTAAACAAGTTTTAAAAACTGAAACCACTAAGACCATTGGGACAATGTTAACTCACGTATTCGATGTTGCTTATGGTGGTGGAAAAATAAAATACGAACATTATAGTGTTGCAGCAAAAACCGGTACAGCACAGATAGCTATGCCGAATGGCCAGGGTTACTATGCTGATAAACATATGCATTCGTTCTTTTCTTACTTTCCAGTATCAAACCCACGTTTTGTAACATATTTCTTTATACGCGACCCACAAGGTGCACAGTATGCATCGCAAACATTGATACCACCATTTTTGGAATTTTCTAAATACCTTATACACTATTACGAAATACCACCGGATAGATAAAATTTTGTTATAATTAATTTTTTCTGATAACATGTAAATATGTTGGAAAAATATCCTATAACTAAGTCAGGTAAGAACCCAGGTAAAACAAGTGTTATTTTGGCTGGTATACATGGAAATGAACATTGTGGCATTGTTGCTTTTGAATCTATTTTAGATAGATTAAATATTGAAAATGGAACTGTAATTTTTCAAATAGGCAACCCAAAAGCTGTTGAGAAAAAAGTTAGATTTGTCGATATGAACTTAAACAGGGCTTTTAAAAATACTGATCAACTAACTGAAAACGAACTTAAAACATACGAATACAGTATTTCGGTTCAAATAAAATCTTTACTTGATAAATCAGACGCTTTGTTGGATATACATTCTAGTAGAAATATTGATAGTAAACAGTTTATAATAACAGAACCTAAAAATAATTTTATATCTGAACAGCTACCATTTGATTTGGTTGTGTCTGGTTTCGATGAATTTGAACCTGGAGGTACGGATGCTTATATGAATTTAAATAATAAAATTGGAATTTGTGTTGAGTGTGGACAACATGATGATCCTGCTGCGGTAGATAAGGCGGTAGAATCAATCAATGCTTTTTTGATTGCCATGGGTCATGTAAATGGAGTTAATAATAAAATTAAACAAGATAAAATATCCATAAATTATCTATATAAAAATACAAATCCTAACTTTACTTTAAGAAAAGTTTTTAAGGATTTTGAAGATATTAAAAAAGACACCATAATTGGTATGGATGGTAATATTGCCGTAAAAGCACCATATGATTCTAAGATACTTTTTGCTCATAACATAGATGGTGTTATTGGTCAAGAGTGTTTTTTGTTGGCATTTTAGTTTTGTAAGATAATATTCACAAAAATAAAAGCCTTGCATTTATGCAGGGCTTTCATTGTTGCTAATCTAACTAGTGGTTTTGTTCATCTTGTTTTGTATATATGGTAGAAGGTAGTGGTCTACACCGTAGTAACCAGCTACACGCCATGCCATACACACACCCATACCTAGTACGAACAGTATTGGGTTTACACTTACAGAACCTGCAAGCATAAAGTTTAAGTTCATAAATGAACCAAAGAATGCTGCAATACCGGTAAATATACCAAGTATTAGTGCAACACCTATAACCACTTCACCAATGGTTATAACGTGTGACCATAGATTTGCATATGGTAATACAGCGTGTTGTATAAACCATGCGTACCACATAGATACATCTGGGTGTGCACCAGTTGTTTTAGTCAATGAACCGTTTAAGAAACCTGTTATTGCACCACCAGCATGACTACCGAACCATGCTGGGTTGGTAATTTTGTCCCAACCTGCAACTAACCATGCCCATCCAACATAGATGCGAATGACGAGCCAGAGAATAGAACTATTTGTATTCTTAAAAATAAAATCTGATATTCCTGAGCCTTTATAATATATATAAGCCATAAAATTAAATTATGTTATTAAATAATTACATTTGTAACTACCTTTGTATTATACACCCGTTATATTTATATGTTAAATATTATAAAATTTTAATCTACGAATATGTTAATTAACATATTAGTGTTATACTTTTGTTATGAAAAAAATTTTCATTTATGCGTCTATGTTTGCGTTAATATTTACTAATGCATCTGTGTCTAAAGTTTTTGCTTACAGCGCAACATCTGCGGTTAATATTAGTTTAAGTAGCCAAACAATAAGTTCTGAGACAGATACTGTTACTTTTACATTTGCAGAAAAACCTATCGATTTTACATTAAACGACATTTCTGTAACTGGTGGTACACTATCAAATCTTGTATCTACAGCCGATCCTTTGGTTTATACAGCTACTTTTACTCCAACTCCTGGAAGTATATCTTCAGGTAATACTGTTTCAATTGATTTAAAGCCAACAGCTACGTTCTATGGTGGGGTAGGTGGAGGGGCTTGGAACTTGGCATTTGATGGAACAAATATGTGGGTAACAAACTACTTTGCAAACGATGTAGAAAAGGTTGCATATGACGGTACAGTTACTACTTATACAGGAACAGGTGACGGACCGCGGGGAATTGCATTCGATGGCACAAATATGTGGACTGCAAATGTAAGTGGGAATAATGTAACTAAAATTGCTCCTAATGGTTCGATGACAAACTATGGCCCAATTGAAAGTCCAATGGATATTGCATTTGACGGAACGAATATGTGGACGGCAAATGGTAATGCTAGTGTATCAAAAATAACTCCATCGGGTGTCATTACTACATATTCTGGTACTGGTACTAACCCTTCGTCAATTGCATTCGATGGCACAAATATGTGGACCGCAAGTTTTAATGATTCAAGTGTGACTAAAGTTACACCTTCAGGATCTATGACTACTTATACAGGTACAGGAGAATACCCTTTAGATATTACTTTTGACGGAACAAACATGTGGACTGCGGACTATCTTGGCTATAGTGTAACTAAAATCTCACCAACTGGTGCTATGACTACGTACCCAGGTTTACAGTCAGCTGGTTATGGTATTACATTTGACGGAACAAATCTTTGGGTTGCTTCAACTATAGGTGTGTCAAAAGTTACACTTACAGGTCAGATAACTAACTACACTAGTTCTAATATATTAGCCGCTACTGGTGTTGCTGTTAATACAAACGATGGCAGTATATGGGTTGCTAATTATAATAACTCTGGTGTGTCAAAAGTTGGCTTTGCATCTGGTGTCTCAAGTCAGTTTTCAGTATTTCGTAGAAATTTGGGTTGGGTAACTGCAGTAAATCCAAAATCAAATAACAATAAACCATTGGATTTTATAATCAATAAAGGTGATTTAAAAACTAATACTAATAAAATAAATTTGAGTTTTAATGCAGATTCTAGTACAACTATAGGATATATTGTTTCACTAGATCCTGAATTTAAAAATGAGGTAATACATCCATATAATAG
Organism: uncultured Candidatus Saccharibacteria bacterium; assembly: GCA_964461985.1. Classification (GTDB taxonomy): domain Bacteria; phylum Patescibacteriota; class Minisyncoccia; order Phycocordibacterales; family UBA9973; genus MFUC01. The sequence goes on from CAYWWG010000003.1 coordinate 7,483, forward strand.
TTTTACTAAAAATGAAGATTTTACACTTCCAGAAAAATATGGAACTTATAAAGTATATTTGTCATATGTATCCATAACTGGTGTGCGTTCGCCATTAATTAGCCACCAAGTTGTATATCAAAATAAAAATATTAAAACCAAAAAAATCAATACAAAAATTAGTGTTAAATCAGTAAAAAAGGTTAATAAAAATAATTAGTCTTGTGAGTTAAAAAAGCCGTGTATGTTTATACACGGCTTTTGTTTTTATGCTGACATCAGTGGAGTTATCTGTCTTTCAAATTCTTCAAGTGTTATGTCTTCATGACGCACGTTGTATGCAAACATAATAGCTTCGTCAGAAAGATTCTTGATTACTTGAACATCCTGCAAAGGATTTCTAAAAACCTTGTTAGCACCTCTGGAAAGGTAAACAGTTCCGCTTGGTGTGAGTCTTGATAAAAATTCAACAAATTTTTCTTGTTCAATTTTAATGAAATCGATAGGGGACAAAGTTGCTTTTCTTTGTTTACTGAATTCCTCAATCAGACCCATTGATGCCCATAACCAATAAATAACACCTTGGCCTAAATGTGCCAGATCTGCGTCTTGGATAATCTTTGCTAGACCATCTTCAAATTTTCCACGATTTACAAAAACTGTAGACATTATAAGGTCGCGTAGAATAGCAATGCTTTTCTCGGTGTCCTCGTGGATTATTTTAAAGTCCTCTTTATCCATGAATTGCACAGCTGCTTCTAATGCATTGATTTCATCGAACGAATCTAAAATTCCGTTGTGCTTTGCATCGTGTACCAAAGAACTCCAGCCAACAGTATTTATTTCGTTTCTATTTCTGTTTTCAGCAATTGCAATACGTATTGCATATTCGGCGACACCGATTTGGTGCCCAAAATTATGAAATGAATTGCCACGACTAATACTGGCAGCTTTTGCTATGAATTGTAGTGTGATGTCTGAGTTTTCAACTATAAATTCAATTTTCTTGATGTTTTCACGCATTCGGAAAACTTTTCCTTGCAAGAAGGATTCCATTTCTATGATCATGATTTAAGGTATTGTTGTTTAACTTAAGTCTACATTGGTAAAATATAGATGTCAAATATGGTTTATTTAGCATGACTTTTCATAATTTTTCTGCTATATTCTAACGTATGTCATTATCTATCGGAATCGTCGGGTTGCCAAACGTCGGAAAATCGACCTTGTTCAACGCGTTAACAAAAAAAGGCGTACCAGCTGAAAACTACCCGTTTTGTACCATCGACCCGTCGGTGGGTATTGTGCCTGTTCCAGATGACCGTTTGTATAAATTAGCGGAATTTTCTAAAACCAAACGTACCATACCTGCGGTCGTAGAATTTGTCGACATTGCCGGCCTGGTTGCCGGGGCTAGTAAGGGTGAAGGCTTGGGTAACAAATTCCTGGCTAATATTCGCGAAACTGACGCCATACTGCATATGGTGCGTATGTTTCCACTAACCGGTGGCGACAAAGACGTAACCCACGTATACGGCACTGTAGACCCTCTACGCGACATTGGCGTTATAAACCTAGAACTTGTACTAGCTGACTTTGAAACCGTTGCAAAGCGTATTTCGAATTTACAAAAAGACACTAAAAAAGGCGACAAAGACGCCCTGTTTGAAGAAGAACTACTAAAGCGGGTTGAAAAAGTTTTAGAAGAAGGTAAGTTAGCAAACAGTTTAGAATATTCTGAAGAAGAGTTAAAGAAAATAAAACAACTAAATCTACTAACTAGTAAGCCAATGATCTATGGTCTAAACAAACGTGCCGGGGCAAAAAACTTCGACGAATCCAGTCCAGAATTGTTCAAAGAATTGACTGAAGAAATAACAAAAAATGGTTCGCATTACATAATAATCGATGCTAAAATCGAAGACGAATTAAAAGATTTTGAAGGCGAAGAAAAAAACATGTTTCGCAAAGAACTAGGTGGAGAACATGATGGTGTTAACGACCTTATTTCTGGTTGTTACAAATTGCTTGGTTTGGATACATATTTTACAACAGGTGTAGAAGAAACCCGCGCCTGGACAATAAAACATGGTTCAACAGCGCCAGTAGCTGGTATGGCTATACATACAGACTTTAAAGATAAATTTATCCGTGCAGAAGTTGTTTTCTGGAGTGACTTACTAGAAGTTGGCTCGTACACCGAAGCCCGTGCTCGTGGAAAAGTTCGTACAGAAGGGAAGGAATACATAATGAAAGATGGAGACGTGGTGGAGTTTAAAATATAATTACACTACAAATTTAAAAAAACAAGGTATACAGCCTTGTTTTCATTTTTTAGGAAAATTTTTCCACTCTTCAAGTGTCATTGAAGTAGTGTGCCATCCACCACAGAATTCGCAACTATATGTTCGAATAGGTTTTTTGTGTTTTTGGTCATTTTTGCGGATCCTTTTAAGTTCTTCTTTGGCGATTTTATCTGATGCGTAAACTATTTTATTAGCTTTGTTGCACAGAAGCAGAGTTCCGTTTGGGTTTCTTCTGCTTATACCTATATTAAGATCTTCGATAGGTTTATCTAACCTGTCCTTAATTTTATCGAGATTTTTCTCAATATAGTCGAAGAGTTCTTTGTCCTGGTGTTTACCAGATTTACTTTCTCTTTTATAAATATCAAGCAAGTATTTTGCAGGGACCCTGCTTAGTCGAGTAAATTTATGTTCCCCCGTAAGCATAAGAGTCTCGTCGGTATACGGTGGTTTAAAATCCATTGTTTATTTATTAAAGTTAAAGAATTTGAGCTTTTTCAAAGGGTATATAGCTCGTTTTTCGTACCTTTTAATACTTTATAACATAAGTGTATTATTGTCAATTAGTGGTAAAAGTTACTATATGTAATTTTTTACCACCAGCATAAAAGCCAGAACAGTGTCCTGGCTTTTGTTTTGGTGGTAATCGATTAATTCGAGGAAGATTTCTTGTTTTTAGAACTAACTGACATGCTAATCTTTTGCACAATCTTTTCAATTTGTTCTTTGTTCAATTTGTACAGGATTATTTTTTGGTATTCGCTTTGCGATTCCAATTGGCCAAATGTTGAATCCTGGTTCATTTTATAAGATTTTATGAACAAGCACTCTACGATTAATACGTGTGTCGGTATATTGTCTACTGAGTGAGCTTTAGAAATCTTTTCCAAAAGTGTTCTACCTTTGGTTTCTATTTCAAGCATTTTAGGGTTTTGCCAAGAGAATACTCTATACTTATAGTGGCGTCGTGTTTTGCCTTGTATAGATTCCTTTTGCCATTTGAACTCTGACTCCATGTCCAGAAATTTACTGGATATTTCTCGTTTGCTTTTGGATTTGATGGGTACTACTTTAAATACCTCATCAATAATTCTGTCGTTCGATTCCATTGTGGTTTAGGGGTTTTAGTGTGCTTTTTTATAATATTAATCATAATTTAAAAAATGTCAAATAAAAAAGCCGGAAGGGTATTCCGGTCTTTTATTATTGAAAATTTTATTTTTTTACTACCTTATTTGCAGGTTTTTTAGTAGTCATTTTCCGTGGTGATTGTTTTGCCTTAAGGTCTTGCAGTTCCTGCATTAGTACAGTTAGTGCAGATTCAACACGCACTAACATGTCTTGGTCGCGGACGCGTTCAGCTGCTGCGGTGGCTAATGTGTCTTCTGATATATCTTCAACGTCTTCCTCTAGACCTTCGATGTCATCTTGAATTTCGTCCACGTCTTTTTCGATACCTTCAACGTCTTCCTGAATTTCCTCGACGTCTTTTTGGATTTCATCAACATCTTTTTCGATACCTTCAACGTCTTCCTGAATTTCCTCGACGTCTTCTTGAATGTCTTCAACGTCTTCCTGAATTTCTTCCAAATCTTTGCGTACTGCTACTAGTCTGCGGTTAGATCTATTAACAGACATTTGTATAAATATAGAAAGGTAAATAGCTTCAAGTGAAACTATGGTGGTTAAAACAAGTAAGACTTTATCTGCTGGAAAACCAATAAGTATAAGCAAGAAAGAAAGTATAAACAATATAGTGTGTACAATCAACGATGCAGGTGACCCGATCCAGGTTGTGGCCCGGATGGCAATGCGTTCTATACTACGCACACGGTTTTGTTGCTCTTGAATCATATATTTATTATACCCCGTAGTAAAACTTATGAAAAGATTTTAAAAACAAGTGTTTTGTGTTTTTACACATTGCCTATTTATTTGTGGTATAATTAAAAAATGGAAACACAACAAATAAATCAAGTAACCACAACTTTATCTGCTAAATTAGTTCGAGCATCGATCGTTGTGGCAATAGTTATAGTTATGAATATGTTGTTTAACTATGCCGTTTCTTTGGTGTATAAAGAACCAGTTTATGACGACTATGTAAAAACAACACAAATAATAGAGCCACCAACCACAAAAGAAACTTGTGTTTCAGTCGGTGGTCAATGGAACGAAACAGTTTACCCTTCAGTTGTTGAGTCGTCTAAAAACACTAAGCCTAAAGTCGAAGGTTATTGTAATGAAAACTACACAAAAGATTTACAATATCAGTCAGCTTTAAAAGCTTACGAGAAAAAAGTATTTATAACTTTACTTGCATTGGGTATTGTGTCTTTGGTTTTAGGTGTGTTTGTTGGTATCAGTTTGTTGGCGGTAGCATTTACTTGGGGTGGGGTCTTGTCTTTGATAATAGCATCTGTACGGTACTGGTCTGTGGCAGATAACTTATCTAAAGTTGTAATATTAGCGTTGGCTTTTGGTTTGTTAATATGGTTGGTTATTAAAAAGTTTTCTAAATAGTTTTAATTAATTACTTAATATATTTAAATATATGCGAGAAGGTAAAGAATACGAAGCAGCATTACTAGGTCAGGTTAAAAGAAGTGCTTATGGAAGAGAATTATTGCTAAATAATAAAGATAATCCAGAAATAAAAGAGAATTTTTTACGGTATGCAGTACAACCTTCAATGACTATAGAATTTTTTGAAGAAACTCATTTTAGTTTTGAAAAAGCTGTTAAGATGGTAAAAAATTCTCAACCATGGGAAGACCCACACCACCCAAAAAAAGAATTTACTATTTTGTTGATGGATAAACTTAGTAAAGAGTCAGGGGTACCAAGAGAATGCATATATTACTATACAGGAGTAGAGTCAGCTCTTGATAGGTTTCACAATGTAGACTATTTTATAATATTTAAAATAGGGGACAAAGAAGAACTTGTAAAGGTCGATATAACAATGGATCCAAACAAACCCACTAATAATGCAGACTTAATATTAGTTTACAAAAAAGATATTTTAGAAAATCGGCAGTCTATGAACGAATTTGTGGAAGAATCATTTCATTCGATAGTTAACCAGGTAATATATAGACAAAAAAAGGCCAGGTATTAGGTTATTGACTATATTTTTAATATATGTTAATGTAATTAAAAATTATTTATCAAGTTATGAGTAAAGATATAAAAAAGGCCCTACTAGGGGCGGTGATCAAAGATTCAGGTCCACATGAGCCGGACATTTCAATATTGGAATTACCACTAAGTTCCACGAATTGTGTGATTCGCGGGTTTTGTTCAAATTGTGGTGAATACGCAGAATACACAAAAAAAGCTTTAAGTATGTTGTCTCCGTCAGATGGTGAAAAAGATGTGCCCACAGAATATGACAACACGTATTTACTTACAAGTTCATGCGGTCTTTGCTATGATGATGAAACAAAACCTTCTATAAAGGTGGGTTTTGTTCCAATTAAGTAAATTATTTAATTGCCGCCATTTTATTGCTGTGTATACAGTATATAAAATGGTGGTTTTTTATTTTTAAATAAATGACTAGTTAAAAATTTTCTTAAATATAAAAACAGCCTTCAAAATTTAAGTGAAGGCTGCTGTTAGTCGATTGATAATGATTTTTTAAGCAAGTTATACATTTTTGTATTATTTGCTATTAAAACAATCTTCTCGATTTTTGAGTCGTCGTGTCTTTTCAAATATTTTTTTATTGAAGTTACTGCAATTTTTGCAGCCACTTCTTCAGGGAAACCATGGCTTCCAGCTGATATTATAGGAAAAGCAATGCTTTTTATATCATTCTGCTCGGCCTTTAAAAGACAATTTCGGTAGCATACTTCAAGTAGAGTCACAGCGTTTTTTGATTGCCATTGTGGCCCTACAGTGTGAATAATATGTTTTGCTTTTAAGGCAAAACCAGAAGTAATTACTGCTTGGCCAATTCCGCAATAGCCTAATTCGTAGCATGCTTTTCTTATTTCTATCAAACCAGCTTTTTTAAATATTTCTCCACAGACACCACCACCTGCGAGGAGTTTTTGATTACCAGGGCTTACTACGCAATCGATTTCCAAGTCGGTAATATTGCCTTGTTGTACGAAAATTCTTTTGTTCATAATATAAACTTTTAAAAACTATAGCATATAATATATTTGTTGTAAAGTTATGGTTTTGTGCTACAATAAAGACATGAAAATAGAAAAAGAAAATATTGCAAATAAATCTACAGAATTATCTCCTGATGCGGGTCCGTCAAGTATCGAGTCTATGCAGTTAGAGGTTGATATTTTATGCAAAAAATTAGAAGAAGAGCATAATCCTGAAAAGTTTAAAGAGCTTATGCCACTTTTTTTGAAAGGAATTGAAGATTTGTTTAAGAATAAGCTTACAGAACAAGTGACACCGATTTATAAAAAAATGCAGGATGAGAAATTGATATTACGCGTTGAGAACATGTCTCGTGTAATACAAAGCTTTAAGAATCATGAAGGATATGTAATCGGTAATAAAGGAGATCACCGAGCGAACTGTGTTATTCCTGAAAATGAAGGAATTAAATTAGCTTTTGCTGAAGGTTTTGCGCCTGGTCCGGTTCGTTTACTTATTGGTTATGATGTGCGTACTGCGATTGCTTTTTCTCCAGAAAAAGTTTTAGTAACAGCAATTGATGATTTAGAGATTGAAACTCGTGATGCAAAAGTCCGGAAGAATCTATGTAGGCATATTGAAGGTACTATAGAGCCTGAACACATAAAATCTGTAATATTGCGTGTACCAAAGAAATTTTTTCCAGAATCAAGAATGACAGAACAAGAGATAAATTCCAATACATTTTATATTATCCGTGGAATTGAAATATCTCATAAATAATTAGTTTGTATAAATATTGCATAATAATAAAATATATTGTATAGTTAATTTATTATTATATTATTCTAAAAATATGAATATTTTTATCAAAAAAATATTAGGAACTTCTATAGCATTGTTTACCGTTTTTATTTTTACTACTATTGTATATGCTGAAGACACTCCTTCTATAAAAGTAAATTTTCCAAATGGTGGTGAAGAATTAATAGTTGGTGGAATGTATTGGCATGATATAAGCGTATATTCGACAAAAATAGGTACAGTTTGTGCATCTTTAGTAAAAAGTCCTGTTGTTGGTGCAACCCCAGAACCACACACATTAGATTGTGCTGGTGGTTTTAATCCCGCTAATTTTCATTTTACTGGTGGTGGGGCAGACATTAACCCAAACAATTTTGTTGCACCTGGAAAATATTATGTAATGTCAACATGGATTAGTGACGACGGAACTGAAAATTTAACTGATTTTAGTGATGCACCTTTTAATGTTTTTTCTAACTCTACTAAAGTATTACCTTACATTTCCATTTCTCCGGGTGAAAGTTATCATGGTACAGTAGTTAGTCCAAATACATCTAATGTTAGAATTGGTTCATTTGATATTAGAAATAAAGATGGTTTTGATTCAGTTCATGTCAGGGCCTTAACCGTCGAGGTGCCTTTAAATGTATACTCAAATATCTCCAATATTAAAGTTATGTATAACGGTACTTTACTTGCTTCAAGTAACGGAGTCCCAAATTTCTCAACCACTGTTTTTCCAGTGACTTTCAGTATTCCAGAAGGAGTTAATGCTAATACTATAGATGTATATGCAGATATAGGTAACTTATTTGCTAATTTTTCAACAAAAATAACTCTTGGTGGTATTTTAGAGGAAGTCGCATCTTCATCTACTTTGTCTTCTCAACAAGGTCAAACAATTGTAGTTCAGCCAAACAATAATATAAAGCAAGAAAATTTTTTACCTCAAAACAATACTATAGAACAAAAACAACAGAAAGATTCAATAAATAATAACACAGATGTCCAGAAAATAACTAGCACAGAAAATAAAGCAAATATAATAACAAAACAATTAAAAGTTGGTTCTAAGGGTGATGATGTTGTTGTTTTGCAGAAATTCCTTATCGAAAAAGGTTTTTTAATAATTCCTAAAAACATTCCTACTGGTGTTTACGGTGCATCTACAAAATCAGCTGTAATAAAATTTCAAAAGAAAAACAAAATTGGTTCTGATGGTGTAGTTGGTTCAAAGACCTTTAAAATACTAAATGCTCAGATAATAGAAAATAATAATTAAAAACTTTAGTGTTTTTGCAAAAAACTAGGTGTGGGGGTATACTGCATATACTATGGCTAAAAAACCAGCAAAAATTAAGGACTATAATCACCTTACTATTGAGAAAAAATGGCAGAAAATATGGGACGAAAAGAAGTCTTATAAAACTCTTACCGCAAATACTGCTAAAGGAAGAAAACCTTTTTATATATTAGACATGTTTCCGTACCCATCAGGTGCTGGGCTACATGTTGGCCACCCACGTGGCTACATTGGGTCTGATGTATTAGCCCAACAGAAACGTATGCAGGGTTATAATGTGTTACACCCAATGGGCTACGACGCGTTCGGACTACCTGCTGAACAATATGCCATAACACATAAAGTGCACCCTAAACGTGCAGTTGAAATAAATGTTAAAACTTTTGAAAAGCAACTATCTGCTATTGGTCTGTCTTATGACTGGTCTCGTAGAATAAATACCACTGATCCAGAATATTACAAATGGACACAATGGATATTTTTACAACTTTATAATTCGTACTACGATCTAAAGAAAAATAAAGCCTTACCTATAGCCCAACTTATAAAAATATTTGAAACAAAGGGCAATAAAGACTATTTAAAAAATGGCAACGCTTATACTACATACCGTTTTGTTTTCACTGCTAGTCAATGGAAAGGCTTTAATGAATTAAAAAAGCAAGAAATATTAATGAACTATCGTTTGGCTTACGAAGCTGACAGTGAGGTAAACTGGTGCCAAGAATTAGGCACAGTTTTAGCAAACGATGAAATAATTGAAATTGATGGAAAGCAAGTTTCTGAACGTGGCGAATACCCCGTCGAAAAAATGACAATACGCCAATGGTCAATGCGCATAACCGCGTATGCTGAGCGTTTGATTAGTGGACTTGAAACTGTAGATTTTCCTGAGCATATTAAAACTATTCAGAATAACTGGATAGGTAAAAGCGAAGGTGCAGAAATAGAATTTACTGTTCAAGGAAGTTTAGAAAAAATAACCATATTTACTACACGTGCAGATACTTTGTTCGGTGTGTCTGCTATCGTTTTGGCTCCAGGGCATGATTTTATTGAAAGAAATAAAACCCAAATTCAAAATTACAATGTTGTAGAAACTTACATTCGCCAAGTTAAAAATAATATTAACGAACAAGAATCAGAAAACAACGAAAAGACGGGTATAGAATTAAAAGGCATAAAAGCTATAAATCCGATAAATGGTGAAATTGTTTCTGTATGGGTGGCTGACTATGTTTTAGCTAGTTATGGCACGGGGGCGGTTATGTCAGTCCCTGCCCATGACGAACGTGACTTTGCATTTGCAGAAAAATATAAACTTCCAGTAAAAGAAGTTATACAATCTACTGAAAATCAAAAAAATGCGCTTCCGTTTACCGGAGATGGATTGTTAATAAATTCTGGAAAATATACAGGTACAAATTCAAGAGAATCAAAAAACAAAATGGTTGCGGACGCTGGTGGTCGTGTTATAACGAACTACAAAATGCGTGATGCAATATTTGCTCGTCAGCGCTACTGGGGCGAACCGATACCACTATATCGAGACAAAAATGGAATAATACACGAAGTTAAAAAACTTCCGTTAGAGCTACCAAATGTAAAGTCTTACGAACCTACAGGTAAAGCCGAGGGTCCATTAGCAGGTGTAAAATCCTGGACTGATAAAGGTTATGAAACCAACACTATGCCAGGCTGGGCAGGGTCTTCTTGGTATTTCCTTCGTTATATGGATCCGAAAAACTCAAAAGCATTAGTAGGTGACAAAGAAATAGCGTATTGGAAAAATGTTGATGTATATGTAGGTGGTTCTGAGCACGTTACCGGGCATTTGTTGTATTCACGTTTTTGGCATAAGTTTTTGCGCGACATTGGTGTAGTAAATACCGAAGAACCTTTTAAGAAAATGTATAATCAAGGTTTAATATTGGCATCTGATGGCCGTAAAATGTCTAAACGCTGGGGTAATGTTATAAACCCAGATGACATAATTAAAACATTTGGTGCAGACACTTTGCGTGTTTACGAAATGTTTATGGGGCCGTTTACTGCAAGTCAGCCATGGAACACTGAAAGTATAATTGGTTCACGCCGGTTTATTGAACGTGTTTGGCGACTAGGTCAAAAAATCGCTCAGCCAGACCATTCAGAATTGCTTTCCGCCTCCGCTTCTACTGAGGTTGTATTGCATAAAACCATCAAAAAAGTTACCGAAGACATCGAAAACTTTGCTTTCAACACAGCCATATCTAGTTTGATGATATGTTTAAATGAATTTGAAAGTGCACCAACTGTAACAGTAGAAATGTTTAAAACATTTCTACTGTTACTTGCACCGTTTGCCCCACATGTTACAGACGAACTTTGGGCAAGTTTTGGAGAGAAAACAAGTATCCATAATAGTGTATGGCCTAAATACAATCCGAAGAAAATAATTTCTAATACAGTAAACATTGGTGTGCAGGTTAATGGGAAAGTTCGTGTGGAAATAACAATACCAACAAATGCAACACAATCAGAAGTAGAAAAAATTGCATTGAATAATGAAAAGATCATGCAGTGGTTAGAAGGCAAGACTGTACAGAAAATTATTTATGTACCAGGACGTCTAATAAATATTGCAGCTATATAGTGCTATGGTATAATTAGAGGCATGAAACCATCAACCTTACTTTCACGTATGAACGCACTTTCGCGTTTTGCTTTTATTGCAACCGTCATATTGATACCATTTTTATTTATACCTTTCTCGACAATAAATACTTTTGTTGTAAAAGGCGCATTGTTAACAATAGGTGTTACTGTTTCTGTTTTGGCTTTTGCTATTGCCAGATTTGTAGATGGTGAGTTATCTTTTCCTAAAACACGTATAAACATTACGTTAATGTTTATTTTACTTGTTACTCTTATATCTGCAGTTTTTTCTCCGAATTTTTATAAATCAATGTTCGGTTATTCATTCGAAGTTGGTACGTTTTCGTCAATACTTTCTTTATCTTTACTCTATTTCATTGGTGTACGCCACACTAATGATGAAAAAACTCGTAAAAAAATTATCCGTGGTATTTTTGTTGCTTTTATTGCTTCGTTTGTCGTAGTTTTAGCTTCTGTGGTTTTTAGTGGTAATGTTTTATTTGCAAAAATATTTAAAGGTATTGCCGGAGGAACAATAATTGGATCTTGGACAGATTTTGGTATATTTTCAGCAGTAATAGTTTTGTTTTCAGTCTGTTACAGTGCTTTAGGTCAACAATCTAGAATTAGAACAATAATGTATTGGTTGTCTATTGTGCTTGGTTTGTTGGTTTTGGCCTTAGTAAATATAACTTCTCTTTGGGTTATTGTTGGATTGTTTTCATTAGTATTTTTTGTATACACAGTGTCTTTGTCGCATCGACCTGGTGCTTTGGATAATACAGAAAAACAAAATCGTTTGCCTATAAGTGCATTCTTGGTAGTTGTTGTTTGTATATTGTTTACTCTTGGTAACAGTATCGTTGGGACATTATTAAGTAGCAGGTTGGGTTTTGTTAGTGATTATGTACAACCTTCTGCGTCTGCGACTGCTTTGGTTTATAAAGGTCAAACCATAGGCAACCCTTTGCGAGCAATAATAGGTGTTGGACCGAATAGATTTACTGAAGCCTGGATGCGTTTTAAGCCAATAGGTATTAATAGTAGTGTCTATTGGGACACAGCTTTTTCTTCAGGTTTTGGTTCTATAATGACAATGGGTATAACTACTGGAGCTATAGGTTTTGTTGCGTGGATCTTTTTCTTGCTGATATATTTTGTTACGGGTATTCGGGTTTTATTAGCTCAATTAAAAACAGAATATTTTGATAGTACACTGGTAACAACATTTTTCGTTTCCGCTTTTTTGTGGGTTGCGCATTTGTTAATTGTTTCAAATATAACAATTTTTGTATTAGCCTTTAGTATGACCACACTATTTGTTGGATCATTGATTTCAAGGAAAATAATTATTGTTTCAACTAGTACTTACCTCAAAGATCCTCGCAACAGTTTTTTTACTATATTGCTTTTGATTTGTATTATGATAGGTTCAATTGTTAGTTTGTATTTTTCTTCTATAAAACTAGTTTCGATTGTCTATTATACAAAAGCAACTGAGGTAAATTCTTTTGATTTATCTCAAAAATATCTGCAACACGCTATACAATTACAAAACAAAAATGATAATTATTATCGAACTTTATCAATGTTGTATACAAACAAATTAAATTTAACATTGACTAATGAAAGAAATACACCTAATTTCCAAACTAATGTTCAAACTTTATTAAATGCTGCTCAAAGCAGTAGTACTCAAGCTGTAGCTGTTGATAATAATAATTACATCAACTGGCTTTCATTGGCTCAATTTTTTGAATCTGCAGCATCATTGCAAATTGCCGGAGAGCCTTATAAAAACGGAGTTGTTGCTTATGAAAAAGTTGCGTATTTTGTACCGAGTTCGCCAGCTATACCTTTAGCTCAAGCCAGACTTGAACTAACTAATAAAAATGTTCAAGGTGCACAGGATTTTATAAATAAATCATTGTCGTTAAAAAAGGATTACGTTGGTGCATACCAGATCCGTGCTCAGATTGCTTATGATAATAAAGATTATAAAGAGGCTATAGACCAACTAACTCAAGGTATTGTTTTGAATCCAAAATCTGCTGATCTGTATGTGTCTAGAGGAACAGTAGAAATACAAGCAGGTTCGTATAATGATGCCTCGAATGATTTTAGAGCAGCCTTCTCAATAAACCCTAATCAAAACATAGCTTACTTGTTAGCTCAGTCTGATATTAAAAGTGGTAATTTCGATGAAGCTTCTTCTTTGATAGATTCATTAATGAAACTAAACCCAAATAACTCGGATATTAAAGACTTGAAAGATAAATTAGAACAATCTAAAAACTCAGCATCTGCAGTTCAGCCAGTTGATAGTACTAAAAAAGTCGATAATAAAAAGTAAATATTGAAATTCTGTGAAACGCATAACTGACTTTATAAACAAAGGTTTTATCGATGTAGGTCAAGCCGCACTTATTATCAGTGCATTAGGACTGCTGACACAGATATTGGGTTTTGTTCGTGACAGAGCACTGGCTCATGTGCTAGGCCCAACACAGCTACTGGACATATATTATACAGCGTTTCGTATTCCAGATTTTTTGTTTAATAGTGTCGCTACTCTAGTTTCTGTTACTATTCTATTGCCTTTTTTAGCTCAACATTTAAAAGACCAAGAAAATAGATTGAATGCAAAAAAATTCTTGTCTGACATGGCGTCTTTTTTTGCATTACTTATTGCTGTAATATCTGTAATAGTTTTTTTTGCAATGCCATATATAGCAAAAATTATCGCACCACAATATGGACTTGCAGACACAAAACTACTTATATCTATCAGTCGTATAATGTTATTGTCACCAGTATTTTTGGGTTTTTCTAATATATTTGGAATTGTTACACAATATTATAAACAATATGCGTTGTGGTCTTGTGCACCGCTAGTATATAACCTAGGTATAATAATAGGGGTAACAGTGTTGTTTCCACATTTTGGTCTGTGGGGTTTGGCATGGGGTGTGGTATTGGGTGCGGCTGGGCATATGGCACTACAAATACCGGCAGTTAAAAAACATCGCTTGTTTCCAACACTTCACCGTTATTCATGGGAAACTATTAAAACGGTTTTTGTTCAGGCTATACCACGCACCATCGCACTGTCTTTAAATAGTTTAGTACTGATATGGATAGTAGCATTTGCGTCTAAGTTTGGCGTTGGTGCTGTTTCTTTGTTTACGTTCGCATTGACTGTGCAAATGGTTCCAGTATCGATGATCGGCTTGTCTTTTGCAGTTGCATCTTTCCCACATTTAGCAAAAAGTCATGCAGAAAGTGCACATGACAATTTTTATAATACAGCTCACAATGTGACGGAAAAAATATTTTTCTGGTCATTACCAGCATCTATCGTGTTTTTTATTTTTCGCACACAGATAGTTTATATACTTTTAGGTTCATATAAGTTTACATATATGCACGCAAAAGTAACTGGTGCGGCGTTGGGTATATTCGTTTTATCATTAGCAACACAAGGTATATTGTATGTGTTGGTACGTATGTACTATGCGGTGGGTAATACTAAGCAGCCACTGATAGTAAACGGTATATCTGCTGTTGCCTTAGTTGCTTTAATTTATTTTGGTTATGAAGCAACTTTATATATACCTGGTGCAGTAACAGCATTAACAAATTTGTTTGGTATTAGTGGACTACCACATGCAAATATGATTGTTTTACCTCTGGCGTATACATTGGGTGAATATATAAATCTAGGATTAATGTATATATCTATTAAAAAACATTTTCCACGTTACACTGCAAGGTCTGTGGTTAGTCACGGCGCTGATGTTATCGGTGCTGGAATACTGTTAGCTGTAGTCTTGTACGGTAGTCTGCATATGTCATATAGTTTGGTTCCATCTGTAATTTCAGCAAAGACGGAACTTGCACGTGTTCTGGTGGTTAGTTTAGTGGGTGGGGTACTCTGGGCAACTGTTTTAGTTTTTGCAAAAAATAAACACATAATGTCAATCTTAGCTAAAATAAAAGCCTAGTAAATTATATTATCTGAGTTATAATTAAAAAATGGAAAACGAAACACAAGAAAACCCTGTGCTTATAAATAGCCCATTGCAAAATAAATTTATTAATAAAAAAATTGTAATTTCAGTTGTTTTATTTATAATTTTAATTATTGGAATAATTTTTTATATAAAAATGTCAAAAGATAGTTCACCTCAAAATAAAACCGCCGAAAATTTACTACCGTATGCTGAAATTAAGAGTTTGACCGAGACAGATTATAATACGTATCTAAGTCAGAAAATATCAGGCTTTAACTTGGGTGGTTTGTCGCAAGACTTAGGCTTCGGTCTTATAAGGTTCTGGGATAATTCTCGAACTCCTTTAGTTCTCGGAGACTTTGGATTAGAAATAAGGACTGTGCCAATACCAAACATTGTTGATTTTAAAAATTTCGACTCGATTTCTTATAAAATAACCGGTGTTTTTGACCAGAACAATAAAAACATAGGCGAAGTCGATGATAAATTTCAGGGTATTATAAATACTAAATATTTAGAATACCCATCACCAAATATTCTGGCTTTTGCTAGTGGTAATCTAAAAGAAGGAACATTAAAAGACATAAAACGTATTGAAGGTGTATTACAACTAAAACTTCCTATAAATGCTGAGAAAGTTGTTCTATCTGCAAGTGATGTCGGTGTAAATAAAAGTATCGGAATATTTGATGTTCTTATAAAAAGTATCAAGAAAAAACATATAGAAATAAGTATAATTAATAAATCAGACCAGAACGAACCTTTTTTAATTAGTAATAGTGTCAAATATTATAATAAGGATGGAGATGAATTACAGTCACAAAGTTTGTCTTCAAATGGTGAAGACTACAGTATTGATTTTAATGATAACGTTGACACAATTGTTGTTACTAGTGCAGAGTCTTATATTAAAAAAGAATATAATTTTGTATTAAATTCTCATGAGGAAACACCTGTTGTTGTAAGTACCAAAAAAATAAATCTTTCTGCTGAACAAAATCAAATTAAAGATGCGTTTTCTAATTTTGCAAAAATAATTAACTCTTCTGATACTGTGGCTTTTAGAGCGTATGTTAACTCTGTTACACCTTTATCTGATGAAGAAAATAAAATATCTGATGAGGATTTGAAAAAGATAATGGGTATGATCAA
This sequence comes from uncultured Candidatus Saccharibacteria bacterium, assembly GCA_964461985.1. Taxonomy (GTDB): domain Bacteria; phylum Patescibacteriota; class Minisyncoccia; order Phycocordibacterales; family UBA9973; genus MFUC01. The sequence goes on from CAYWWG010000003.1 coordinate 23,784, forward strand.
GTCTTTTTCTATCGGGGATATAACCGCAGATGATTTTTCTGGCTCTAATAATATATGGAAAATTGAGGCAGATAAAGCGTCTGTAACTATAAAAAAACAAGGTGAATATGGTGACACTTCGACTTCAACCTTTGATTTTAAAAAAGTAAATAATACTTGGTACCAAATAACGGAATAATGTTAAAGTAGCAAAATACTGTTTATTTTGCTACTATAGCGTCTATGGATGTAAGTCGAATTCGAAACTTTTCAATAATTGCCCATATAGACCATGGCAAGTCGACACTTGCCGACCGTATGTTGGAAGTTACCGGTACTATACAGGCTCGTGATATGCGTGACCAGGTTTTAGACCAAATGGAACTAGAACGTGAACGTGGCATAACTATTAAAATGCAGCCCGTACGCATGGAATACACACCTGTAAAAGGTGGCCCTGTTTATGAACTTAACCTTATCGACACCCCTGGCCACATCGACTTTTCTTATGAAGTATCGCGTGCTTTAAAGGCTGTAGAAGGCTCTATATTGCTTGTAGACGCAACTCAAGGTGTACAAGCTCAAACATTAACCACACTAGGCATGGCACGTGAATCTGGCTTAACAATAATACCTGTTTTATCTAAAGTGGATTCTCCATTAGCTCGCGTAGACGATGTTCGTGAAGAAGTTGCCAGCTTATTAGAAATAGACCCAGCAACAATATTGCTAGTTTCTGGCCGTACAGGTCAGGGTGTGCCTGAATTACTTCAAAAAATAATCGAAATAGTTCCTCCACCAGCTGGTGTTGTAACTTCCGATACAGGTCGGGCACTTGTCTTTGATTTTCAATATTCTAACCACCGTGGGGTTATAGTCTATGTACGAGTTATTGATGGGTCTTTTAAAAAAGGTGATAACCTTGTGTTTGGTGTCTCAGGTGAGCAGTTTAGCCCACTAGAAGTTGGTACCTTTGTACCAACTGAAAAAGCTTTATCTGAATTATCAATGGGGGAAATCGGTTATATGGTAACTGGTATTAAAAAACCCGGTATAGCGTCAGTCGGTGATACTATTACTTTTACTAAAAAACCAATGGAACTTATTCCAGGTTACTTTAAACCTTCTCCTGTTGTGTGGGCTTCTGTCTACCCGGAATCTCAAGACGACTTTCCAGAACTTAAAAAAGCCCTCGACCGTTTGCGTTTATCTGACTCTTCTTTTTCTCATGAAGAAGAAACCTCTGGTATTTTAGGGCGTGGCTTCCGATGTGGTTTTTTAGGAATGTTACACCTTGAAATTATTACTGAACGTTTACGGCGTGAATTTGATTTGGAATTAATTGTAACAACACCCTCGATTACTTATGTCATTACATACAAAGCCAGCCCAGGTGTACCCGCAAAAGAAGAAACCGTATATACGCCGATAATGTTTCCGAACGATGGCCAAGTAGCCAAGGTTATGGAGCCATGGGTTAATGCAACTATAATTACTCCGACAACATATGTTAGTCCACTAATGCCAATGTTATACGACCATGAAGCCGAAGTACATGAAGTTATAAACTTTGGTGACAGTCGTTCAAGGATAGGGCTAACTATGCCACTACGCGAAATGATGCGTAACTTTTTTGACGAACTAAAAAGCGTTTCTTCTGGGTACGCGTCTATTTCATATGAAATGGCTGATATGCGTGAAGCTGACGTAACCCGCCTAGATATTGTTATTGCTGATGAAGTTGTTCCAGCATTTTCTCGGGTTATTGCTAAACGACGCGTACAAGGAGAAGCTGAAAAAGCCGTAGAAAAACTCGAAGAACTACTACCCCGTGAACAGTTCGCTTTTAAGATCCAAGGGGTTGCTTTGGGCCGTATATTGGCTTCTAGGGGCATGTCTGCTTACAAAAAGGATGTAACTCAGCATATGTACGGAGGCGACATTACGCGTCGTATGAAACTATGGGAAAAACAGAAAAAAGGTAAGAAGCGCATGAAGGCTGAAGGCCGGGTGCATATCGACCAAGATGTTTTTGTAAAAATGATGAAGGACTAGACTAATATCCGCGGAATAGGGGGCCGACTAATAGCAAGATCATTGAAATGATGATCAAAGCACAAAAAACGGCAAATACGCGTTGGAATTTCTTTTTATGTTGTGTGTTGAAAAGCATACTGTTATACTAGCACTATTATGAGCGGTTTTCAAATACATAAAAGAGCATCAGACTATTTCTACACTAAACCGGTACTTTTTATATTACTAGTACTTTTAGTGTTACTTTCATTATCTTTGTACAATGTTTATGGTAAATATAGACAGGTAAAACAAAAACGCGATATTGCCGAACAAGCTGTATTAAAGTCTAAGTTAGATGAAGAACAAATGAGGGCAAAAGTAGAGTCACTTAAAAGTCCTGAGGGTATAGAAAATTATCTTCGCAGTCAGTACCCGGTAGCTAAACCAGGTGAAGAAGTAATACTAATAACAGACACTCAAAATGCAGTACCAATTGAAAGTGCACCAGATACTTCTTTTGTTGATAAATTAAAAAATATATTTAGAGGTAAAAGGTAATCACACAGAACCTAAATTAAGTTTAAATTAATGATTTTAAAGATTTTTACTGACACAATAGTACACGTTTTTCTTTTGTTGTGTTTGGTGGTATACTAGCAATATTAGAATTAAACCAACAGAATCATATATGAAACCAGTAGCAATATATACAACCCCAACATGTCATTTTTGTAACCTAGCCAAGGAATTTTTTGCTGAACATAACGTCCAGTATTCTACATACGACGTTTCAGTAGATATGGCTAAGCGTACTGAAATGGTTACTAAAAGTGGCCAAATGGGTGTACCAGTTATAACTATAGGAAACGACCTTATTGTTGGTTTTAATGAACCACGTATTCGCGAATTATTAGGTATTAATGACTAGTATTTAATATATAAATATCGTATAGTAAAAAGGCTCATAATAGAGCCTTTTTACTAAAGATTAATTGCCCCTATAGTTCAATGGATAGAACAGTTCCGTCCTAAGGAGTAGATCCTCGTTCGATTCGGGGTAGGGGCACAAAAGTTGAAATTTTACATATATTTGCTATAATGTCTCAATGGACGTTGAAACAAAGGCAATGATTGAAACGCTTTCAAAACAACAAGCTGAAAGTCATCAATTATTAAAAAAGATATACAGAACAAATCAAATCAACTTGTATTCCAAGTTTGCATATTGGATTTTCTTAATCTTGCTGGCGTTCGGTTCATTTTACTTTATTAAGCCTTTTGTTGGTACTTTATTAAATACTTATACAGGTGGTGATGGATTAAGTTCAGGTATTTCTCCAGATTTAATGAAAACACTTTCTGGTGCAAAACACATCGACGAATTTTTAAACCAGACAGGAGTAAACGGACAATAGTGCACTAAGCTTAAAAATAAAAAAATAATGCTCGGGTAGCTCAGCCCCGACGTTCCGACTGGAATTTGTTGGAAGTCGGGGAGCCGACCAGGGCGTCGGCTTTGGTAGAGTAAGCAATAATATGAAACCTGTTGTTTATATTTTAAAATCTAATTATGAGAAGTACTACGTAGGCAGTACTGATAATATTGAAAGAAGAATAGAACAACACAAGAAAGGTTATACTCATTCAACAAAAAGATTAGGCAAATTAGAATTAGTATTTTCTCAAGAATTTCCTGATTTAAAAACTGCCAGAATAGTAGAATATAAACTAAAGAAATTAAAGAGAAAAGATTATATTGAAAAAATAGTCAAAGAAGGGTATATTAAAACAACAGTAAAATAATGCTCGGGTAGCTCAGTTGGTAGAGCGCTCCCCTGAAGAGGGAGATGTCGGCAGTTCAAGTCTGCCCCCGAGCACAGAAACAAAAAAACCGCGTATGCGGTTTTTTTTGACATGTTTTAAATTTTAATATAAAATTATAATAAATATCTTTTAAATTATGAAAAATAAAATAAACGCACTTATTGTTGACGATACTGAATTAGTCCATGAACCTATAAAAAAATTTCTAGAGAAATTTGTTTTCCCAGATTTCGAAGTTATTACTGATAACGCATATAATACAGAACAAGCAAAACGTTTTGTTTTTATAAAAATATACGACATTATAATGCTAGATGGTGATGTCGGTGATAAGTGGGGGTACGAAATAATTTCATATATTCGTGAACATGACGAAAATGTTACTATTATATCAAGCTCAAATTATTATGGTTTTAATGAACAAAATATTAATGCTGGTGCTAATGGTGCTATCGATAAAACATATTTGTATGAATGGAACGACGAAGGAACTATTTTCAGGTCTCAAAAGGGTAAAATGGTAAGAAAAATTTTTGATTCTAAAAAATAAATTTAAAAAACCGCGTATGCGGTTTTTTTGTTTTACTTTATAGTGACTTTACTTTCAAGCTAGCTTTCTTACTTTTGTCTATTTTAGGTACCTTTATTGACAGTAGGCCGTGTTTTTCGATAGCGTCTGCAGCTTCGGGTTCTACTTCTACAGGTAGTTCGATGGTTCTGGAAAATGCACCCCAGTAAAGTTCGCGCGAAATATAGTCGTCGTGCATTATAGTTTTATTTTCTTCACGACGGCCACGTATTAAGACGGTGTTGCGTGTAATGGTAATGGTAAGGTCTTCGGGTTTAACACCAGCTACAAAAGCTTGAACGATAATTTCGTTTGGTGTTTCGTAAACATCCACAGTTAACTGACCCTCTTCAGGTTCTTCTTCAGTAACCATGTTTGTAGATTCACCTGTTGGGTGTATGGTCATGGTCTTTTGTGGAATATTCGTTTTTTCAACTGGTGGGTTTGTAGATTCGTTTTCGTTTTCATCTTCTAATCTAATACCCCCAGTTAGTCGTTCAAAGAAAGATCTTTTTTTAAGCATTGTTGTTTATGGTTATACCCGTATATGCGGGTGTTTTAATACGTTTTAATTTCTCGAACATGAGAATGGTAATTACCGTGAACACCCACAACATTGATAGTGTTTGCCATGTGTGTACACCGGTCTTATTCATTATAAAAAAATTAAACGCACTATGCAAGGCTACAGCTGCAATAATACCAAAAAATAAATATATTTTTTTACTCATCCATCCACGGTAGTATGACAAACCCAAACTAATACCAATTAAAGACGATGCCATAGCATGTAATAATGTCGAGCCAAGGAAACGTAAGTTCGTTGTAAGTAAACTAACCGTCATGTCGCCTTGAGTTATGGGGTTTAATAGATACAAAATGTTTTCACATGCAGCAAAACCTAGTGCACCAGCTATCATATACATAGGGAAGTCGATCGCTCGGTCGGCGAATTTACTTTTCAATGCCAGTACTGATACAGCTTTGTATTTTAAAAGTTCTTCAATACTAGCCCATAAAATTATAGGCAACAAACCTGTAACACCAGCAAAATGGCTAATAATTTTTTGTAAGGGTACTGCAATAAATACCATCAAGCCACCCATAATGTAACATAACAATATTAGCCCTCGTGGTTCAGTATGACCTTCGTCTTCTTGGCGTAACCAAAACCACAACCAAAGTAGTGTGGGTCCAACACCTCCAATAGTTGCATATGCAAATTCTTTTATGCCTGGTACGGCCAATGGGTAACGCATAGTAATTGTTTTTTATCTTCTTGTAACAGCGCCCAAAGTTCCTCGGTAACAAATGGCATAAAAGGGTGTAATACAGTTATGGATTCGCGAAGAATTTGGTTTAGTAGTCTTGCACGTGATTGTTGTGCAACCGTGTCGGTACCCAACAGTATAGGTTTGCTGTCTTCTATTAATGTAGAGGCAAATGTGTCCCACAAGTAGTGGTATATGCTATCTGAAGCTAAGTGTAGTTGGTAGTTTTCAATGTTTTTAGTAATTTCACGAGCGGTGTCCTGCCATGTGGTGTAATGCACCTGATCTATTTCAGTTATTTGTGCGTAGTTTGTGTATGTTGGTGCACTACTAAGTATAAAGCGGGTAATGTTCCAGATTTTGTTGGCAAAGTTTTTATAACCTTTTATTTTGTCTTCTGAAACTTTAGAATCAGTTCCTGGCGCAGTACCAACAATTAATGCCATACGTCCAGCGTCAGAACCGTATTTTTCGGCTATATCAAGTGGATCTATTCCGTTACCTAAAGACTTAGACATTTTTTGGCCTTTTGCATCACGAACAGTACCGTGCAAATAAATGGTTTTAAAAGGTATAGTACCTAATGCGTATTCTGTCATTAGTATCATACGTGCAACCCAAAAGAAAAGTATTTCATAGCCAGTTTCTAGCATGTCTGTAGGATGATACAATTCCAGATCTTTAGTATTGTTAGGCCAACCCAGTGTAGAAAAAGTCCACAATGCAGAAGAAAACCAGGTGTCTAGTGTGTCACTGTCTTGTACCCAGTCGGTGCCTTCTGGTGCTTCCACTCCTGTATATATTTCATCATCACGGTACCAAACAGGTATACGGTGTCCGTACCATATTTGTCGTGAAATACACCAATCTTTTAGATTGTCGATCCAGTGGAAATATGTTTTACCAAAATAATCAGGAATTATTTTTATCTGACCTTCGGCTACTGGTATACGCATTAATTCTTTAAGTGTTTTATTATCTCGTTCAGGTATTGGTTTGTTAACATTTATAAACCATTGTAATTTAGGTAAAGGTTCAATAATACCACCCGTACGTTCAGCTGTAGCAATATTTTGGTCAACCTCCTTTGAATCTTCTAATAGACCTTCCTTGTTTAGCCATTCCACTATAACTTCTCGTGCTTCGGTAACTTTTTTACCTAGCAAATTTTCTCCGCCGACTGTCATTTTAGCGTACTCGTTTATAACTTGTGGTTGTGCTAAGTTGTGTCTTTCAGACATTTCCCAGTCTATTATCGAATGAGCTGGTGTTACACCTAAGGCGCCTGTACCAAAGTCTTTTTCTACAGCATTATCAGCAATAATTTTAATATGTAGTGGAACACCACAAAAAACCACATCATATTCTTTGCCTATGTACTGCGTATAACGTTCGTCTTCTGGGTGTACAGCCACTGCAACGTCGCCAACTTTTGTTTCAGGTCGAGTTGTAGATATAGCAATCGGGAAGTCTTTTGAATATTTAAATGTATATAAAACAGATTTACGTGGTTCGTAAACTATTTCATCATCAGAAATAGTTGTTTGACCTTTAGGGTCCCAGTTTACTATGCGGTGGCCACGGTATATTAGGCCATCGTCATACATTTTTTTGAACATAGTACGCACTGCTAATGTACGAGCTTCATCTAGTGTAAAAGTTTCTCGAGACCAGTCGCAGGAACTGCCCATAACGCGTATTTGTGATGCAATTGTATCGTGGCTTTCTTTTGCAAAAGCTTCGATTCTTTTTAACATTTCTTCTCGGCCTAGATCGTGTCTGGTTTTACCTTCTTTTTTCTGTATGTCTTTTTCAACCTTAGACTGTGTAGCTATGGCTGCATGGTCTGTTCCTGGTATCCATAGTGTTCGGAAGCCCTTCATACGTTTATAACGTACAAATATATCTTGCACTGTCAGCATTAGTGCATGGCCCATATGTAAAACACCGGTAACGTTTGGTGGGGGCATTACAATAGAATAAGTTGGTGCGTCAGGTGCTATTACACCTTTTTCGACGCAGACATCAGGGTTAAAAAAACCAGATTCTTCCCACATTTTGTAAATGCGAGACTCTGTTTCGGTAGGGTTATACGGGGCTAGTAATTTAGCCGGAATGTCTTTTTCCATAAGGCGATTATAGCACTTTTCCACAACTAGGTCGAATATTTTGACATTTTAGAATATAGTTGTTATTATGTAAAAAACTAAAAAGCTATTTAAAAAATTTAAAAAATGAGCAACCCATTACACGAAGAGAGCTACGGCTCTATTACACCGCAAATTCTGGGCTTGGTCGGCCCTATATATTCAGGAAAACGAGAGTTGGCCGAATATGTATGCAGTCATTTAGCATGTACTGAAACTATCTCTATTTCGAAGTTTGCTTTGATTGATGCCAAAAAAACTTCTAGTCACCGTATTGATACCTTATCTAACAATAAAGCCGAGATAAGGGAATATATCAATACTAAACGTCACATGTACGGTAATGATTATTTTTTGAGACAAATGAACTTAAAATCCATTGTCAACAAGACATTAGTTATTGTCCGCTCACTTAAGACGGTTGCTGAGGTTGACTACATTCACAGTATTGGTGGTCGTGTTGTTGGCTTAACCGCTGATCAACATATTCGGTATAACAGATCTCAAAACGAAGAAGCATTACAAGGTTTTAATTTTGAGTATTTTAAAACCTTAGAGAAAACTGAGTTTCCAGAGATGGACGAGGCTTATGAAAAAGCTGATTATAAATATGTAAACAATTATCAAAAAACATCTAAAAAGGATGAGGTTGATTTGTTTCATATCGGTCCATGCTCTGACGTGTTAAATAAAATCGCTTATATGTACCCCGAATTAGATCGGGATCATGACCGTTTTGATGCGAAGTTTGAGGATTTTTTAATGAAACATGCTTAAGAAACATCCCAATTCCCGTTGGCTACAAAGTCTAACGGGAATTTTTTATTGTCTGCTATTATTTTTTGGTATCTAAAGTAACCCGCAATGGCTATCATTAGGGCATTGTCTGTAGAAAGGTCTTTTTCAGGTACTAGTATTTTTAGGTCTGGGTATTCTACAGATTGCTTTTCAAGAAAAGATTTTTTAATAAACTTGTTTGCCACGACACCACCGCCGATAAGAAGTGTTTTTACATTGTATTCGTCTATAGCCTTAAATGTTTTTGTTAGAAGCACCTCAGTTGCCGCGTTTTCAAATTCGCAAGCGATTTGTTTTTTAATTTCATCTGTCAGTACACCACCATCTTTTTTAATGTCTTGAATTGCATATAAAACAGCTGTTTTTAAACCAGAGAAAGAAAAATCGTAATCGTTGCTGTGTAGCATTGGGCGGGGAAGTTTAATTTCAAAAGACTTGTTCAACATAGTACTTCTCTCGGTACGTATAATTCCCTGTTGGGAATTTACTTTTCTCGGGCCGTCGCCCTGAAAAGAACGTCGAGAAGCACTATGTTTTCGCTCGTCTTCCGCTAATTTTGAAATGTGTGGGCCACCTGGGTAGGGCAGGTCCATCATACGGGCCACTTTATCGAAAGCTTCGCCGACTGCGTCGTCGCGGGTTTGGCCAATTTTTTCGTATTCCATCCAGTTATTAACCAGAACAAGTTCTGTATGCCCACCACTGATCAGTAATGCTAATGCAGGGAATGCAACGTTTGTTGTGCCAGTTGTGGTTAGTATAGGGCTCATTATGTGGCCTTCCATGTGGTTTACTGGTACTACAGGTATGCCCCATAACGTGCCTAATACTTTTGCAAAGTTAATACCAACCCATAATGCCGGTTCTAAACCTGGTCCACTGGTAACTACAATTACATCTATATCTGGTTTACTTATATGAGGTAAATATTCTTTGCATAAAACCAGTAGTTCTGGTTCGCGAGTTAGAATTTTTTCGATTTCGGCAGGTAATGCGATTGCCTCAGAAATCGTGTCGCGCAATTGTCCATTGAGGTGCGACGCATACACCCCTGCCTTTTTTAATGTCTCTACTAAAACTGGAATAATATTTTTACTGTGTTCACGCTTAGCCATCATGGGAAAAACTCCGCCATACTGCGCATGTAGTTCTATTTGGGTTGCAACAGTGTTGCCAAGTATTTTAAAGTCTGGGTTACTACTATTACTTGCACTTACTATACTTATCGCAGTTTCATCGCAACTTGTTTCTATGGCTAAAATGTTAATTTTCCCGGAATTCATTTTAGAAATATACCACAAAAAAATCAGTTTGACTAATCATACATTATGGGGTACTATATAATAAATTCTAAACAATAAATGTTATGCATATATTTGATGAAAGTCCTTGGATATTTAACACAAGAGACATGGATGCAAGTGAGCATTTTGTCATTATAACTGGGCCACTTGGTGGTGAACAAAAAAGGTTTACCAAAATGCTATGTGATGATTTTAACCACTACAGGAAAATTGTACTTTTTAAAACAAAACCAAAAAGTGATAAAGAAACAGCTGGTGTTGATGGGTATTTCATCGATAAACAGCGTTTTGGTGAAATGGTTGGTGATAGTAAGTTTTTGTTTTATCGTAGTTTGCCTGATGGTAATTTTGAAGGTTTTTCACATTGGCATGCAGGTGAAAACAATGAATGGGGCAGGCCACTATTGCATACTTGCGACTACGACGAGGCATTAAATTTTAAAACAATGCTAGGAGAAAAATGTTGTATTGTTTACCTTAACAATCAAAGTAATATTGAAATTTCTTTGGAACAAAATCCAGAAATTACTTACATTGTTAATGCGACAGATACACCCAATTCTGTATTGGAAAACTTGAAATTCGTAATAAAAAAATTTTTTTAAAACTCAGCCCTTGTGCCATAGTGCGCAAGGGCTTTTTAATTTTTTGTTTATATGGTAGGGTAATAAAAAATACATTTTACAACATGAATAATACACCTATTTTACTTGATCCTTCTGAGGTTGCTAAAAATTTACACAAGTATGAATTTCCAGCAACGTTTAAGTTTACCTGTGTTTTTGGCACTTCTGGTGCCGGAAAAACTTCTATTGTAATGAACCTTTTAAAATATTTGGGTTATTTTAAAAAGGCAATTACATGTACTACGCGTAAAATTCGGCTAAACGAAGTTGATGGTGTTGATTACTATTTTTTGACTGTTGAAGAATTTATTTCAAGGGTTAAAAATGGTGATTTTATGGAATATGAAGAAGTTTACCCAGGCGTTTTTTATGGAATTACACATCATGAGTTCCGCAGGCTGATTGATGATGGTTACGAAATCATACATGTGTGTGAACCTAAGGGTGCCGGCACTTTGCATAATTTGTTTAAAGATCGCATTACTATGGTTTATGTAGATGCTATGCAGAAAGAGTTTTTGCCAAAACCGGGCACGCCATGGAATTCTGCTGAGTGTACGGACACCAGTATACTTTTCGACAGACTTATCTTAAGAGGCGAGTCGTTGGCAAAGGCAGAAGAGAGGATGGCACGTGTACCTCAAGAAAGAAAATTCCTTGAGGAATTTATGAAAAATAACCATTGCCACATTATCAACAATGTTGGGCCAATAGGTAAAGCTATTCAGAAGTTGCAGGCAATAGTTACAGGCTATGCAGAATAAGACAGGTAGTAAAAGTAGAGAGCGTGTGGTACAACTGCACGCTCTTTTTTTGTGCGCGATACAGGAGTCGAACCTGTGACATCGTCAACGTCAATGACGCGCTCTACCAACTGAGCTAACCGCGCATAGGAGAACTATATCATGTTTTTAGGTTTATTCAAGATAGAAGGGAATCTCGTCTTACAGACGCTGTATACCTTTTCGGTGTGTTCGAAATAAAATTTCTCACACACAACGAAAAGCTTTTCGATATCCCCGACACAAGCAAAGCAGTTTGCTTGTTTAGAGTCACAAAATAAAAAAACACCTGTTTTAAGGTGTTTTTTTATTTTGTGAACTAATTATACACTTTGCACGAACTTTTTTCCAGAAGAATGAATAGCGTTC
>CAYWWG010000004.1:0-34635 GCA_964461985.1 uncultured Candidatus Saccharibacteria bacterium
TGTTTTTAATTTTTTCTAAATATTGTTCAGATGTTTCCATATTTTTATTTTATTACACTTAACTTTCGATAAATATTGGTTTTACTCCACCACCACCTGGTGCACAAACACTGAAGTTAAATACAGGAGGGTTTGGTTTTAATTGAGCAGGAGTACTGTTAACACGTTGGGCTTGGACGGTTATACCTTGGTAACCATTTGAAACTCCTGTAAACAATGCGTTCACATCAGCCAAGCTTGAAGCGGTTAAGATGAGTGTATCTGCGTAGCCACCACTGTTAGTTTTAACAACTGTGTTACCTGTTGAGCCACTTGCCCACTTCACTGAAATATTAGACCAAGGAGTAGTTAAAGGTTTTAAAAATGTATAACTAACATCTGAAGTAAACCCTGTTTGCGGAGTTATACTTACTGGTATTTTAGCTACATACGTTGTTGTTGTTTTAGATGTAAACTTCTGGAACGCATTATCTGTTATGATTCCGCCATTTGCGTTTGGATTTCCATTACAAGACATTGTACTGTTTATACTAAAGTTTGGTATACATTGAGTTACACTGATTGAATTATTACCACCAGAAGTATAAGCCCCGGTTGAGTCTTTACAAGTTAAAGTGTACTGGCCTGCACCTTCAGTAAAAGATTTACCATTAGAATAGGCCGGTAAACTAGAAACAACACTACCCCCCGGTACAGCCATACTACATGTTGCGGCATTATCTGACGACCATGTTAATACCGGGCTTGAGCCTGATTGGAAGCACCCGATCTGTGGGAAAGAAGTTACCTTAACAACCTTTACCTGTACTGATGCAGTTTTTTCATATAAAGAACCAGCTGGTGGAGTACATGTAACAGAATAAGTTGCAGAATTTGTAATATTACCTATAGAAGTCGTAACATTTGTTCCAGTTTGCCCTGGCGCCCAGATCGGTGCACTACAAGTCGTACCAGACGGAGCGTTGGTTGCTGTCCAGACTATAGTAGCAGAGCCACCATTTGAAATAGTGGTACTACCAGTAGACCCGTTTGCTGTTATACCTAATGTCCAAGTTGGCATAGTAACATCGACTTCTGTACTAGCACTAACATCATGAGTTGAATCAGTTGGACATGTAATAATATAACGAACTTTTCCTGATGTGTTTGGGTATGGTACACGTACAGAATTTTCATTATATGTCCAAGAATTATTACTATCTAAGAAAACTTTACTACCAGTCCAAGACTTAGTACCGGTGCTTACTGGGTCTGTACTAGCCACACACTTGTCATAGTAAACAGTATGTTTTTTTGATCCATATTCTAGATCTATACCTGGGTTTATACCGACATCAAAGTACCCAGAATTTGGTGTATTAGTTGCTTTAATGTATAGATCTTCTAGACATCTTGGGTCTGAAGGGTATTTGTCACAGAACAACCCACTGTCTGATATGTTCCATATTACTTTTGACATATCTAACCACCCAACACTTGCCCCACCTGAGCCATACGCATAACCTGAAAGCGGACCGCCGTCTTTATCTAAAGAATAACCGCCATCGTTGGGGTATGTAACTTTATGGTTACTACTTGTACAATAACCATTTGTATTTGAACTTGTTGCTGTATTTAGACAACTTAGACTTATCCATTCTCCACAAGCACCATTCGTGCAAGAATTATTTTGTGGGCCGGCAACAACTCTAGCCCAACCAACTATGTTTGGCCCACCTGAACCAGCACTAAACAAAGCTCGTGCGTAACAATTACCACCATTATTATTGGAATTAGAATTAAAATAACTAATAGCAGGGCAACCCGATGCGTTTTCAAAAGAAATCCAGCCAACAACTGAAGACCAAGCATACCCTGACAAAATACCTGTGTCGTGGTCAACTTCTACGCCATATTGCACACTTGAACAAGTATTATCGTTTACTGAATTTTCGCAGTTCATACGTATCCAACCTATATTTGTAGACCAAGCGTAGCCAGTTATTTTGTCTGCTGTTTGAGCATGAACTTTACTGGTATGGTTTATAATAAAACCCAAAATACCAATAACAAAAATTAAAGATAGTGCGATGCTAAACTTTTTTATCATAAGCAAATTATACCATAACAAATATTACAATGCACAAGAAAAGCCCCTTTCAGGGCTTTTCTTGTGCATTAATAAAAATAAGATAATTTATACCAACATAATTCAGAAACAACAATATCACTTTCTTATGCAATATTAACTAGTCAAAGTAATTTTTCAAACGCATTATCTTTTCATTACTGCGAAGTTTGTCATGGACCTTAGCTTCGATCTGACGAATACGTTCACGAGTAACACCAAATTCTTTACCAACTTCTTCTAATGTATGCTGTACGCCGTCGTGTAAACCATAACGCATTTCAAGAATCTTTTGTTCTTTAGGCGACAATTCTGCCAAAACTTCATGTATTTGATCAGAAAGTATACGTCGTGACGCATCTTGGTCTGGGCGAAGAATTTTTTCATCGGGAATAAATTCGCCTAATGTAGATTTATCTTCATCGTCACCTATTGGTTTTTCCAAAGATGTTGTTTCTTGGCTAATCTGTTCGATAACATGAATCTTTTCAACTTCCACACCCATCTCAGTTGCTATTTCCTCAGCTAAAGGCTCGCGACCCAAATCTTGTGATAGACGTCGATAAACTTGCTTGTATTTAGAAATAGTTTCAACCATGTGTACGGGTATACGTATAGTACGTGACTGATCTGCTAAAGCACGAGTTATCGATTGACGTATCCACCATGTTGCATACGTACTAAATTTATAACCTTTATGCCAGTCAAACTTTTCTACAGCTTTGAACAAACCAATGTTACCTTCCTGAATGAGATCAAGTAAAGACAAATCTGCACTACGGTTTTGATATTTTTTAGCAATAGACACAACCAAACGTAGGTTAGCTCGTGCTAATAAGTTTTTTGCTTCGTTGTCACCTAGTTCAATACGCTTTGCCAGATTGCGTTCCTCTGCAGAAGAAATAAGTGGGTACTGACCTATTTCTTTTAGATAAATCTGTATAGAATCATAAGCTGGATCGTGATGTCGTCCAGAAATAATTTCTTTTACCTCAGCGTCAATATCAAGCAGGTTTCCACCTTCTAGAACATCTACACCTACACTAGAAAGTTTTTCATATAGTTCATCTAAAAACAAAACATTGTTTTCAATATCAGGAAAAGTCTTAAGTATTTCATCAAATGTTATAAAACCTCTTTTTCTGCCCTTTTCAACCAATATGTTTGATTGTTTTTCAAGTAGTTCTGCAGTTAATTCTGCTTTTGTTTTCTTAGAATTTGACTTAGGAACAGTTCGGACAGATTTTTTAGGTGCAACTTTTTTAACTGGTTGTTTTTTAACTACCTTTTTAACAACTGTCTTTTTAACAGTTTTTTTAGGTACAGCTTTTTTAGTAACCTTCTTTACAGGTTTTTTAGCAACTTTTTTTACAATCTTTTTTGTTGATTTTTTCATATTATACATTATGACGATCTTTTTTAATATTGTCGACCCGTCGAGTCAGGTCTGTGAACAAATGCATTTCCTCTGGAGTACCCAAACCTTGTTTTTTTAAATGCGACAAGGCTTGTAGAATTCTTTTTTCGGCAACCTTCATAACAGTGTCTGATACGAACTGAATTACATGGTCTTCTGTTTGTAATAATAGATATTCAGCGACTGAACTGGCGTAACCACGATCTGTAGATTCCATAGTCATTTGCCACTCATCTACTGATATATCCATATACTGTTCAAATAAATCTTTTAAAGATACTGAAGCAAGAGATGGGTAAGATTCTTTTTGTAACTCAATCAATCCTAAAAGTAATGTTTCTGCAGAAAGTGTTTCTTTCTGCACAACGTCTAGTTCATTATTTCTTGAAGTTGGTTGTATTTCAGAAACAGCTTTTGCAATAACTTCATCTGACAAATCAACCGCACGAGCAACTAAATTAATAAAATGTGCTCGATCGATAGATTTGTTAATTGCACGAATATAAGGCAAGATTTCTTTGTCTACGGAGTTTCTGAATTCACGCAAATCGCTACTTTTTTTTGAATAATGGGCCAACAAATATTCTACAATTGATGTTGATTGGCTGACTAAATTCTTCCAATTTTCTGGATCAACTAAAATAATATCTGCTGGGTCAGACCCAGGCGGTACTGATACGACGCGTACATCAAAGTCTTTAGCTAAAGCCTCTTCAACACTACGTTTTAAGGCTTTTATTCCAGCTTCATCTCCATCAAATGAAAATAGAATCTTCTTTGTAAACCGTCCTATCAAGTCTAAATGACTATTAGTTAATGCGGTACCAGACACAGCTATTGTCTGAGTAAATCCAGCCTGATGCGACAAAACCAAATCCATTTGACCTTCGACTACTATCGCATAACCAGTAGTACGTAAAGCATTTTTAGCTTTATCATAGCCAAATAGTATTGTTGATTTATGGTACAAATCTGTTTCTGGAGAATTAATATATTTAGCTGGCTTGTCTCCACTTTTACCTGGAACATCGTAAGTTGGTAAAATACGCCCCGAGAAACCAACCACCCTACCTTGACTGTCATTGATCGGAAACATCACACGCCCACGGAAACGGTCATAAATTCCACGCTCTGTTTCAATGGCCATACCTGCGCGAACAATGTCAGGACCTTTAAAACCAATATTTACTAAATGATCTACCAAACCACGCCATTCATTTGGGGCAAAACCAATTGCAAATTCAGTAATGGTTTTTTCAGTAATTCCTCGACTAATAACATACTGTTTGGAAACATCATTGGCATGTATTACGAAATACTTCTTTGATGCTTCTAGAATGTTATACAACACGGCCGTGTCGTCCACTGTACGCACATAGTCGTCTAATTGCACACCTGCACGATCAGCTAACATCTTCAACGCTTCCTTAAAAGATATACCCTCCATTTCTTCTACAAAAGTAAATATGTCTCCTCCTTTACCACAACCAAAACAATGATATGAATTACGTTCAGGTGATATGTAGAATGAAGCTGTTTTTTCTTGATGGAAAGGGCAACGAGCACGGAACTGTTTACCAGCTTGATTAACCGCAATATACGACGAAAGAACTTCGATAATACCGAGTCTTTCTTTAATTTGGGCAACAGCCGGTGTCATATTATTCTACAACACTAGAGGTTTCTACTTCGGATTCGCCTTCTTCTGTTACTTCATCTAAGTGTGTTAGGCCTTGTTTGCCGAACCCTGTACCTGCAGGAATCAGTCGACCGACAATAACATTTTCTTTCAAACCACGTAGGTCATCATCGCCACCACGTAGTGCATTGTTGATCAATATACGGTTTGTGTGTTGGAACGATGCAGCAGACAGCCAACTCTTAGTTTCCAAAGCTGTGGTTGTAATACCTAGAACAATCATGTCGCCTTTTGCTTCTCTTAAGCCTTGAGATTTTGCACGAGCATTTTCTTCGATCAACTCAAAGTTTTCAATAATAGTTCCTGGAGTCAAAGTTGTTTCGCCCGCATCAGTAATACGTACGCGAGAGAACATTTGGCGAATAACTATTTCGATATGCTTCGGAGCGATAGATGCACCCTGAACTTCATAAACTTTTGCAATTTCGTGAATAATGTATTCTTGAGCCATTTCTTTACCACCGGCTGCAAAAATATCATCAATCAAAGCAGAACCATCAGATAGCAGTCCACCTGCTACAACACGTTGGCCTTTTGAAACAATAACTGAACGTGGGAAAGATACAGTGTATTCAATAGTATTTGTTTTACCATCAAATTTCGTATCTGATAGAACAGTAACAATTTTTTCTTTTCCGTTTTCTTTAATTTCAATAACTTCACCAGCTGTTTTAGAAACAATAGCGTGGTTTTTTGGAGCACGTTTTTCAAATATTTCTTCAACACGTGGCAGACCGGCCGTAATGTCCAAACCTGCAACTCCACCTTGGTGGAATGTACGAAGTGTTAACTGTGTACCCGGTTCACCGATCGCTTGACCGGCAACAATACCAACAGCTTCACCAATGTTTACTAAGTGGTTTCGTCCAAAGTCTAAACCGTAACAAAGCTGACATATACCATAAGTATTTTTACATGAAAGCGGTGTACGAACTTTAACTTCGGTAATACCTGCCTTTTCAATTTTTACAGCATCTTCTTTCATTATTAATGTACCTTTTTTGTACATTACTGTTCCTTCAGCATTTTTTACATCTTCAAGCAATACACGACCTGCAAGACCTTTTGAAAGTGGTATTTCTAAACCTGAAATAATTTGCTTTCGAATAGTCTTACCTTCTTTTGTGCCACAGTCAGCGGTAGTTATAGTTACATCTTGGGCAACGTCAACCAAACGACGTGTTAGGTAACCCGCCTTTGCTGTGTTAAGTGCAGTATCTGAAAGACCCTTACGTGAACCGTGTGTAGTAATAAAGTATTCTACAGGTGAAAGACCTTCGATATATGACGGAATAACTGGGTATTCGATAATACGACCTTGGTTGTTCTGAATCAAACCCTTCATACCCACCATCTGGGTCATGTTGTTTAGTGATCCACGAGCACCTGATTTATACATATCATTATATGAACCACGTAGATCAAGTGTAGATGGAAGTAGTTTTTCAATTTCCTTTTTACATTCATTCCAAATTTCTTGGAACTTCTGGTATTTTTCATCTTCAGAAATAAGACCTTCTGCATGTTGTGCAAATAGTTCATCGTTTTTCTTTTGGTATTGTGCTACAACTTCTTGTTTCTTCTCTGGAATGCGAACTGAATCTAGTGCCCAACTGTGGCCAGACTTAGTTGCATAACGGTAACCAAAATCTTTAATATTATCCAGAAGTGTTGGAGCTGAATCAAAACCATAAGTTGCTATAAATGCATCGACAAGAGCTTGAACTTTTTTAGTGTTCATTTCTTCGTTAATATAACGGAAGTCTTCTGGGAATATATTGTTAAACAATATTCGTCCAACAGTTGTTTCGATTAATGTACCTTCAAACGGTGCAAATTTAGAACGACTGTCACCACGAACTTTTATTAATGAATGGAAAGTAATATGTCCAAAGTCATACGCCAAAAGTGCTTCATTAGGTGAAGAAAATACAGAACCCTCGCCTTTTTCTCCGTCAATGTTTTTAGTCATCCAATAAGTACCCAAAATAATGTCGAGTAGTTTTGCTGTAGCAATAGGGTCGCCGTTTGCAGGCTTAAGCAAGTTTTTAGTTGCAGCCATAAGGTTACCAGCTTCTGCTTGAGCTTCAACTGACAATGGCAAGTGTACTGCCATCTGGTCGCCATCGAAGTCTGCGTTGAAACCTGTACATACTAATGGATGTAGTTGAATAGCCTTACCTTCAACCAACACTGGGTTAAATGCCTGAATAGACAAACGGTGCAATGTAGGAGCACGATTTACAAGTACATATTTACCTTCGATAACTTCGTCCAAAATTGCCCAAACTTCTGCTGTACGTTCTTCTATAAGTTTATTTGCACCACGAATATTAAATGCAAGTTCACGAGCAAGTATCTTTGATATTACGAATGGACGGAAAAGTTCCAATGCCATTTCTTTTGGTAGACCACACTGACTAAGTTTAAGTTGCGGACCAACCACAATAACAGAACGAGCTGAGTAGTCAACACGTTTACCAAGCAAGTTTTGACGGAACAAACCTTGTTTAGAACGCAAGTTGTCTGATAGTGACTTCAATGCGCGTTTTTGTGACTGACTAACTGCAGCACCACCAGCTGAACCACTGTTGTTATCTATTAAAGCATCTACAGCTTCCTGTAATATACGTTTTTCGTTACGTAAAATTACATCCGGAGCACCGATTTCTTTTAGTTTTTTTAGACGATTGTTTCTGTTTATCACACGACGATACAGGTCGTTAAGGTCAGATGTTGCATGACGACCACCTTCTAATGCCACCATTGGACGCAAGTTTGGTGGAATAATTGGTATAACTTTTAGAAACATCCATTCTGGACGAACTTTTGCAGTAACCATTGAACGCACCAATGCAAGACGCTTTTGAGTTCTTTCACGGTCTAGACTGTTTGATTTCGGTAATTCAGCTTCTAGTTTTTCTTTTAATTTAACTAAGTCAGTATTTTTGAATATTTCGTATATTGCCTCAGCTCCAATAGAAGCTTCGAAACATGAACCGTACTTTAGAGAATAATGGTGGTAATTAATTTCATTTAAAACCTTACCTTGCACTATTTCTACAACTTCCTTTTTAGCTTGTGCAAACAGATCACGAAGTTTACCACGAGTGTCTTCATCGACAGCCATTTTTGTTTTTGATTTAAATTCTGTATCCAAATCGTGCAATATACGTTCTTTTTCAGCTTGGTCAATTTTAGTTACAATGTAACCTGCAAAATAAACCACTTTTTCAAGGTCTTGTGCCTGAATACCAAGTACAAGTGCCATACGAGAAGGTACACCCTTTAGGAACCAGATATGTGCAACTGGTGCAGCAAGCTCAATATGACCCATACGTTCGCGACGCACAATTGCTTTTGTAACCTCAACGCCACACTTTTCACAGATTATACCTGCGTAACGAATGCGTTTGTATTTACCACAATAACATTCATAGTCTTTTTCTGGACCGAATATACGCTCGTCGAACAAGCCACCGCGTTCAGCGCGACTAGTTCGGTAATTTATAGTTTCAGGCTTTGTGACTTCACCGTATGACCATTCCAGCATTTGCTCAGGACTAGCCAACGATATGCCGATACTATTGAAATTTGTTGTATCAAATGTTTTCATAATTATTACGTGTTAGATTATTTAATCTTTTTCTTTAGATCGACATTAAGCGCTAGACCTCGCAAGTAGTTCAACATAACTGTAAACGATGCTGGTGCGTTTGGTGCGCGTAATGGTTCGCCTTTGATAATAGCGTCGAATGTTTCTGAACGTCCGACAATATCGTCTGATTTAACTGTAATCATTTCGCGTAACATGTGTGCTGCTCCATAACCTTCAAGTGCCCAGACTTCCATTTCTCCAAATCTCTGTCCACCACCTTGTGCTTTACCACCAAGAGGCTGCTGAGTAATAAGTGAGTACGATCCGATAGAACGCATGTGTAGTTTGTCTTCAACCATGTGATGAAGTTTTAGAATATACATGTAGCCCACAGAAATGTCATTATTAAATTTTTCTCCAGTTCGTCCATCATATAGTGGTATGCGTCCTGATTCAGGGAAACCTCCTGTAACTAGTTCTTTTTGAATTTCTTCTACTGTTGCACCACCGAACACTGGTACCACTGCTTGGTAACCATTAAGTTCTGCGGCCATACCTAAGTGAAGTTCCAAAATCTGTCCCAGGTTCATACGTGACGGAACACCAAGTGGTGTTAGAACAACGTCAACAGGGCGGCCGTCTGCCATATATGGCATATCTTCTTCTGGAAGAACAACTGAAATAACACCTTTGTTACCGTGGCGTCCAGCAAGCTTGTCACCCACTGATACGTTACGAACTTGTGCAACTTCAATAACGATTTTCTTAATAACACCTGATTCCAAATTATGTCCACCTTCACGTGAAAATACTTTAACTCCGATAACACGTCCACGTGTACCCTTGTCCATGCGTAGAGATGTGTCTTTTACATCACGAGCTTTTTCAGCAAATATTGAACGAAGAAGTCTTTCTTCTGGAGTAAGTTCTGTTTCGCCTTTTGGAGTAATTTTACCAACTAAAATGTCTGACTCGCGAAGTTCTGCACCAACACGTACAACACCTTCTTCATCTAGATCTTTCAATTTTATTTCACCAACGTTTGGAATGTCACGAGTTGTAACTTCAGGTCCAAGTTTTGTATCGCGAACTGTACATTCGTATTCTTCGATATGAATAGTACTGAATTTTGAATTCTTAACTAAACGTTCTGAAATAATTATCGCATCTTCGTAGTTTTGGCCGTTCCATACCATGAACGCTACCAATGCATTTTGACCAAGTGCCATTTGTCCACCTGAAGTAGAACTTGTGTCGGCAATAACTTGACCCTTTTTAACTTTTTCACCAAATGAAACTATTGGGCGTTGATGGAATACAGAAAAACTATTTGTTCTAGAAAATGCGGTTAGTGTATATGTATGTTTTTCGTCTTTTTTATCTGTAATTATTATTTTCTTACCATCTACATATGACACCACGCCATCTGTACTAGCTACAACCACACGACCAGAATCTTTTGAAGCCAGTGCTTCCATACCAGTTGCAACCAATGGTGCTTCAGGACGTAAACATGGAACAGCTTGACGTTGCATGTTTGATCCCATCAGAGTACGGTTTGCGTCATCGTGGTCTAGGAATGGAATCATAGACGCTGCGATAGAGAAAGGCTGGTTTGTAGCAATGTCTATAAAGTCAACCTCATCACGGTCTATAAGTCCTGGAATAGTTTTTAGACGACCAGCAACTTTTTTGTTAGTAAATGTACCAGCTTCATTACGGTCGTTTTGAGCATGAGCAATATTGTAACGTTCTTCTTCTAATGCGTTTAAATACACAACTTCACCTGTAAGTGTACCTTTTTTAACTTTCATGTATGGAGTTTCAATAATACCGAACTCGTTAATACGAGAATATGTAGCTAAGTGTACTACCAAACCAATGTTTGCACCTTCAGGTGTTTCGATAGGACATATACGTCCATAGTGACTAGTGTGCACATCGCGAACTTCCAACGATGCACGTTCGCGTGTTAAACCACCTGGTCCAAGCGCTGATAAGCGACGCAAGTGTTCAGTTTCAGCCAAAACGTTTTCTTGGTCCATGAATTGAGACAACTGGTTTGTAGTAAAGAATTCTTTAATACGTGCCTGAAGAGGGCGTTGATTAACAACGTTCATAGGTAATGTGCTGTCTGATTCGATAACCGACATTCTGTCTTGAACATTACGCTTGATCTGTGTCATACCAACACGAATTTTAGCTTGCATCATTTCGCCAACGAATTTAACGCGACGCTTTGAAAGGTGGTCTATATCTTCTGGACGAGCATCAGGGTTAATATTTAAGTCCAAAGTGTGTTTCATGATCGCAACAACATCTTCTTTTGTTAGAACACGTTGTTGTAAAGACTTTTCATCAACCGGACCACCGAACTGTTGGTTAAGACGAAAACGACCAACAGGAGAAATGTCGTATCTAGCTTTGGTAAATAATGAATCAATATGTTCTTTCGCATTTTCTGCAGTAGCAAGGTCGCCGTCGCGTAGACGCTTGTACATTTCTATGTATGCATCATGAACATTCTTAGTTGTATCTTTTTCTATAGCAAGTTTAACAATAGCTTCGTGGGGTGAGCCTTTAAATAAAGCTAGAATTTGCTCGTCAGTATGGTAGCCCATAACACGTAGTAGTGAAAGGATTGAGAACTTTCGCTTTTTATCTATACGTACAGACAATGTACCATCTGATTCAGATTCGATTTCAATCCATACACCACGGGCTGGGATGATCTTTGCACCGAACATGATTTTGCCCTTCATTTCTTGATCAACGAAGAAAACACCTGCAGAACGTGCAAGTTGCGGAACGATAACACGTTCAACACCATTGATAATAAATGTACCGTGTGGGGTCATTAATGGAATATCAGAAAGGAAAATTTCTTGTTCCTTCGTAGAACCCATTGTTTTGTTTATAAGCTTAACGCGAGCCTTTATTGAAGCTTCGTATGTTAGCTTATTTTCTTTAGCATGAGCCTCGGTATACTTAGGTTCACCTACTGAAAATGAAGAAAACTCAAGGTCAAACTTTTTCTCTGAATAGTCCTTAATAGGAGAAAACTCAGCGAAAACTTCTGATAGACCTTTTTCGATTAACCACTTGTATGAATTGACTTGGTTTTCAATCAAGTCTGGAAAAGGTACCAATGGTGCCTTGTATTTTGAAAAATACTTCTTTGGTCTTTGTGCTATATCTTGCATAATAATATTCTATCCTTACAAACCTCTGCAAAAATTAAAAATAAAAATTCCGGCACTTGTATCAAATACAAAGCACCTTTTTAAAAAATTATTTAATTCCCCCCAAAGACATGAAAGATAGCAAAATAAATATATTGTATTGCTAATAAAGATTGATTGCCCACCCGTAACTCAATCGCTTCAATCACCACTACCCTAGCAAAAAACACATTAAAAGTCAAGAGGTTTTTGAGTAAAAAAGTTTATTTCATTACCTTTTCTATTTCCGACTTGTATTTGTCCATTACACGCTTAGTAGCTTCCATTTGGTTCATGCCACCTTTTACCTTTTCTTGGACTTCTTTACCGATTTTCTCAAACAACTGAGGGTTTTTAGTAACTATATCAATAATACGGTCCTGCTCCGCTTCTGGGATACCTTTTAATTGACTTTTCAGCATCTTCTTCATCAAAAAATTCTTTAACATAGACATGTGGGTATTATAGCACAACCCACCTTTTCACCCAAAATTCAACTTTCTAATGACTTTATTTCTTATACCTGTGGATAAATTAGGGGTTGGACCCCTAATTTATCCACAGGTGATTGTACCGATAATCTTGTCGGATAATGTTCATATTTACCCGATCAAAAATGCTATAATTACCCTATGAAGTTTACTACCCTAGCCAAACTGCATACATATTACGATGGTGTTTGCGAATGCAAATTAAAAAACACAGCTAAACAGGCTGTTTTTGGTAATGGCAATCCAAAGGCACGGGTGGTTTTTATTGGCGAAGCGCCAGGTAAAAAAGAAGACGAAACAGGTATACCTTTTGTTGGAGCTGCGGGTAAATTTTTACAAGAAATGTTGCATTCTATAAAAATGGACCGTGCTGATGTATATATTACCAATACAGTAAAATACCGCCCGCCAGAGAACCGCGACCCAACACCGGCAGAAAAACAACAATGTAGAGAATGGTTAGTTGCCGAACTAAATTATATTAAACCAGATTTAATAGTGTTTTTAGGCAGACACGCCATGAACAGCTTTTTCCCGGAAATGAGTATATCGGAAATGCATGGTAAAGTTATTGATACTAAAAAATATAATGACCTAAATAAAAAAGATAATAAAAATTCTAAACTTAGCATACTGAAAAAAGAAGTTATGCCGGTTGTTTCAGAACTTAAGACTACACACTTTCTACCGCTTTACCACCCTGCAGCCGCACTTTATAACGGCGGTATGCGCGTAACATTGTTGAAAGATTTTAAAAAGATACCTAAAATACTAAAACAAATTTCTTAATATAAAAATCTTACAATAAAAATTTGCGGTTTTACATCAAGAACTAAACCTTTTTCAGTTCTACACACATAAACATTGGTATTTCCTTACGAGCGCGGTCTTCGGCAAGTTTACGTGGACCAACATTACTTTCTTTATGTGATATCCATTCTTCGAGTCTCGACATAACAAAACCAGCTTTAGCAAAATGCTTCATATACCACTGCAGAGAACGATGAAAAGAAAGAGTTATATCACCTTTTGAAATGTGTTTTTTACCTTCACGACCCGGGTGCATGTCTATCTTGTATGTTGCTTCAGATAGGTAACGTTCTACAGTTCGGTACTGCACATTACGCTCTATATCATAACCCCAAGAACTTTCCTGTGGTATACGAAACGCTGGGTGCATAAGCACTATCAAAACACGCCCACCCGGGACTAACACACGACGAATTTCATTTAAAACTTCAGAAATATTTTCAATATTTTCAAAAGCTAAAATTACCGTTACTGTTTCAACTCGCATATCAGGCAAATGTGGAGCCTTGTGTGCTGGAAGTATACGGTAGTTAATATTTAATTTTTGTTTTTTTGCATTTTTATCAGCAATGGCAATAAGTTCCTTTGATATGTCTGTGCCATAAACAGTTGCACCAAGACGTGCAAAATGTTCTGTAAAATACCCCTGCCCACAAGCTACGTCTAGTATTGTGTCGCCCTTTTTAATACCTAGCATGCGTAATAAATTTGGTAATACTACCTCACTTTGTAATGTATTAGATTTTTGCAAGTATTCGTCATACCAAGCAGTAACAGGGTTCCATGATGTTTTCATATATTTTTATCTTTTTATTTTTTCTACAACTCGATAACGAAAACCTTCCCAATACAAATCTAATACACGAGCAAACGGCAATAAGCGCCATAAGAATTCAAAATCTACTGCCAATCTTAAAATAAAAGGAATAATTCCATAAAGACGAAATTTCTTATAAACAAATGCTGCCCAGCCAAGACCCACAGGTACGATGTAACCAGTTACTGGTACTTTATATTTTGATATTTTATCGTCAGATATACCCTTTTCACGCGCCAGAATAACATTTGCCACATATTTTCCATCATACATTGCTGTTTGTGCTAAACCTGAGTTTGGTGTTGCTGCACCATCACCCAAGACATATATATTTGGCAAACCTTTTGCACCTAAAAATTCATCTACAGTTACACGTTTCGATTTTTCATCAAGTGTTATTCCTGGTATGTCTTTGTATAATGAATTTGGTTTTGTACCAGCTGTCCAAACTATTGTATCTGCAAGAATATTTTCTGTATGTAAGCAAACTTGTTGATGTTGTATATCAGATATAGCGCAGCCTAGCGATAAATTAACACCAATTTTTTCCAGTCTTTTTTGAACATGCTTAGAAACTTGCTCTGGAAAACGCCCAAGCACTCGTGGACCTGAATCAACTAATGTAACTTTCATCACACTTCGATCAACATTATATTTTCTAGCTAATCGATGCATAAATATAGACAAAGAACCGGAAAGTTCCACACCAACAGGACCACCTCCAACTATCACCACATGTAATTTATGTTTAGGGTCTTCTTCGGTAATGTATTCTTCGAACAACGTTATCATTCGGTTCTTTAGTTCAATAGCACTATTAGTTGTACCAAATCTGTAAGTATTAGTAGGCGCATCTTTAATTCCAAAATAATTTATCTCTGAACCCAAAGCTAAAACAAGATCATCATACTGGTAAGCACCCAATTCACCTGTCACTTCCTTGTTTAAAGGATCTATTTTACTTATAGTATCTTTAGCTATATTTACATTTTCTGGTAGAACGTCTTCTAAAGGCACACAAACCTCAATTGGCGACATGCCAGATAATATACGGTATAAAGCTGGGTAGTATTCAAAATATGATCGATTAGATATAAGGGTTATATCTGCCTTCGGTGCCTTTTTGGCCAATTCACGGGCAGCTGTAACACCAGCAAAACCACCACCTACAATAAGTATTTTCTTTTCCATAAACATACTATACCACATATATAATTATAGGCCTAAAAATACCCTTAATTTACCACACTCTGGTACCTTTTTATTTATGATTCATTCTGCTATAATACTGTAATAAAAGTCGCTTTTAAACGTCATCATTAACGAGCTCAAAAGCCATGAAAGACATAGAAACACAATATATGGCGCTATTTGAGTCAGAGAAAGATGCTCTTTTTCGATTTATATACTTAAAGGTCTCTGACCGAAACGAGGCGCTGGATCTAACCCAAGAGACTTTTGTTAAACTTTGGTCATATATCAAAGACGGCGATATAACATTGCGTAATATGCGAGCTTTTTTATACCGTATAGCACGCAATGCCATTATCGACTACTATCGCAAGAAAAAATCTGTATCTCTCGACCAAATGGTAGAAGAAGGTTACGACCTTGCCGATACTGTCCAACCCAACCACGAAAGTATCCCTGAGATGTTAAGACTCATACCCGACCTACCACCTGAACATCACGAAATACTATTACTACGATACCACCACGATATGAGCATACCGGAAATAGCAAAAATTCTGAAAATATCAAATGCATTTGCTTCAGTAAAACTCTACCGCGCGCACAGTGCAATGAAAAAAGCCTTGCCTAACGAAGAAATCATATGAAAAACATTTTTAACAAACTAAATACACCAAATATGACCGATGGCGAAGTCCGCCAAATGCGGGCTTATTTACACGCAAACACAATGCAAAACCCGGCATTTGTTCGTTCATCATATAATACGTCCTGGTATATTAAGACTGCTGGCGCCGCTTTATCTATGTTACTTATAACAGCAGGTGGTATAACTTATGGTGCACAAAAAGCCTTACCTGGCGATGCACTATACAGTGTTAAACTTCATATCGAAGAAGTAAAAGGCATGACTAACCAAACCCCAAAAGAAAAACTACTACAACAACAGACTCGCCTTATGACCCGTTTTGATGAAATAGAAATACTAGTTAAAACTGGTGCTATGACACCCGAAAAACAAGCTGTTGTTACAGAACAACTTTCAGAACATTTAGACAAAGTAGCTAGTGCTGTTGCAGACGTAGGAAAAGAAGTTGCCACAGATAACACCGATGCCCAAAACATTACCGTAAAAACCGATGTTAAAGAAGCTATCGCAACTGCAACTAAAATAACAAATGACATAGCAACTCGCCAAGCCACTATTACTGAACTAGCTGACAATAAAGGTGACGAAACAAAACAAATAATAAAAGATACAAACAATACATTAACTATAAAAACAACTGAAGTAAAAGATGCGGTAACGACAGTTGCTGCACCAAAAAAAGATGAAACTGATGCACTAGAAGCTGATTTAAATAATATAAATATTACTCATCCAACAAATGAAAATCTTCCTGTACAACTTCCGGTTTTAAACGATAAAACTTCATTGCCAAATACCCTAACCCACAAACAATAATTCCTAAAACAACAAATACCCACCAATGGGTGTTTTTTGTTTGCGAACTAGGTTCTAACCCTGCGGCGTTTGCTGTTAGGTATATACTATTTACTGGTTCGATATTATTTAACCTTTCGTTATTATAAAAACCACTATTAAGATTCTTTGGGTTTTTATTAGATTTAAAACTTGTCGCTATTTTAGGTTCGCTTTTTAATACTTGTGTGTTTTGTGCACTACCAATCAAATTAAATTCTAGGCCGTTTGGGTAATACAAAACTGGTTTTTGACTACCATTAAAACCAGTAATCTTTGACGACAGGACAATATTTTTATGCGCGAGCACAACCATACCATAAGGAAAAGTATAAGAAACAGTGCCTTCCAATAATTTCCATTTTGACAAAGAAACATCTTGGTCAGAATTATTTATTACACTTATGGTGCCATCAGTGCCAAGCGAACTAATAGTTACACCAGCATCTTCGACATGAATTATATAATTAGTTTCTATTACTGGGTCTTCACTCCAAGAATTGAAGAAATAAGCTAGACTAACGGTATAGTCACCAGGGTATTGGTATATATGTAGGAACTTTTTCTGTTGCGTAAATGAATACGTTGCCCCGTCACCCATACTCCAAACAAAATACCCAGAAACAATCGGTAGACCATTGGCCCCAGTATAAACAGAATCAAAATTTACAGCTACATTTGTTAAGGCTGTTTTACTAGCAATTATAGAGATCTTTGGTTTTGGAGGTACAACTTCTTTTTTTACAGACTCAACACTAGATGCTGTCTGGCTAATTGAAACTGTGTTTACAGTACCCCCGCCACCAGAATTATTAGAGTCACCGCTTCCAGCACCTGCATTTACGGCTTTAGGTGTAGGGTTTGCAGTAACCCAAGCAGAGCCCACTTTTTGCATCGTTTGCTTAGTTGTATTGTCACCGGCAGGCCAGCCAGTTTTATAATCAAGAGTTTCGACAATAGTACCGTCAGGCTTTTTTAATAAAAGTTTTTCACCAATATTAGATAAACCACTACCGAAGGCAGTAATAAAGTCGGCCGGAACTTCTGGTACAGTTGTATCGTCTGTGCGTTCTATAAGATAAAATTTCTTCGCCTCAATAACACTTTTTGTAGCATTATTAATAATAATGTTCGGACTACCATCGTCTGAGACTATGGCCCACCCGTCTAAATCTAGATCAGTAGTACCATCGTTATATAATTCGACCCATTCATTTGTAGACGAAACAGTTGTACCCATCCACGCAACTTCATTTATATAAACATCTGCATAAACTTTTTCTATATTGAAAAATAAAAATACAAAACAAAAACCAAAAACCGCATGTGTAAACCATGCTTTATTTTTTATATACGTTCTCATATCTTTATTTTACTATTAGTAATTTTATGCATCAAGCACTTTTACACAGTATTTATGTGGTAATATGTATACATGTATATAATGCGTCATATATTTAAAAACAAAAGGCGTTACCTAGCTGTTATAGTTTTTATAATATCCATTGCTTTACTTATTATTACAATTCCCAATATTCAGAATAAAAAAACTGAATTAAGTATATATGACAAAGCGGACCAAATGATAATAATAGGAATTAAAGGTTCCGAGATATCTGAAAAACAAGATAAAAACAACAGTGATATAGTACAAATACTAAACAACATGAACGTTGGGGGAATAATACTGTTCGACTACGACACAGGCACTAAGACATTTAACCGTAATATTAAATCCACAAACCAACTTGATACTTTTATTGAAGAAATAAAGCAACTTGCCAAAACACCACTTTTTATTGCATTAGATGAAGAAGGTGGCCAAGTAAGTCGTCTAAAAAAACTAGAGGATTATAACAAAACAGCTTCTGAAAAAAATATTTCTAAACTAAATCCACAAAAAATAGAAGAAATATTTAAATGGCGAGCGGAACAGATATCTGCTTATGGTTTTAACATGAACTTTGCACCTACTGTAGACTTATGTTACCAAGATAGCGTCATCGATAAACAGGAACGTTGTTTCAGCAATAACCCAACAAATGTTTCTGCATTAGCGTTGTCATTTTCTAAATATATGAAACTTAAAAATGTTGCACCAGTATTTAAACATTATCCGGGTTTAGGTACTGGTAAGTTTGACACACACACCGGCGCAGTAGATATAACCACATCGCATACTGATGCTGACTACCAACCATACCGCGATATATGCGACCACGAACAATACCCTATTATTATGGTGTCTCATTCGATAATGAAAACGATTGATAAACTACCTGCATCGCTATCTAAAAAACATATTGAAAAATTAAAAAGTCTTGGTTGTAAAAATGCTTTAATTATATCTGACGATATGGATATGAAGTCTATAACGAATACATTTAAACTAAAAGATGTATTGGAAAAAAGTATAAATGCCGGCGACGATTTGTTAATATTTTCAAATAATATGGGTAAATATGACAAAGAAAAATATATTAAAATTCAAACTACCTTACACGAACTTATCGATAGTGGATCCATACCCACTGAACGTATAAACGAAGTATACGAAAAAATAATGAACTATAAAAAACAATATAGTGTTGTAAAATAATAAAATGGTCTTGCGACCATTTTATTATTTTATTCAGTTTCTAAAACTTTCTTTAAAACATCTTCTGGAACTTCTTGGACTTGTTTTGGTTCGATATTTTGTTCTGATTTTTTGGGTTCTGACACACTTGGTTGCGGAGGTTGTGGTACTGGATTACTACCAGAAATTGGTTTGAAAACTTTCTTTGTTTCGAAAACAGGTTTTGTAGATGCAGTTGGAGTGGGTATGTTCGATAATGCAGCACGTAATGCAGCCAAAGATTCTTCATTTTTATTTGAGACAGGCTTAGATGTAGAACTTTCTTTTTGCACAGATGGCGAACTATGGTGATTCAAAACAACCTTGTTATTTTCAGGATTTACGTGTGGTGCAATGCTTTCTTCTATACTGTTTTCTAATTCAGTTAAAATATTTTTTAGTATAGAACTATGCCCTGTTTGTTTAGTATCTTCTGTTTTGTCTTTTTGTAAATGTCTATCAGCAATAGTTACTTCAGATTTTTTAAATGGCTGTGGCTTGTGCTGGCCAATTGTTGCTTGTGGTTTTACATGTCTCTGGTTTGTAGACACAGAATTTTCCACTGGTTTTGGATCTAATGTTTGTTTTTGATCATTATTTATCACCACTACTTCTGCCTTACTTTCAGACTTGGTTACACTATTTATAGTATTTTCCTGTAAGCTTTTTTGGATTGCTTCACCAAGGTTTATTGTTGGTTGTACAAGTTTTTTTTCTGACTTTACGTTTTCTGATTTTACAAAACCAGGTTTACTATAAACAGGTTTTTCAGATGTATTATTTGAATTACTTTGGTATGAAGATTTGTCAGAATTATATGGTTTAGGGTTATTACCTTGATAACCGTTACTTGGTTTTGCTGGACCATTAGAATTCGAACCGGGCTTTGTGTATGGACCAGCAGGTGCACCACCTTCTGGTCGTGGTGTTTCAGACTTAGGGCGACGTTCTGGTTCTTCGGTAGCTAATTCTTTAGCAATAACAGCTTCAACTTCTGCTCTATTATGAGCATAGTTTCTACGTGAAGCACGTAAAACTTCTTCTTTAAAAGATATAACTGGCGGGACTATCGGTGGTAAACTTGTGGCAGAAAAAGGTTTTGATGCAATGCCGTCTATAGTCATGCGTAAATAAATTTGCGCAAAATTTAAATTTACTATGTCTTCAGCTGTAAATACCGGCATAAACTCTTTTTCGAACATTTCAGCATCAGCAGAACCAACCCGGAAGATGATCATTGTACCGACGTTACCCACAACAGCATCGCGTACGTTTTCTGTCATCTGAGCAACATATTGGTGGGCTATGTTTAGACAAAGTTTATATTTACGCGCCTCAGACAAAATATCAGCAAAAGAATCAGATGCAAAAGACTGAAATTCATCCACATAAAAATAGTGCGGTGGTAAAACATGCATAACCGATGCAGGCACATCAGCACGCGACATGGCACCTAGATAAACCTTAGTAATCAACATACCACCTAGTAGTGAGGCATTTTGTTCACCGATTCTACCTTTCGACAAGTTGATAAGAAGTATTTTTTTCTTATCCATAACATCACGAATATCAAAAGAAGATTTGGCTTGACCAACAATGTTACGAATAATCGGGTTACCAGTAAACTGACCTATTTTGTTCTGAATTGCTGGTACAGATTCGGCTGCCATACGCTCTGTCCATTTTGCAAACTCATCTACCCAAAAAGATTTAACGGATGGGTCTGTAACATTGTCCACAACTTTTTTTCTATAAACTTTATCTGAAAGCATTTTGTTAACACCCATCAATGTTGAACCTGGGTATTCCAGTAGTGCTAGTATGGTGTTATTTAAAATATATTCCATACGTGCAGACCATGCGTCTTCCCATATTTTTTTAAATATAGACATTAGGCCACTAGCAACAAGGTGGCGCTTGTCAGCGCCAACGTTTTCCATTATGTTAAATGCGATTGGATTTTCAAGATCGAAAGGTGCAAAGTATATAACATCATTTATACGATGTTCAGGTACGTACTCAAGCATCTTGTCTACCATTGAACCGTGCGGATCAATAATGGTTACACCTTCGCCGTTCTGTATATCTTGTACTGCCATGTTTTCCAGCAAAGTAGATTTACCCATACCAGATTTACCGATAACATACAAATGTTTCGTCCTGTCTTTTGCTTTAATACCAAACTTTACCCGGCTGTTGCGGTAGTCTGTTGTACCAAAATATGTAATAGGGTCGTCCATTACTTATTATTATATCAGATACTATGATGAATATGAAGATGTAAAACTAAAAATTTAATTTTGTTGTGAATTATTTTTTGTTTTCCATTCATAAAGAGCCAATGCTGTTGAAACTGACACGTTTAAAGAATCTACATTGTTGTCCATTGGTATAGAAAGTGTGGTGTCGCAAAGTTCAAAAGTTTTTGCTCGGATACCCACGTCTTCATTACCAACTACAATACAAGTAGGTCGTGGAAAGTCCTCTTTACTTAGAACTGTGTCGCCTTTTTCAGACAAACCATATATCCAAAAACCATAGTCTTTTAGTGCCCGAAGAGTTGTGTTTACGTTACCTATAGAAACTAACGGTACTACACCAACCGTGCCAGCCGCCGCCTTCATAACTGTAGAAGTTAAACCGACTTGATTATGTTTTGGAAATAGAAATGCACTAACACCAAAAGCGGTACCACTACGTATAATAGCCCCAACATTAAACGGGTCTTGGAGTTCATCAAATAAAACAACGCAAACTGGCTTGTCAGCAAAACCTGATGATTTTTCCATTGATTTAGCCCAAGTTGTAAAATCTAACATTGGTATTGGTCGAATAGCAGCAACCATACCCTGAGTATTACCCTCGCGCACCATACGGTTTAATTGTGCTTCAGGTACATAAGAAAAAGGTATTTTATTTTTTTGTAAAATGTTTATAAGATTATTGGTTTTTTCTCGACTTATACCATCTTTGAAATAAACCTTTTCTACACGACCCACGTCGCGTGTTAAAACTTCTTCTATGGGGTGTTGGCCGTATATGTATTCTTCGTTCATATAAACACTCTAACACACATATGGGTCATACTTCAACGTATAAATATACGACCATATTACTAAAGTAATCAAAAACTCCTCAAGTGGAGCTTGAAGAGTTTTTATTTTAAAAAGTAGATTTGTCTAAAGTAGCACTCATAATACTACTTTAGGCCGCCACCAGTCGGATTATAGCCGACGCTATGTATGCCCTTTAGGCATTTACTGGGGGTGCACGTGGACGTTCAGAACCAGATGTAGTAGACAGTAATGGTGTGGTTCCAGAACATATTAATGTTTCGGTATTTGGTATAAGTTGAGCTACAACTGTGCCTAATAATAATGCTGAAACAGTGGTGCGATCGGTTTTGGTTATAACAGTACTTGCAGAACATGTACCACCGACTGCCATAGTAGATTCGTTAGAATTTGATACTTCACGCACAACACGCGCCTGGGCAGCTAATGCACCCGAGCACAACAACATCACTGTTAGACACAGTGTTATCGAGTAGTAACTTGCGTTTTTAATCATTTTCCGACTCATGTGTATATTATACCCCGTATTAAAACTTAGCACAAGTTTACTTCAGAACAAACACCGCCCAACAAACCATCATTACATGCAATAAAAAAGTCTTATTTTAAAGTTTATCCACAACTTATAAAACAAAGTGCAGGAAATACTAAGTTTGCAAATATTGACCTAATATGATACTATATTTGCATGGGAATTATGCAATCTCTCTTACCGTGGATCCAGATAACGACTTCTTGTATCCTTATACTTTCTATCCTCCTCCAACAAACTGGCGCCAGTGCTGGCAGTGCTTTTGGTGGTGGTGAAGCAAGTTCAATCCACACAACCCGTCGCGGATTTGAAAAAGTACTCTTTGTTACAACAATGGTTGTTTCTATCGTTTTTGTTACAAGTACTGTACTTACCCTTATCTTTCCTAAATAGGCTACGCTGGTTATAGAGCATATTGCTTATACTCTTCTCATATATATGGGTATTGTTTTACTTTATCTATATACATTAATCATTTTTAACTATACGTTATAAACTTTTCAGTTTCTTATTATATGAAACCAATTCTCAACTTCCTTAAAAAACCACGTAATATTTTTGCTTCACGCGAAGAACTACGTATTGCAGTGCAAAGTTTTTCATTAAAGCAATGGATTAGTTACGGAGCACTCGTATTAGTGTTCGTTATTTCAGTATTTGCAATGTTGATTAGAATCAATAATCACTTTGTTACTTTTATACCTGATGTTGGAGGAACATTGCGTGAAGGCATAATAGGTAAACCAGCCCAACCAAATCCAATATTTGCCCTTAGTGATGCAGACCGTGACATAGCCAGTATTGTTTACTCAGGATTACTTCACAAAGAAGCTGATGGTAGTTTTACTCCAGACATTGCACAAGAATACACAGTATCAAACGACGAACTAACATACACATTTACAATATCCCCTAAAGTACGTTTTTCTGACAACACACCTGTTACTGTAAAAGATATAGCATACACAATACAAACAATACAAAACCCAGCAACTAAAAGTCCTAAAAAAACAGCATGGGAAGGTATAACAGTTTCCACTCCTGATGATAACACTGTGGTTTTCAAACTTAAAAGACCTTTCGCACGTTTTCTAGATCTAGCAACAACAGGTATAGTACCTGAACATATTTGGGGTAAAACAGCACCTGAACAACTACAAGCTAATGCTTACACGATTGCCCCGATAGGCACAGGCCCATATAAGATAAATAAAAAAACTTTAGACTCAAGTGGTGCAATTAATACAATAACATTTACTCGTAACACGAAAAACCCAAACAGAACACCAAATATCTCAAAAATCATTTTTACATTTTATGACGATGAAGTTAATCTTGAAAAAGCAATAATCAGTGGCACAATTGACCAAGCTGGTGGTATTAACCCAAAAGCTGTTTCAGAAATCAGCACAAAACATACCGCATATAACAACACATTTACTCGTGTTTTTGGACTATTTATAAATCAAAGTAAATCAAGTGTATTTTCTGACCCACACGTTATTCGTGCTTTAGATTTACTTGTAAATCGTGAACAAATAGTAAAAGACGCGTTGTACACACATGGACAAGCAACAAACCTACCAGTACCACCTTCTATAGTTGCA
Source organism: uncultured Candidatus Saccharibacteria bacterium (assembly GCA_964461985.1). GTDB lineage: Bacteria > Patescibacteriota > Minisyncoccia > Phycocordibacterales > UBA9973 > MFUC01. Next base: position 24,665 of record CAYWWG010000004.1, read on the forward strand.
CCCATCGAAGCAAATAGAAACACTGAGATTGAAAAAGGTTTAGCTATACTAGAAAACGCAGGTTGGAAAAAAAATGTAGCAGGTATCTATGAACATCCACAAACAAGTAAAAAAACAGTTCAAGAGACAATTACAGTAAAAGTTGGTAAAAAAACAACAAAAAAAGTTGTATCGAAAACTGTTTCAGTTGCAGGTGCACCAACAGAGGCATCGTTTACAATTACTACATTAGATACGCCTGAACTACGCCAAGTTGCTGAAATAATACAAACCCAGTTACATGACATAGGAATATCTGTATCAATAAATTATATAGACCAAAGCACTTTACATAATGACGTAATCCGAAATCGAAACTTTGAAGTTTTATTATATGCACAATCAGTTAGTACACCTACTGATATGTATGCTTTCTGGCATTCTTCACAACGTAAAGATCCTGGCCTAAACATTACAGAATACGCTGACAAAAATGTTGACCATCTCTTAGAAAAATTACTTTCAGAAACTGACCCAGAGATACAATCACAATTAGTAGACCAAACAATTACAAATCTAAGTAAAGACATGCCTGCAATATTCATATACAGCCCTTCATACATATACATAACCAATAAAAATTTAATCGGTTATACAGAAACAACAATTAGCTCACCCAAAGATAGATTTGCATCTATTTCGCACTGGGCATTAGTTACACAACCTCTTTATACATTTTTTAACAAGACAAAACCATTAACCGAAAATCCGACACAAACACTAGAATAATAATTAAAATTTATGGAACCACAAAAAAAACAATCTGAATCACGGACACAGACAAGTCGATTTACTCGACGTCCTTACCAAGGAAATTTAAACCGTTCAAATCAAACAACACCACAAACAGGCACTGCACCTATAAAAGATTCATTAAACGACGCTTTGGTTCGCGCAACAAGTTCTGGAGCAAGACGTTTTACTAATAGTAACCAAAACAGTGCAAAACGTTCTGGTAGTTTTCAATATTCAAAATTTGGATCTCAAAGAAAACCCAAAGCCCCACCTGTGTCTGACCGACCAGAACCAAAACGCCAAAGTGACAACATACCAGCTATAGCCCCAGGTGTAATACGCATCATTCCACTAGGTGGAGTAGAAGAAATCGGCAAAAACATGACCGCTATCGAAATCGGTGACGACATTGTTGTTATCGATGCTGGTATGATGTTTTCGAACGAAAACACACCAGGTATAGACTACGTAATACCAAACACACGTTACCTTGAAGAAAGAAAGGATAAAATACGTGGACTTATAATAACCCACGGCCACCTAGACCATATCGGTGGTGTGCCTTTAGTACTATCACGTATTGGCAACCCACCAGTATATTCACGCGCACTAACCGTACTTATGCTTAAGAAACGCCAAGGTGAGTTTCCTCATTTACCCCCACTAAACGCTATCAACGTCGAAAAGGATGAAGTTATAACTATGGGTAATATGAAAATTAAGTTCTGGGGTGTCACTCATACCATACCTGATTCTATGGGTGTTATTATCGACACACCATACGGCTGGATTGTAAACCCTGGTGACTATAAATTAGATCAAATAGACGGAGTAGTAACAGACCGCGAAGAAGAAGAATACAAAATCTTTGACAATGCAAATACATTACTATTAATGACAGATTCCACAAATATTGAAAACGAAGGTTTTGCATTACCTGAAATAAAAGTTCATCAAGGTTTGGAAAATATACTTAAGCGAATTTCTGGTCGTGTTATTATTGCTGCTTTTGCGTCACACATGACCCGCTTAACAAAAATTATACAAATTGCAGAAGCTATGGGTAAAAAAGTCGTTTTAGAAGGACGTTCAATGAAGTCAAATATTGAAATACTTATTCAAGCTGGTCTACTAAAAGTTCAAAAAGACACAATAATACCAATAGACGATGTAGATAACTACCCACCAAACCGTATTATTATACTTTCTACAGGTGGCCAAGGTGAAGAATTCTCTGCCCTTTCACGTGCTGCAAATAAAACTAATAAAAAGTTCTCTATCAAAAAAGGTGACACAATAATACTTTCATCTTCTATAGTCCCAGGTAATGAACGTCAAGTTCAAGCCATGAAAGACGGACTTTCAAGACAAGGTGTAAAAATTATTAGTTTCCGTACACCAGGTGAAGATTTTGTACACGCAACTGGTCACGGTAACAAAGAAGATATTAAATGGTTACACAGAAAAATTAAAGAAAAATTCTTTATACCTATACACGGCCACCATTACCACCTAGAACTACACAAGGAACTAGTTATGGAATTAGGCATGCCTGAAGAAAACATTGTCGTGCCTGATAACGGAAGTATTATTGAAATTACAGACAATGGTACTAAAATAGGTGTACGCAAAGAAAAAGCCCCAGCAAATGCCATGATGGTTGACGGTTTTAGTGTTGGTGACGAACAAAACGTTGTTATCCGTGACCGCGGAATGCTTTCACAAGATGGTATATTTATTGTTATAGCCGCCATAGACGCAACTAGCGGAAGACTTAAAAAATCTGTAGATATTATTTCTCGAGGTTTCGTTTACATAAAAGAAAACCAGGAATTATTCCACACTGTACGTACTATGGTTAAAAAGACTGTAGAAGTTGAATATGCCCGTGTTGGTGTAAACAATGTAGATGCTATTAAAAATGCTGTTGGTGAAACTGTGTCTAAATTCTTGTTCCAAAAAACCGCAAAACGTCCAGTTGTTATACCAGTATTAATGACATTCTAATTTATGAAGTACCCAAGGCAATTAAAATTATTATTAGCTGCAACTATACTTTTTGCCTTTCAAGCAGCAGTAACTACATATACAAATGCAACTTTTTTCGAAAAATATATAAGCGAATCTTGGGTTGGGCTAATTTATACACTAACTTCTATTTTAACTATAGTTACCGTTTATTATTCTAATGCCATAATTAATAAACTTGGTATTAGAAAGACTTTACTATATACACTAGGTTTACTACTTGCTGGACTAGGTTCAGTTTTATACGGAACAGGTAGCGTTGTTATAGTTATAGGGTTAATGTGCTATATGTTAATGACATCGTTCGGATTTTTTCTTTACGACCTACTGTTAGAACATTATTTAACACCAGCAACAACTGGCCACATACGCGGACTGTACCTGTTAGCAGTAAACCTTGGTTGGGTTTTTGCACCATCGATAGCTGGATTCAGTACAGAGAAAATTGGTATTGCTTCTGTTTATGCAATAAGTTTTGTTGTTGTTTTAACCTTATTTATTCTAATCCATAGTAATTTACGAAGTATTGCACATAAACCTAGAACACATACATCGATATGGAAAGTAGTAAAAAAAACGTGGGCTAAACCAGCTTTACGTAGTATTATGACTATTAATTTTGTACTGCAATGGTTCTATGTATGGATGGTAATATACATTGCATCATATTTGCGACAAATTCATGGACTATCTCCGACAAATATAGGTATTATTTTTACCATCATGCTTTCAGCATTTATTTTACTTCAGTTCCCTGTTGGTATTCTTGTAGACATGGGTTTTAGTCAAAAGAAATTATTACGTTTTGGTATTATAATAATGGCACTAGCAACAATGTCTTTACCTTTTATACCAATTGGTAGCATGGCTTTATTGGCCTTAGCCTTATTCTTAACACGCGTCGGCGCAGCCACAGTAGAAGCGGTATCTGAATATAATTTTTTTGAAAATACAACAGAAGGTGACGTTGAAACTCTTTGGGTATTTAGATCTATGGCACCATTTACATATGTCATTATGCCTATATTAGGTTCGATCGTTGTATTTTTTGCCAACAAAGATGTGCTCTATCTATTATTAGGACTTATTGTTATGATTGCTTTATACGCAACTAACACAGTACACGAACTATATGACAAAAATCGGTAAGAAAAAACATGCAGCCAACAAGAAGAAAGCAATCATTAAAAAAATGAAGGCTTCAGGTATTGAAGTACCTCGTGGATGGAAACCAGAATCTAGAACATCTACAACCAAGAGCACCCCTGTTATATTAAAAGGCAAAAGTCCAATACCAAAAAAGCACACAAACGGTGCGGTACGTATTAATAAAAGACTTTCTGAACTTGGCATATCTACACGCAAAATGGCCGACGCAATGCTGGCAGACGGTATTGTTATCGTTAATGGACAAATAGCTAATATAGGCCAAAAAGTATTACCGACAGACCAAATAGATATTGTCGGGCAAAAAAGAGAAAAACCTGTTTACTTTGCATACAACAAACAAGTTGGTGTTGTTACTATTGGTGCCCAAGAAGGCGAACGCGATATACGCATGGTTACCGAATTTAACGCCAATGTATTTCCAGTTGGACGTCTTGATAAAGATTCTAGTGGTTTAATAATAATGACTAATGACGGGCGTGTTACCGACCGTTTACTGTCACCTCAACGCGAACACGACAAAGAATATCGTGTTGTTGTTAACCGGGCTATCACCCACCAGTTTTTAGCTAAGATGCGCGACGGTGTGCGTATTACTCCGCGCGAACTTACACGCCCAACAAAAATTCGTCGCATAGATAACCACACTTTTGAAATAGTTCTAACTGAAGGCCGTAACCGCCAAATACGACGTATGTGTAAGGCCTTAGGTTATGAAGTAGAAAAACTAAGTCGTTTCCGCGTAATGAACATCGAGCTTGGTAAATTGCCCTTAGGTTCATACCGCGAAATAAAAGGTAAAGAATTAACGGAATTCTTACAACTGTTGGGTATAAACAATTCATAAAACACGTAAATAAAAAACACCTACCCGGTGTTTTTTATTGTCTATACTACCCTTCTAAATTTCTATTAAATAAACGCAGGAACGCGAATATATAAGATGTGCTACGTCTAGACAAGTTAAACAGTATACCTATCGTTAATAAAAACAAAGACAATGGTGCGCTGTAGTAAGAAACAATAATAGCTACAACCGCACAAAAGACTGGAAACAAAATGCGTACATACGCGTGATTGTTTTCATAATTAGTTACCACGTCTGTTTCTATATGAGCAGACTTTTCTGCGTAACGACGCATCCAATATAAAGATATGCCGATAAATATAACATGCAAGGAAAATATAATTATGGCAAAAACATTTGTCGAATAACGGCCAAGTAAACTAGAAGAAAAAGGTACCAAGGCAACAAACAATAAAAATACTGCATTAATGTTTGTCATGTTTATGTCTATATTTTTTGCAAATACAGACGTTATAAAATGGTGGCTACGCCAATAAGTAAAAAGTAAAATAAAACTAAGGATAAAAGATAGTAATGCGGGTATGTTTGGTAATAATGCCAAGGCTAGTTTTGAAGTTGTAACAACACCACTTAAATCAGGTACATGTAACTCGAATACTAACAAAGTCATAACGATAGCAAATATACCGTCTGCCAACTGTTCCATACGTAATTGTTTCATATCTATATTATACCACAAGCCTAGTACCACCCAAATTCCCCGAAGTCTAACACTTGGGTTATCTAAATAATAAAAAACACCTAGTAATAGGTGTTTTTTATTTTAATCTTTTACTGACAAACTGTTCCGGTAACTTGAGATGTTGTATTTTTTGCAGTACCAGTACTGTCTACACAGAAATATTCGTCACTATTTGGCAACTTTGCCGATACTGCATAAGCTGTTGTTGTGCTGTAGCACGCACTACTATTACTATATGTCTGCATTTCTGATACATAATTATTCATAGAATAATAACTTGAATTATTGTTTGAATTATTTAGTTTTGGATTAAAAACTGAACCAGGTGTTGGATTAGAGCAACTACTATTATTTGACACAGTGCCGTAACCATTATTGTCATCATAAACAATCTCTGCTTCAGCTCTCATAGATGACATAACAGACTTTAATGCGGCTTCCTCACCTTTTTTACGAGCTGTTTCTAAACTTGGTTTTATATAAGTATTATAGAAATCAAGAATTGTTATATAAGAATCTGGTGGCGTTACCACTAATGGCTTTTCAAAATCAGTAAACGAAACATTAAAGTCTGTTGAGCCTGAAATCTTCTTACTGTATGTATCATAGTTCTGTATAGTGCCACTTATACCATATGGTAAGGTTGTATTAGCATAGACTGAAAAATATCCATTTTTAATATTTATCGAAGATAGTTCTTGATCAATAGATTTTATTTCATACGCGGGTAATTTCCCATCGGAATATGTTTCTTTTGCACTTGCGATCATTGCTTTGCGTAAAGCTTTTTTATTAAGTTTAAATTTGTATATAGTAACTTTATTACCATCGATAACTTTATTTTTGTATTGTGTTAAATCAAATGATTGAGTGTATTGTAAAATATCTGACTGATGAGACTTAAAAAATTGAGTTGGTTGTGCATTAAATGAAACAAAGTAATTATAAACTTCTTTCATAAAATCAAATTCGCTTGGCAAACCAGCCAGTGTAGAAGGATTTATTTGGATCCATAAATCTTTCGAAACTGCGTTAGAGTTATCCTGTAACATAAAACCAAGAATAGGGGCTGGGAATTTAACATACACAGTGTCACCTATAACCCTATCTTCTAAGCTTATAGAATTAGTTGTTAAACCCATACCCATTAATCCAGATCCTGATAAAGTAAATTTTTGATTTGCTTTTACATTACCTGGAACTAATATGTCTTGCCCTGCACTAACTGTAAAATTAATTATGTCTTTTTTATTAGAAAACATATTAGAACCACTACTGTAATTGTTATACATTGTAGTGGTTGAATCCATATTTACTTGTACTGCATGACTATTCATTAACGATATCAAACTTTTTGATGCTATATTATACGCACCATAAGCAGTATTATTTACCACTAAAAACAAAACCAAGACTAAACCGGTTATATATTTTTTCATACACTAATAATACCACTTATTTGCATGTGTGTATAATATAAATTTACCCCATTTTGTAGTGCAGTTTAATACACACATCTTCGTCGGTAATCAAGTTTTTTTCTAAAGCCTGTTCGGGTGTAACCCAGTCAAATGCCTTATGGGCACTTTGCTCTACAACAACCGTATGTGGCTCTGATAATGAAACAGAATATGTATGGTAAACAAAGTCATAATCTGGATAACGCACGTACATACTGTGTGAATGTATTGGTTCAGTATACTGTGCATGGTAACCGGTTTCCTCACGAAGTTCGCGTAGTAATGCGTCTACGGGTGTTTCACCAGGATCTACTTTACCACCAGGCACACACCAAGTATTACCTTCGGGTTTTGTGTCTTTGCGATGCAACAACAGAAGTTTACCATCATGTTCAAAGAAACAACCCACTACTTCAAATTTACTATTAAAACCCTCGGGTTTTTCGGTGTATATCATACACTGATTGTATTCCAAAAATTTATAATTGTCTAATGTTGTAAAAAAAATAAAAACCGCAACGAATTTCTCAGTTGCGGTTGTTGTTATTTTTGTTGTTATTCTAAATCTACGACATAAGGATCTCTTTTATGATACCTTCGCCAATAGCGTCGGTGCCCTGTGATGAGTCGTACCAGTCTTTGACATATGACGCAACAGCATTCTCTATAAGCTGAGCGGCTGCATTCTGACCAATATATTCCAGCATCATCTTAGCTGAAAGTATTAAAGAGATTGGGTTTGCTAAGTTTTTACCAGCACCTTCAGGCCAACTACCGTGCGTTGCTTCGAATACTGCACAATCGTCACCTATGTTTGCACCAGGTGCAAAACCGAGACCACCAACAATACCAGCGGAAGGGTCTGAAATAATGTCGCCATACAAATTTGGTAAAACCAAAACGTCGAAACGTTCAGGGTTTAATACAAGGTCCTGACAAGCACGGTCTATCAACAGATCTCCAATAATCAGTTCATTGAATTCGGTTTTATTTTCTTCGAATTCTTTGCAAGCTTCCTGCAAAAACAAACCGTCAGAAAACTTCATGATGTTTGCCTTAGTAATAACATCAATATGCTTGCGGTTATTATCCTTGGCATAATTCATGGCAAATTTCATGATACGGCGTGTACCTTCGATAGAGGCAAACTTTACGGAAAAACCAGTACCTGTCCGCGGAACACCATTGCTAAGACTGTAAACATCCAATAAATCCAGAAGATTGCCTGCACCCAATGTATCTTTTTCAAACTCAATACCGGCATACAAATCTTCCAAGTTTTCACGGATTATTATAAAATCAATTCCTTCAGGGTCCTTAATGCGGGTTTTAACACCTGAATAATATTTGCATGGCCTTACACAGGCATAAAGCTTCAAAGCTTTACGCAAATATACATTCACTGAACGGTGTCCGGTACCACTTGGCGTACTGGTCGGACCTTTGATACCGAAACCATAATTTCGGATGGTCGCAATAACATGTATTGGCATTGGTTCGCCATGTTCTGCAATTGCGCGTTCACCGGCCATTAAGTCGTGCCATACCACCTTAATATTTTCCTTAGAGAGAGCAGTCTCAACCACTCTTTTCATCTGTGCGACTATTTCGTCGCTTATACCATCACCGTTAATTACGGGGATGTGTATCTCTTTTGTGTTGTTCATTTTGTATTTTTTTATATTAGAACTGACAATATTATAGCATTTTTGTATAAAATAGTCAATACATACTAGATCGCCTGTACACCTGGTATGTCCATGGGTGGGGTTTGAATATTCGCACGATACAGTAAAACAAACGCCACGGCCAATATTAAGGCCGAAAGGTAAAATGGTGCAGGCAGAGCATAACCATATGCTAGTCCGCCTAATACAGGCCCTACAACCATAGACAACGACATAAGTGATGCTAATACGCCCATAGTTTCTCCCTGTTCCATTTTATTTGCTTTACCTACTGTTTGACTGGTCATGGTAACGCGGTAAACTGACTGACCAAAAGCTGTTATAACAAGACCAAAGATAAACAGAAATTTATAAGGTAAAGCCATGACTATGTACCCCAAAGCAAAAGGTACAAGCAGCCATAAATTTAACATTACAGGCGTAAAACGTTTTAACCAAAACTTTTTAATTAAAACGGCTTGATTGATTGAAATAATAATACCAACCACTGCCATCATAATACCTGCTGCTAATACACCCCAACTAAACTTGGCTTGCATATACAAAGCAAAGACAGACTGGTTTGCCGATATAGCAACACCAAACAAAAACCATGCCAAATATAAAGGTGTTAGGGTTTTAGATTTTAAAGATTTTACTAGCGGAGCAAATGGGTTCCAAGACATTTTTTCTGGGTTGCGGTGGTGGTGTGTTTCTGGTAAGAAAAAATATGCCAATACTGTATTTAACACAGCCATAAAACCAACAACAATAAAAGGTAATGGTTTATATATGTTGGACAAAAATCCGCCAACTAATGGACCGATAATAAATGCAATACCAAACACTGCCCCGATAAGGCCTAGGTTTTGACCACGTTCTTTTTCGTCTTTAGATATGTCCACGAGGTAGTTCTGGGCAGTAGATATGTTACCCGCTGCAGACCCGTCAATAATACGACCAATAAACAAACCTACCACACTGTGCGAAAATGCAAATATTAACCAGCCTACGGCACTAGAAGCCAAACTAACCAATAATACAGGCCGACGGCCCTTACGGTCTGATATGACACCTAGTATAGGCGCAGACAAAAAAGCACATAGGGCAAAAACAGAAAATAAAGCAGTTACAGCAATATGTGACACTCCAAAAGATTCGACATATGAAGGCAGTACTGGAATTATAAGACCAATACCGACCACATCTAGAAAAACAGTGGCAAGTATTATGGCTTTGGGTGATATAGTTGGTTTTTTCATATTAAGAATGTAAGTATAACACAAAACCTACACTTTTTATAAAATTAGATCTAATTTGCTGGG
>CAYWWG010000005.1:0-23474 GCA_964461985.1 uncultured Candidatus Saccharibacteria bacterium
TTTCTGGACCGGCTGGGGCTCTTTCCTTTTCGCTCGGCGCTACTTGGGAAATATTCTCTTGCGACACTGTGTTCTTTTCCTCCTGGTACTGAGATGTTTCACTTCCCAGGGTATGCGATATACAGTCAAGCTGTATAGCTGTAGAGTGTTACTCTACAGGGTTTCCCCATTCGGATATTTCCGGATCAAAGGTTGATTAGCACCTCCCCGAAACGTTTCGCCGCTAGTCCGCGTCCTTCATCGCCATAGATAGTCAAGGCATCCGCCGTACGCTCTTAATTTCCTATTAGGAAATTTGCTAACCATCACCAGCCTTTCGGCATATAATGATTATGTACTGTCTACACGCCACCACCGCTGGTGTTATATAGACATTTGACTTTTTATACTCCGCCTAAACCAATAAAAGACCCCGAAATTGGGTAGGTTTGGCGGTTTGCAGTTATCAATGAATACAAAAACGAGTCTACTCGAAAACTTAAACAAAGTCAAGCGTTTAATACAGGGTCAATATCTAAACATGGGGATAAGCTGGGGATACCGCAAATTTATAAAAAATATACATAAAAAGCCCCCTATCGTTTTACCGATAAGGGGCGTTGATTTAAAAGCCAAACTAGTCTTCAAAAGCTTTAAAAAAATCTGCTTTTGAAATCTTAATGTTGCTTTCATTTGAACCATCTCTGGTTCGAATAAAAAGTTCAGCATTTTTTCCGGCATTCAGAAGCTTGTTATAGCCTTTCAGCAAAGCTTCTTTTAACACTTTTTCTGTGTTTACTTCTGGGGCTGACTGTCTTCTTAAATGACCAATCAAACTTTGAAGTACCGGAACGTACTCTGCCGCTTCTGATTTTTTAGGGTTTGCATGAACTCGTCTTTTAGACAAAACTGTTTCATCACCAGAACCTACACGAGGTTTGGCCGGCTTTCTTGCACTAATGTTTATTGCTTTAACGCCATCTTTCAGGTTTACGAAATATGGAAAGTTTTCTTTGTCTTGAAGAAACTTCGCTAAAAGCTTTTCGGCACTAGCACGGTCAGGGCAGTTTAGTGAAATAAATTTTGATTTCTTTTTCACAGACAACGACAAGTAGTCTACATTGTGTTTCAAATCGAAAGTTCTCAGCAGTTCCAAAGTCTTGCGCTTAATAACATTAAGCGTTTGCTTTTGTTGAGCACTGGTTCTTTCGTTTTCGTGGTTTGATTCTTCAGTGGCTTTATCAGGTTCTGGAGTCTGTTTTTGCGGAACTCCCACCTGGTAGATAACAACTGTTTTTTCACCACTTCTTACAGCGGAGTAACCTTCTTTAAACAAGTCGCTCAGTACTAAGTTTGCACTGGCTTCTGTTTTACAGTTTACCGACACTGACTTCTTTGTGTTATTTGTCGGAGTACTAACAACACTGTGTTTGCCTTTTTGCAACACGGTTTTAATGTTTTGACGAAACTGTTCCAGCGGAATCAGCTTTTCATTTTGGTCCTGAATTGCTGCTTTAGCAGCATCTGCATTATTGCTCATATGATTGTATAGTTTTTTAAAATAACTTACTGTATATTACTCTATTTAATTGAATTTGTCAATACTAGGTAATATTCGGAAATTAAAAAGCCCCCTGCTTTTAAAAGCGAGGGGGCTGTAAATTTACTACTTTTTGCGCACAGTATTTCTGTACTCATTAATAGTCTTCCATACGATGTTCATGGCTTTCATTGTACTTAATCCTTCCTTCTCAACCTGATGCGTCATAGCTACCATACAGATAGCAGTGATGTATTCTTTCATCTTTGTAGCAATGTTCTGATCTCGTACAAATGGATGTACTGAATTTATAACAATACTCGGATAGTCTTCGGGGTCGTCATCATCGATCTGAGCCAAGTCGTTTTTATACAACGTCTTAAAGTCCAATTTATAATACTTACCTCCGATAAGAATCATTGGAGCCTTATGAGATCTTCTATCAGAAACAATAATCCTTTTTTCGGCAACAATCTGGTCTGCTGAGTCTTTACATTTCAACAAAAACTGATTTACGGTTGCATCTTTTTTAATAAAGATTTTTACAGAAGAATTCGTTTGCGACTCGATCTCAACATCTTTTGAATGCGAGTGCGATGTCTCTACAAACCAAGTAAGTTCCTTTTTGAAATTAACGATCTCGTAATCTGAGCGGGTGCCCAGATTAACATACTTAGGTCCAAAAATGTACGGGTTACTACTTGACTCTGATATTGTCAGAGCTATTTCATGATTCCAACCTTCCCCATGAACAATAAGTTTTGATTCACCGATTTTCTTGGCAGTTATACGAACTGTATCACCAGTACCCTCTCTTGTTACAAAAGCGGATGTTAACCAAGTACATTTTGATAAATTAATCTTTTCAGTTCCAAGGTTGTTCAAAGTAACCATGGCAGATTCGCCGAGTTTTAGAAACAACACTCTAGGAACAATATAAATCTTTTCGTCTACTTTTGAACCCGGCATTGCTGCCTGAGTCAAACCACGACCAGAACTATACGGCTGAGGTGCAATTTTATTACTAGCCTCAACTAAACGACTAATTACCTCTCTTTGTTCTTCGGCAAGCTTTTCGTCATTAATCTTTTCTTCCAAATCATCTAATTCATCCCCTACGAGGTTAAACATTGATACCAATTCTTCACAAGCACCGTTTTCGTAAAAGTCTTTATTAAAAGACCCGTCGGTCATTCTGTAAATATTTATTTTTTCGATATAAACAAAACCACCGATTGTTTTCCAAATTTTTCCGATTTGTTCTTTTTGTTTTGAACTTAAGGTCGTCAAAAAATCAGAATAATCACGAATGTAGTTTTCCTTACCACACATTTTTGGACCATCGTTTGGGCCTCCATAATACACGTCAAAAACAAAATTTCCCAAAATGTCTCCGGTATGATTAAACTCATATTTTGTTCCTTCGATTTTTTTGGTAGGTACATTTGTATACTTATCACCAACACCTAATTTTACTTTTTTAAAGTTCAATGGTGTTAAAGCTTCAGATAATGCATTGTACAATGTTTTTTGGTTCAAAACTTTTGGAGAAAAACCGGTAAGAATAAAATTAGTTCCAGTTTCTCTTTTCCAACCGTTCCAAAACTCAGTTCGAATCAGATGTTCTTGTCTCTTGGGCTTAGGTACCTTGCCGTCTGCAAGATCGAATAAATAGTCCAAGTTAAAATCCAGATACATACCATGCTTAAACGATTCTGAGAAGGTTACTATAGAAACTTTTGTTTCTTTTAAGTCACCCAAACCTAGTACGGCTTTTGATCCAGTTCCGTTAACGCCAATAGTATTGGTGTCATATTGTTCCTTATCGGAAAAACCAAAACTTAGTATCGAATCTATGCCGCTTTGGTTAAAACCACGGGCATCATCCATAATAAACAAGGCGTGTTTGCCTTTGTAATTACCAAAAGTTATCCTGACTTCTGTAGCACCGTGATCGAAACTATTATTAATAGGCTCAATAATGGCTACCACAAGAGACTTGTTACCTTTCAGCATTGTCATAAGTGATTGTTCTATTAACAATCTAACATTAATTCCCGGCCCAGACCTTGCCTGACCTTGAGTTTTACTACTACTGCTTTCTAGCTGCATAATTTTGAAAGATTTTTTTTGTTTGAATTACTGTGTTTCGGGCATTGATAGGGTCAGAATCGAGCATTACATTTAGTATACTAGCCAATTCCTTGATTTCAGTCTTGTTCTTTTTAACAAACTCGATAAATTCATCATCTTTAAGATCAATTGCTTTTTCTAAAGAATCAAGATCGAGAAGCTTTTTAGATGTTTTAGTTACGAGAATTTCTTCTGTGGTTTTTTCTTTACCATATCCTAATAATTCTCTTTTCAGTAGATTGGTGAGTTCTTTTTTGTTTTTATCTTCACCACGGGCAGGTATTAATCGATACTCAAGAGGCGGTAAACTACCGTCTTTGTTGTATCTAAAAATAAAAATTTCAGAGATTTTTCTGTCCCAATAAGAATCATATTTTTCATTTAAAGATTCTTTTTGATACAGAGCATCTTCTTCAGGGCTAAGCTTAAATGCTTCTTCCTGGGTTAAATGGTAAAGCCTGGCTTTGGCAGCTAACACACCAGAATCATTTGCAAGTACGTGGTTTAATGTTCCTTGCGGAATAAACGCAATACTTGAAATGTTAGGTAGAGTTAGTCTTTTTTTAGCACACCACAGCTTTAACACCTGTCGGTTTGTAATGGGTTTCATATGGAAATTTAATTTTAAATTACTTTTTTAATACATTACTCCATTTTACCCATTTTGTCAAGGTGTTATAAATACAAAAACCCATACTGTTTAAACAGTATGGGTTTGATAATTAAGAGAATGAATGTTAATTTTTAAACCGGTCTTTGTCCCGACCTGTCTTTTTGGCCATTGATTTTTCAAAGGCCTTTTCAGGGTCAATATTATGATAAAAAGCCAGTGTGCATAAATACGACATTGTCCTTAGAATAATAGACTCTTCTTCTCCCAGGTCACTTTTTCCAGGCACTAAAACTTTGGCAAGATTACCCAACTCTTGGGTGATCTCATTTATTGCATCAAAAGGATCTGGAAAATCAGAAAGCTTACCTGAATTTACTATATCCTTAAAATCAATAAGTTCTATGACTTCAGCATTAGATAGGCAACAAAGCGCAAAGAATACGTCACCAATTTCGATTTCAAGCCCGTCAGTTACCTCACCCACCTTCTTTTTCTTGTGGCCATGTAAGTGGGCAATTTCTCGGGCTACTTCGCCACATTCTTCCAGAATCTGGGCAAGGATTTGGTTTTTCGGAAAATAATGTACTTTGTGGCCTGGACTTTTAATCCAATCATCCACTTGTTTTTGAATTTTATTCATGGTTGAAATATGTATTTTTTATCACATTACTCTATTTTACTTATTTTATCAAGCAATAAAAAACCCCTACCATTTTACCGATAAGGGAGGTTAACTTGTGTGAAGATTCAACTCCTTTTTTCCAGAATTATTTTCAAAATCAATAATAAGCCAAGGAATACTTCAATACCTGAATCCAAGAACATCCGCCGGGATTGGTCTTTAACCTTTTTTTCAGAATTAGATAATTCCGCTTGCAATGCATGGGCATATTCTTTTTCAAGCGCATACGCTTTTTGTTCATCGCTTTTCCCAGCAAGCCATGGAACCAGAGTTTTACTATATTCTTCATAGGATGCAGGAAATTCGAAGTCATTTATACTAAAATCTTGTATTATTTTTACGAACACGGAATCATTTTTCCATTCGTATTTAACCTGGGTAAAAGAAAAGATGGAAGTAAAGAAAATTAAGGAAATTACGGTAAATATTAACTTTTTCATTATAAATTGGGTTTATGTGGTGAACTATTTTATATCTGTATTATACACTTATTTGCATATTTGTCAATACATACTATAACAGTAAAAAACCCTTACATTGTAAGGGTTTTTTACTAAGATTATTTCTTCTTCTTTGCACGTCGTGAGACGATAAAGATGTTTGAATATTTCTTTGGTGTTCTGGTCTTGCGTCCACCTGTAACCTTACCCCACATGGTTTTCGGTCGTTTGGTTCCGCGTCCTTGAGCTCCTTCACCTCCACCGTATGGGTGGTCAACTGGGTTCATGGCTGAACCGCGGACAGTTGGGCGTATACCCTTCCATCGACTGCGTCCGGCTTTACCGTAGTTGCGTAGTTTGTTTTCTTCGTTTGAAACTTCGCCTATCGAAGCAAAGCATTCTTCACGAACTTTACGAACTTCAGATGATGGTAGTTTGATAAGTGTGTAACCACTATCGTTAGCCACTACCTGGGCATAGTTACCAGCTGATCTGGCGATCTTAGCACCACCACCGGCTTTGATTTCCACGTTGTATACGTAGGTACCAACAGGTATTACGCGTAGTGGAAGTCTGTTACCAGCAGTCAACGGGGCGTCAGCAGACACTATAAATGTGTCACCTACCTTTATTGACTTGGGTGTTAACACGTATCTTTTTACACCGTCTGCATATACTGCAAGAGATATAAATGATGTACGGTTTGGATCGTATTCAACCGAAGTAATCTTCGCTGGAATATTTAGTTTGTCGTATTTGAAATCAATTGCTCGATAACGACGCTTGTTACCACCGCCTTTGTGGCGAGTTGTAATGCGTCCGAGGTTATTTCGTCCGTGGGCTCGAGTAAAACCTTTTGTTAAAGATTTTTCTGGAGTGTCGGTTGAAAGCACTTCACGATAATTGATTGTCAGCATGTTTCTCCGTGAAGGAGTTGTTGGTTTGTATGATTTCATGACTTTCTCTTTTTTTTATTATTGACTTAGAGGCAAACTGTCGCCTTTTTTCAATGTTACGACCGCTTTTTTAGTACCTTTCAATGTACCCATGTTACCACGTCGGAATACAACGCGTTGCTTTACACGAAGTGTGTTTACGGCAACTGGTTTTACTTTGTAGGTTTTTTCTATTTCTTTCTTGATTTCATTCTTTGTAGCGTTTTTTGCAACGTCGAATGTGTATTGGTTTTTGTCTGCCATAGCAGTTGTTTTTTCAGTAACCAAAACTTTACCAAGCAATGATGGAGCTTTCTTTTCTGCCACCACTTTTTCTTTAGTTGTTGTTTTTTTAGTAGCCATATAATTATGTTCGCTTACTCTCTAGGAACGCAAACGCATTCGTAGGATCTACAATAATAAGATATTTCTTCTGCAAAACATCAACCACACTGATGTCCTTCAATTGGTCTACTATTAGTTGAGGAAGGTTTTTGAAACTTTTTTCAACTGTAGTATTGCGCGCAGGAAGTACCATAAGTGCTGTATTTTTTCTTTTAGTTGCAAGTCTGTCTTTACCTGTTGCATTTGCTAGTCCTGATAGAACTGTAAAAGCATCTTTGGTTTTAATAGACTTCATATCTAATGGGTTAACAAATATTATTTCCCCATCTTTAAACTTACGAGAAAGTACAGTAAACAATGCTTTTGTTTTCATCTTACGATTAATCTTTTGAGAATAATCTTTAGCTGAAAGTGGTCCGTGTGTTACACCACCGTGGCGCCATATTGGCGAACGTGATGAACCGTGACGAGAACGTCCTGTACCTTTTTGCTTCCAAGGTTTTTTACCTCCACCACTAACCTCACTTCGGTCTTTGGTGTCAGCAACTGTTGGTCGTGCGTTGGCCATCATAGCAACTGAGACTTGGTGAACCAAGTCACTGTTCCATGGAAGCCCGAATATTGATTCAGGTACTTTTAGACTTGCGCCTTTTGTTGCACCTGCTGTGTATAGTGTTGCTTCCATATAATTAACCTATGATTTCTAGTAGTGTTCCTCGTCGACCTGGTATTGCACCCTTTATGTACATTTCGTTTGCAGCTTTATCTATATGTAAGACTTGTAGGTTTTTAACCGTAATACGGTCTGTACCCATACGTCCACCCATGCGCATACCTTTTGGTACGCGAGTGCGTAGACCTCCACCGATAGAACCGTGTTCGCGTTCAGAGTGTTTCTGACCGTGAGAACGGCGTCCACCGCCGAATCCATGGCGTTTAACAACACCTTGGAAACCTTTACCTTTAGATATACCCGACACCGCAACTTTCTGACCAAGGTCAAATAGTGTTGGATCGATAACATCACCAACAGCAAATGTTGGATCTGATTCTAAACGAAATTCTCGAATAACTTTGTATGGTTCTTTTGAGTGTCCAAGTTCTGCTTTAGTACGCAACGATGGTCGTGATGTACCGAAACCAACTTGAACTGCAGAGTAACCATTCTCTGCTACTGTCTTTATTGCAGTAACGACAACTGGTGATAGTGACACCACTGTAGCCGGAAACACATGACCATTTTCCGCAAAGAATTGAGTCATCTGTTGTTTTGTTCCTAGTAAAAATTTCATATATTAGAGGTCCAAAGCATTGCAAAGCAATGCAGCTTTTTGTTTTAAGCTTACTGCTTTTAGGAATAACCTAAAAGCAAACAGCTAACACCTAAAAGCTAATTTAGGACATAATTAGTTCTAATAATCTGGTCGAGTCTGTAAAAGAACCGATTTAGAGCATCTTTATATCAACATCAACACCATGAGGCAAATTGATTGAAGAAAGTGCATCCATAGTAGCCTTTGTAGGGTTCAGTATTTCAATCATTCGCTTATGAGTACGCATTTCAAACTGTTCACGTGAATTTTTGTAAATAAACGGAGAACGGTTGACTGTGTACTTTTTAATTTCAGTCGGTAATGGTACCGGACCAACAACGATAGCATCGTTTCGTAACGCTGTATCGATGATGGTTTTTACTGAGGTGTCGAGTATTTTACTTTCATATGCGCGTACGCGAATACGAAGCTTTGCTTCACCTTCTTTAGTTTTTGTAGTTTTTGTTGACATATAATGAACGAGTTTGGTCGTTTATTTATTTGATGATCTTTGTAATAACACCTGCACCAACAGTTTTGCCACCTTCACGAATAGCGAAGCGCATCTTGTCTTCTAGAGCAACAGGAGTAACGAGTTTAACAGAAAGATTTGCTGTATCGCCAGGCATAACCATTTCAGTTCCAGCTGCAAGTTCTACATCACCAGTTACATCTGTTGTACGGATGTAGAATTGTGGCTTGTAACCCTTAAAGAATGGAGTGTGGCGTCCGCCTTCTTCTTTCTTAAGCACATAAACTTCACATTCAAATTCTGAGTGAGGAGTAACTGTACCAGTTTTTGCTAGAACTTGTCCGCGAGCAATATCTTCTTTTTTGATACCGCGAAGTAGTATACCAGCGTTGTCGCCTGCCATACCTTCAGATAGTGACTTGTTAAACATTTCGATACCAGTAACTGTTGTTTTAACAGTATCCTTAATACCAACGATTTCAACTTCTTCACCAACTTTTATGACACCACGTTCGATTTTACCTGTAACAACTGTTCCACGTCCTTCGATTGAGAATACGTCTTCGATAGGCATAAGGAAAGGTTTATCTAGGTCACGTTCTGGTACAGGAATGTATGTATCAAGAGCGTTAACAAGGTCAAGAACCTTCATTGCCCATGGGTCATTGTTGTCTGCAGATTCAAGAGCCTTAAGGCCTGAACCACGGATAACAGGTGTATTTGCACCGTCGAAACCATTCTTTGTAAGGATTTCACGGATTTCTTCTTCAACAAGTTCGATCATGTCTTGGTCATCCACCATGTCGCATTTGTTTAGGAAAACAATAATTCTTGGAACACCAACTTGTTTTGCAAGAAGGATATGTTCACGAGTTTGTGGCATTGCGCCATCAGTTGCTGCAACTACAATAATTGCACCGTCCATTTGAGCTGCACCAGTAATCATGTTTTTGATGTAGTCAGCGTGACCTGGAGCGTCGATGTGCGCGTAGTGACGAGTAGGTGTTTCATACTCGTTGTGTGAAAGCGCGATAGTAATACCACGAGCTTTTTCTTCAGGTGCTTTGTCGATACCATCGATACCAACTAGTTTAGCTGAATAACCTGCACCTTGGCGAGCCAATGTGTTAAGGATAGCTGCGGTTAATGTTGTCTTACCATGGTCAACGTGGCCAATTGTACCTACGTTAACATGGGGCTTTGTACGATTAAATGCTTCTGCCATATATATATTTTTTAGTGGTTCTCGTCCCCATGTATTTCTAGAAATACACAAGAATAGAACATAAAATTACTCTAATAAACACGCTTTGCGCGATATACCGATACTATCAGATTTTGCCAATATGTCAACAAAAGTAATATGAATTCTTAGGTATATTTTACTTAGTTACTGTTTTACTTGAAATTCCTAGGTTGCCGACGGGCAGTGCTCCGTCCCAAGCCTTTGCAGTTATAGTGTGTGTGCCGTTTACTACCCCACTAGTTGACACACTAACTGAACAAGAATACACATTTGCGCAAGTCTTCTTTTTTGAATTATCAAGCCATAATTCTATAGAACTTATACTTCCATATTGGTTTGTACTTGCATTTGCACTTATGGTAAATGAACCACTTCTAGGTATAGTCAAGCCTGACGGAGAAGTAATGTTCACTATGGGTAATGCATTGTTAACAATTACTGAAACCGGATCTGAAACCCCAACATTACCAGAGTAATCATAAGCTTTAATTGTTAAAGTATGTACACCATTTGTGTCATCAATACTATACCAACGGAAGCTGTTTTGATTTATTTGGTTACTTGTAGCAAACAAAACTCCGTCTTTCCATAATTCTGTTTTCTTTATTACACCCGAGTCGTCAGACATATTTGCTAAAACATTTAATACATCAGGTACAGTACTATCTGTCGTTGGATATGAAATAGAAACTACAGGAGCTATTGTGTCAGGAACATTTTGTACATCAACTTGTATTATCTGGGAAGTCGCCATATTATTTGCTACATCATAAGCCTTAACTTGCAATGAGTGTATTCCGTTATCATAAAGCATTGATGGCCAACCAAAACTAAATGGGGCTAGATATTCTGTATGGTAAAGGACTCCATCAACCCAAAGTTCTGCACGAGCCACCCCAGCATTGTCATTTGTGTCAGTGGTAATGTTTACATAATTAGAAACCGTACTTGCGTCTGTCGGAGACAACATGCTTGTTGTAGGCAAAACACTATCTGCATATGCACTCGAAAAATAGTTCATTTTTTCGTTAATCGCCTTTTGTGATACTACATTAAAATATGGAGCTTGTAAGTGGTTCATAAGACTATCAAAAGATGCACGGTAATAATTTGGGTAGTCACAACCCTGGGCATAATCTTGAGGTGCCACAAGCCCTGACCAACTGGTATTCGGGTTTGTTGTACTGCAGTTTACCATTGCATATTCGTTCATCGACAATATATATTCATCAACAAGCTGGGCAACTGTATGACCAAAGCCTTCATGCGCAAAAACTAAAGGACCCAATGTACCATTATATGAGGTGAAAATTGGATCAGTTGAAGTCGTCGCCCCTGCCCCACCGTACAGATCAGGATGGTTCATTAAAACAGCAATTTTGTCATATGACACACCGGTAGCATTTACTTTTTTAGTAATCGTACTGTTATTGCACATTATAAGCCGGCCACTATAATAGCAACCTAAGTCAGATGTATTATCAATATAATGAAACACTATCTGTGAAGCGCGTGAATGATACGGCTCGATAGATAAAACTTGTGCAATCGCATTGTTTATATCGCTATGGTATCTAGTTAAATCAAGAGATGTGTAATCATCACCGATAAATGTAATATCTAAAGTATTAGCCGTAGTTGCTGTTTGTACTAAATTCGGGCTATTTACTGCATTAGTGTTACCTAATGTTGTATTTCTAGGCGCACTGGGTATGGTTACAAACTCATCACCCTTTATAGTTTTGTATTCACCAGACTGATCAATAAAACTAATATTGGTAGGGTTATATTTGCCGATCAAACCTTTTGGACCATATACAGCTATTTCAGAAACCTCTTTTGGTAAATCTAGACTAATTGTAAAATTTACCTTAGGTATAAAATCCGGAACTTTTTCTGAAATATTTCGATAGTCGATATAAGGTGGTGGGTCTATATGTGTTGGCACATCAAAAAACAAACTATGTAATTGTTTACTATTTACATCATTGAAAACTATTTTATATTCACCTTTTTTGGCATTGTAACGAGGTGCCCGGCCTATGTGTTTTTCTACACTATCAATACTTAAAACTAAATCTGTATTGTCATATACAAAATTTAAATCAACGACAGTGTTTTGGTTTTTTAGATTATTATCCTTTACACTGTTTTCTTTTATATTTTTATTTTCGAAAACAACTTCATGACTTTTACTAACATTGTTTTCCGCAAAGACAGAACGACTGGGTATAACAATAAACATTATGATTAGCATTAATACCTGCCCCACACTAATTCTTCTTATCATTTGATTTAAATCATTAAATATTAATACTTAAATTATACCACTTGTTAAAAGTAATTTTAGTATTGACTTGACTAATATTTCGTTTTTATAAATTAAGGGTTATTTGTGTCTTCGATTTGTTTTACAATACTTTCGATTTGCTCAGGCTTTTTGCCTCTTAATAGATCTGAAATTAACTTCAAGCGTTTTAGTATATTATGGCCCCATAGGTAATGTATCAAGTACATTAACACCAGTATAAGCAAAGCTATAGCCAAAACAGATGTAGTGTTTATGTTTAACCACTTTGTTACCCTACCAGGCATGTTTACTTGTATTTGTGTGTCTACACTGTTACCCGCAACGTCATAGGCCCGAACTATAACTGTAGAACCCGCTACAGATATCGGCAGTACTTCATATGGGCTTTCCGATCGAGTAAATATTGGGGACGATGTTGTAGTCTGTGAACGATCGATAACCCCGACTTCATAATGGTCTATACCGGATAGGGCATCGGTGGTAAAGAAGGTTATCAATGCACGATTTAGTTTGTCACTCGATATATAGTCTACTTTAGGTGTAAACAATGCAGGTGGTGTAGTATCTATACGTAAAATATAGTTTGTTGTTGCACTCCATGCATTACCGTCTTTTAAGGCTTTAATGTGGAAGTACCACAAGCCATCACCTAAATCTTGGTAGGCCTTTGTTGCATCAGTGGTTAAATTTTTATTGTCAGGAATTGTGTTTGGTTTGTCATCTAATACATAACTAAAACCGATAACGCCTGGGTCTTTGTTCCAAGCCAATACAGGACTATTGTTATTATACCAATGGTCTTGGAACGGATGTGTGTCTGAATATATAGTTAACCCACCTGGTGGTTTAGGTAATATAGTATATATACCCCGGTTATAAGACAAAACTGTTTGCGTGCCAACACCATCGTTAGCCAAAACACTCGATGTATCTAATATACGCAATTCAGTTGTACCAACGGATTTAGCTAAAAATGTAATTGATAAAACCAAACTTGATTCAGATATAATACCCCCCGGTATACTACCTGCGATACTGGCCGTACCTTTAACGTTGTCATATGTAGGTGGTTGTATCCACAAACCGATTATAGATTTACCTGTTGAAGGCTTAACGATGCTTAGTTTTGTTGGGTCAAATTTTAAATTAAGTTCGACAGTGTTAATACTTCGACCTTTTGTATTTATAAGTATCGGTACCTCAAAAACCGAACCCTCTGTAAAACTAGCTTGTTGTGGAGTTATTAATATCTCAGATCGAGCCACTAAACTTGAAGCATCAAGATTTAAAACTTGCTCTGCTGAAGCAACAACAATACTGCCCATGTATATGGTTAGTAGAAACGTTGCCGTGCATAACTTAATAAATCTTTTCATTTTAGTTTATACTCCAGAGTTTTTAATATCATCGACGATGGTGCGCTCTGCCGAACTAATGTCTTTTTTAAACTGATTTACAAAATCTCTTTCGTCTTCGGTTAGGGGCTTGTTGTCACGTACTTTTTTAATAATTTTATTTTCCTCATCCAAGTCTTCTTCTAGAATATCAAAACTTTTATCAACTAAAGTCTTAGTTATTGACAGCCTTTTACGCATACGCTCTTTATAATGTAGTATCTTATACCAGCCATATACTGTAATAAGAATAAGTAGCACAAGCAGGCCAACAATCGGCACAACTAATGAAAACATGTTTGTAATTCTACCTAAAATAGACTTTTCGCGTGCATTAACCGATATTTTGATCGGTGGAGTCGATTCACTTTCAACCCCGCCATTAGACCTAGCGCTTGCTGAGATCATATACACACCTTGCTCGACTCGATTTTCGGAAACATAAGTAAACAAACCTTTTTCATTTGATTTTATTGTTACTGACTCATGTTTAGACTCTTTATTGTTAGTTAGAATTGCATCAGAAGTGATTATAATAAATGTTAACGGGTCAGCTGTACCCTTAACAACGATGTATTCATTTTCCGAAACGTCGTTTGAATAGTCAGTAAACTCAGGAGTCGCTATGCCTGTGTTCGAGAAAGAAACACTTTTAGATATGACAGTTCCGTCTAAAGTCTCGACCGAGACTTTTACCGAATGTATACCCCTAGATAGAGGAACTGTTTCAAAGATATGGTTGCCTGAGTCGTTCCATACATAAGGAGTGTTATCAAGAAATATCTGGTATGTAGCATTAGAACTTACCCCTGTAGTGGTAATCAAAAAACGTGAACGTGGGTCCATTTCGTCTTTCTTTTTTATTTCTTCGATTTGTATACTAGGGTTCGATTTATCATTTAGATTTGAAGTTTGTTGTACGACATTAGAGTCAGGCTTTTCTTTTACATCAGAGATGTCAAACCTTGATTCTCCTGTTCCGCTTAATATCTGCGTACCCTGGCCATCATTAGCTAAAACCGAAGCATCACTAAACTTAATTACAGCATTACCAGAAGCTTTTGCTTTAAAAAACAAAGTTAAAACAGTACCACTAGAACCTTTATAACCATTTAACACAACCCCTTCGAAACTAGCAGACCCATTAGAGTTCGAGTATGTAGGTTCTACAGGCCAAAGACTAATTAAAGAATCAGATTTAGAAATCGAGTTTAATGTTAGTAATTCTTTTGAAAATGAAACTTTTCCAGATACAGCATTTGCCGACTGATTAGCACTTGATAGCACTAATTTAACTTTAATATTGTCCCCTACAGTAACGGAACCAAAAGTCGGAACAACTTCTAAAGTTGCAGCAAAAACACGCCCATGAAAAGCAAAAAAGAAAATAATTAAAAATATAAGTAACCGAGAAAAAACTTTTGTTGGTTGCATATACTAAGTATACCTTGTAGTTAAACTTTTACCAACATCAAATTGTGATTTACCTATATAAAATAAACATCAACATTATTTATTTTTATTAATTTGTTTGATTTTAAACAGAATAAAACCAACAAAAACCAAACCTAATATACTAAACCCAATGCCGTATATCCATGGGGATACAATTTTACTTTTTGTAACATTTCCATCGACATCGTAAGCATTAACAACAATATAGTAAAAAGGGCTTTGTTTTTTCAGTAAATATGGGCTTTCTGCAGAGGTACAATTTTTATCAAAAAGTTCGCACACTGTATAATGGTCTACACCTGTACCTTTATCTTGTGTGCTAAAGACTATTGTATACGATCCATCATATAAAGATGGGTCTTTAACTAGTTGAATTTTAAAAGGCTCTGGCGGTGTCGTGTCTTTCGGTAAAGAACTTTCGACTGACCCTTGGAAACCATCTATAACTTTTACACTAACCATCGGTGTAGTGGCAGAGTCTTTAGTACCTTGCCCATCATTTATAAATAAATTAGCATTGCTAATGTATAGGTTTTCTGTTGACTGAAAATTTGTTTTAAAAACAACATTAAACAATTCACCTTTATCTACAGACACACCACCTGGTACAATACCTGAAAAATGAATAACACCCTCATTAATAACATTTGGTTTTTCAACCCAAAAACTAATAAAAGATTTACCAATAATAATTTTTTCTGGGACTAAATTGTTTTTGTTATATATCAAATCCCCCTCTATAGTGTTTATAGGTTTACTTTCTGAGTCAAGTAATACACTTGCAGTAAAAGACGAACCAGTAGCAACACTTAACGAACTAGGTTGAACTGATAACACTGAAGCATAGGCAATACTGCCCAGAAAGGCACTGATCGATATTAATATTGTAAGTAGTATTTTTATATAAGACTTGTTCATATGATTTATTTTTGTTCGTAGAAATATTCTTTTAGCATTCGTCTTAATAATCTCATTCCCTGACTAGATTTTAAATATTTTTCTCTTCTTATTGCATCTTTTTCGTTTAAATATGCTTCGTAATGAATAATATTCCAAGGTATTTTAGTCTTTGTTGAAAAATTCAATCCTTTATTATGTTCTGACAATCTTTGTTTTAAATCCGAAGTGTACCCTTTGTATAAATCCCCTGTTAATTTACTTTGTAACACATATACATAATAAAACATAATACGTTGTAATTTGTTATGATAATCAACCAAATACCCAGGTCCCCGGGTAGTAGAAGTTGGCATTACTTCGATTTTAATCGAAGCGCGCAAAGCGCTATGCCAACTTTCACTACCCGGTCCAATAATAAGCCATTATACTAAAGTCGACGAGGTTTATCTTGCCGTCACTATTTAGTTTATCTTTTTCAAATATTAATGCTTGGGCGTTTAGTTCAGACTTTTTATACCAAAAAGCCGCAATAGAAAAGTCGATCAAGTTTACTTTACAGTCACCGTTTAAGTCGCCTTTAGCTGGACACTTATTATCTTTAACTTTTTCGATATTATCAGTACCCACAATGAAGTTATAGCCGTTACTATAAGCACTAATCTGGCTTTCAAATGCAACTTTTGATTTTGCATTGTGCGAACCTATTTCAAGTGGTGAAGTATCTAAAACTTGAAGGTAAACTCCATTTTTGTCACTTTGAACTTTCTTAAATATTTTTTGGTTCGAATGGATGGCAATCGTCACTTCTGACTGCGGAACAGACTGCCCAAACAGAGTTATGTCGTCACCTTGTTTAACTTGAGACTTATCTCCAGAAATAGTTGGCGCTATAAATATACCACCAACGTTTATTGTAACCCCATCAGTTACGGTTATCGGAAATGACTGCAACGGACTACGAATACTGTCTTTGTCTGTAGAATATACACTAAACACATAAGACCCAGCAGACAAACTACTTAGCTCAATACTAAAATTCGCATCACTACCCGAAAAAGTTGAAGCAATAATCTGCGCGTCCTTCAAAAGGGTTACGGCACTATTCGGATAAGCTTTACCAAAAAACACCACCTTGGTTGAGGATCCATTTCCAGGCCCGCCTCCACCTCCGCCACCACCCCCTCCGCCTCCGCCACCTCCAGTAGTGGTGGTAACTGGAGTCGAACTTACAGCCGCAGATTCACTAAGGTAAATACCCGCCGCAAAAGAACGTACTTTAAAATAATACGTTGACCCATTAGTTAAACCAGTTTTAACATATGTTAGTACATTACCCACATCCGTATATGTATAAACCCCACCCGGTGAAGAACTTATACCAACACTATAACTAGTTATATTAGCAAATATACCAACCGACGCAGTCCAGGTTAGAGTTACTTTTGCATCACCCGGCGTAGCTGAAACAACTGGCGAAGTGGCTGTCGGAAAATACAGAAAGCCAGCATTTTGTGAATATGCCAAACTAGTGCTTTGACCTTGCGTTACCTGGCCAGTAGTTGATATATACTGAAAACTGCTAGACGATGACTCACCCCCACCGATAACTGTATTTACTGGGTTTTCTAATTCAAAATTTGTGCTTGTAAAACTAGCTTTTGCCAAGGAAAAAAATGAAAATAAAAAAATAGCCAGTAAAAGTGTCTTCATTCCAAGACGCCTAATACTGACTATTTTCTTATAACCATCTCTGAATATGTTCATTTATACGAACATTATATCAAAAAACGCTTCTAGCAACAATTGTTAGTTTTTTGTTGTAGTTGTTTTTGTTGTATCAGCTGGCTTAGTTGTAGTTGTTGTTGGAGTTGGTGTTGTACTCTTTGTACTTGATCCAATGTTTAGAGGAGCAACATCAAGAATTTTGTTTAAACTTACACTGTACAAAAATGCTTTTTTAGCTTGAGCATATATAAGCACCTTGTCACCCTTTACGGCTTTAGCAAAGAAAGGTTGGTCTTTTAAAGCATCTGGTTCAGAAACAGTTGCTATTGTTGGAGTTTCACCTTCTGGTAGTACAACTAATTTTGAAACCTTAGCTACTAGATCAGTAACTTCTTTTTGAGCAGCAACGGTAGGGTTTTGTTTCAAAACTTTTATTTGTGAATAAAAGTAAACACAAAGACCTATAGCAACTAGAGCTATTACAGGCACAACGATTTTAATAAACTTTTGTTTTACTGCACCTTTTGCTGTATTTGTTTCAGTTTGTTCCATATATAAATATTAATTGATTTTAATAAAAGACAAGTATAACAAGACTCATCTATGTACTTCTATTGTACTTGATAGTTTTAATTATGCAATAGCAAAAACTATCGAGTATATGGTGGTATTGTGTTTAGTATATTTAGTATATTTTTATACAGATCAATAATAACCTGCACAGAAGCTACTTTATATTTATAGTTATAATTATAGCCTACATCACCACTACCACCACCTTGGCCTCCACCGCCGTTACCTGCACATCTGCCACCTGTATCAATACCGGTTTCATCGCCATTTTGTATGCCGTCAGTACAAGTACCTGTTGGGTTTGACTCTACCCCACCACCACCAGAACTGCCACCACCTCCACGACCGGCGTCTGGATTTGCAGAACTTTCTACTGGACCACTACCTCCACCATATGAACGTGTTGAGAACGTCCAACCACTATTACCCGATGTGTTTGTACTGTTAGAACCAGCATATGCAACACTAAAATAAGTATTACCAGTAACAACACTGTCTCGCAATGAAAGATAGTCACTTGCATAACCTCCATTCCCATAATTTGTTGGTGCAAAATACAGATTCCAAGGAGTACCATTTGCAGTACTATTTAATGTAATTAAATTTCCAGGAATACCTGAAACATTCCAATCAAACACGGTTTGTGTAGTACCAGCTGTGAACTTTACAGTATGAGGAGGTGTATCAACACTAAACCGATTAAAGGTGTTTGAGCCCGTAATAATAAAGGCTCCAGTTCCAGTACCTGTAAACAATATATTTTTATAAGTTCCACCATTTCCAGCAAATGTCTTATCATTTGAAGTTGAATCTGTAAGTTTAATAGTAGAAGTGCCGGCATTAAATGTACCACTATTTGAAAATGCTGTGCCATTACCAGTAATAGTGATGATAGAACCATTTGCGTTCAAAGTTCCAGTTCCAGAGATTGTTAGAGTACTACTTGTTAGAGAATAATTTGAGACACTAGTATTTAGTGTTCCATTAATAGTTAGATCACCTAGTGAAGCAGAATTTACATCCATCGTAATTGTGTCTCCACTTCTTATTGTAGTAGCAGTTGTGTCTGTAGGTACATAACCACAACTCCATGTGCCAGCTGTATTCCAATTACCACTTACAGTATTTGAAGTACACCCTACAACAGGGAATATCCAACCACTACCTGCGGTGGCCACTGAGTTATTATTTGTACTATGAGACCCAGCATTCCATGTAGCACCACCTGTAGCTATCGAGTGCTGAATATTTAAGTAATCAGAATTAACTGTGCCTGTTGCTTGAGATAATGTGTGAGTCGAAGTCGAAGTTCCACCTGCTCCATCTCCGGAATTAATTGTAATTAACTGACCAGCATTCCCAGAGACTGTGAATGTAGTCACTGTGGTTGTAGTTCCTGCAGTGAAGAGTATTGAATGAGCCACAGTTCCATCATCTTTAAAGTCAGCAAATGTGTTGGAGCCTGTTATAGTGTATGCACCTGAGCCAGTACCAGCTGCGAGCCATAGATTGCCATATGTATCTCCACCACCAGCAAATATCTTTCCTGCAGAAGATGCATCTGTTAACTTAATTGTAGAAGTTCCTCTAATAAAATTACCTGATGATCCAGATGAAAAAACTGTGCCCGTACCCGAGAGAGATATGGTAGAAGAACCAGCAGATAATAAACCGCCGCCAACTATAGATAAGCTAGCTGAATTAACTGAATAATTTTGAGTATTTAATCTACCACCAGAAATATTTATATTATTAGTAACTGTAAGATTTTCTCCTAATTTAACTACTGACGATATATCATCAATATGTACATTATAAAATATTGGATTACCAGAAGCAAAAGTTGCAGTATTATATGCATAACTCGCCAACACTGTAGAAGTTCCCGCTGTAAAAGAACCTCCTGATAATGTAAATAGTGTACCAGAATCTCCAGATAGATTTATAGTCTGCGACCCAGCATTAAATGTGCCGGAGGCAATTGTGAGAGCTGATGAAGTAATACCTGCAGAAAGTGTAGTAGGACCATCAAATGTAAATGTAGATGAATTTGTTTGTGCTCCAGAGATTGCAATAGCACCTGATGCATTTGTTTTAAATGTAATTGGCTTAGCCCATGATGCATATGCTCCGACTGTGGTTGTGCCTGTTTGTGCTGCATTACCGATAGTGAGTCCTGTGCCGTATGTGAGATACCCAAGGTATGTACTAGATAGTGCAAGCGTACCCGATCCACCAGCGACTCCAACTGTAGAGGATGCTGTATATGGAGCGATGGTGAGGGAGCCGATACTATTTATATTATTAGCTGCGTTTAAATTTATAGTATCGGTGTTTACAGTAATACTTCCAGTACCAGTAGTTTGAAGTCCATTAGCATAATTAATCATAACTCCATAATTATTAGCCGCATTTAAATTTGCAGTTCCTGTCACTGTAATATTACCACTACCAGTAGTTTTTATATTGGCATTTGTAGATGTAGCTATACCAGGACTATATTGAGCAGCACCACCAATCCCACCACCATTTCCTATTATTGTAATATTTCCATTTACTGTAGAAATACTTCCTTGACCAATTTCTAAACCATTATTACTTGTACTAGTGGAACTACTTCCCCCATTACCAGTAATAGAAATGGTTCCAGACCCATTATTAGTTACACTACCGTAAATTACAGCACCCTCTTGAGTAGATCCAGTAGAACTGCCACCAGTACCATTTATAGTTATTGCACCACCTGTAGCATTTATCAAATTTATATTTGGATAATATATAAAAACTCCATCATTAGAAGAACCAGTTCCACCACTACCACCAGTTCCAGTAATAGATACAGATCCAGTACTCGTTGCATTTACACAAGTAACTGTACTTGAACAATAGAAACCAATATTTGAACCACTCAAACCGGAAGTGCTACCACCAGTACCAGTAATATTTATATTTCCAGAACCAGTAGTTGTTACTAATGCACCGGTTTCAAGATGAACACCGTGGTTATTATCATTTGATGTTGCAGCACCTCCTGTACCTGTAATTGTAATATTTCCATTTACGGCTGAAATTGTTGGATTTGTAATTGCATAGAAACCATGATTAGCGCCTGACGTACCACTACCAGCATTCGATGTAATGTTTATATTTCCAGAACCAATAGTTGTAATCGCACCACTTGCACCAGTAATATATGTGCCATACCCTCCACTGCTACTATTTAACCCTTGACCATTTATAATTATATTTCCTGCACCAGCCGCAACTGCCACATTATTAATTTTTACACCAATAACTTGTACACTGTTTCCATTTGCAAATCCTGTTCCAGCAGAAATTGTGCCTGAACCTCCGCCGAGAGTAATATTGCCACCGTTTGATGTAAGTGCTGCTTCAATATCAATATATCCAGAACTATCTGCATCACGGTCAGAGTTTAGTAGCATCCCGAGAGTACCTGAGGATGAAGTTATTGAAGCATTCACGATAATATTTTTATTTGCATACATGCTCATAGTTGCATTAGCACCTGCAGATTTTGTGAAAGCATTCGATACAGTAATATTGCCAGTCGCTGTAAATGAAACATCTGTTCCTTGATTAAGAAGTGTTTGAATATCAGTATTTAATATATTACAAGAAGTAGTAGCCACAAAGTTTGGCGAACCCGTACAAGTAGTTGCTGCTCCATTAATTGTTATATCCTTAGGTCCTACAGTAAATATCCATCCACTACCCGCTGTTGCCACTGAGTTGTGATTTGTACTGTTTGCACCTGCATACCAAGTACTTGATGGTGTAGCTACTGAATGATAAATATCTAGATAGTCAGATTCAATTGTACCACCACCTGATTTAACTAAATTATACGTATCTGTAGTTGTACTTTGTAATACAACATTATTACCTAAGTGACCTGATACAGTCCAAGTAGTAACTGTAGTTGTAGACCCAGCAGTAAATGTAATTCTATAAGGAGTCGCTGCATCTCCCTTAAAATCATTAAATGTATTGTCACCAGAAAAAGTGAAAGCACTTTGACCGTAACCAGCAGAAAGCCAAATATTATTATATGTTTTACCCCCACCTGCAAATGTTTTATTTGTTGTTGATGAATCAGTTATTTTAATTGTCGAAGTTCCTGGGTTAACAGTTAAGCCTGTTGAAGTTGCTGCATCCCAAACTGTGCCTGTACCTGTTAGCGACCATGTGTTCGTACCCATGTTTAACACTCTTGTATTTGAATTCGATGATGCAAATGACGCAGCACTAACTGTAAAGTTCGCAGCATCGAAAGTTCCTTGAGTCAGTGTAAGTGCTCCACTTGTAACCATATTCGCGCCCAGTGTTAATGTGCCACTACTGTTCATAGTAACGCTCGTCATCGTACTTGTAATAGCGTCTTGCGCCCACGACACACTACCGCTTAATGTTAAGTCCCCAGTTACAGTTGTAACTGCCCCTGTAGCTGTACCACTACCACTTAATGTTAAATCATCATAACTTACTACTTTTATAGCCTGATTTGCACCGGTGTAATTCACGGTATTACCCGTTGCTGTAGCTGTCAGTCCGGTGATACCAACCGTTCCGCCAAGATTTAGTACTCCTGCGGCGCCGTTAGTTAAAGTACTTGCACCTGATAGCGCTGTAGTTACTGTAAGCGTGCTGTTATTTGTAACCGTATTACTAATTGTCATCGTACCGTTTACCACTGTCGCCCCACCGATAGTAGACCCCGCTCCAGTAATGGTTAAGTTGTTATATGTGGCATTATCAATAGCCGCAGCTGTACCAGTATATGTTACTGTGTTGCCACTTGCACTTGCATTTAACACACCGTTTGTATTAAAAGGCACTGTTGCACTTCCTAAACTAAGCAGTGAATTAGCCCCTTGCGTCCAAGTTGAACTTGCATTATCACCATCTAAAGCACCAGTTAAAGTAACTGTTCCCGTTAGGTTGTTTGTTACTGTTATTGCTCCGCTTATAGTTGTCGTACCAGATATAGTCAAACCGCCTGTGCCAACTTTAGTACTTTTACGATATATATCACCATATGCTTCAGAAATGTATAAAGTTTTATCTATGCGATTAATACCGATACCTCTCCAGTTTCGGTTACCCATAGGTAGCCCCATTGCTTCAAAATTACCAGTACCAGCGGTTTGTTTATAAACATCACCATAATATTCTGTTGCATAAACGTCATCAGTTGCAGGATCTATCGCGATAGAACTCCAGTTACGTGTTGTCTGGGAAAGAGCATTAAAAGCACCTGAGCCTGCAGTTTGCTTATATATATCACCACCATATTCTATTGCATATACATTATTACTTGTAGAATCTATTGCTGTTGCATACCAGTTACGTGTTGTCTGGGAAAGAGCATTAAAAGCACCTGAGCCTGCAGTTTGC
>CAYWWG010000005.1:23574-31446 GCA_964461985.1 uncultured Candidatus Saccharibacteria bacterium
TTATATATATCACCACCATATTCTGCAGCATAGACGTCACCTGTTGTGTAATTTGTAGATAAAGCTCTCCAAAGTCTTGAAGTTTGTGCGAGAGCTGTCCAGGAAGTTCCTCCATTTATTGTTTTATAAATATCTCCCGGTCCATTATCGGCTAGATAAACCTTTCCATTGCCAGTACCAACAGTACCATCATCGAGTACCATAGCACTTACCCAGTAGGAAGTCCTAGGTGCTGTTACGTTAGAAAATATACCTGTATCATTAACCAACTTATAAATAACCGCAACAGTAGCATCACTTGACGCTCCACTAGAAGTTGCATAAACATCATCATTTGTAGAATCCACGGATAGACTTCTCCACGGCCTATAAGTTTGACCCATGGGTAAATAATTTGTATTAGAAACACCTAAAGATTGGCTGTTTGTACTAAATATTACATTAGAAGCTAACGTTACATCACTAGCAGTAATATTATTAAAGCCTCCTTTTATTGTTAAAGTTGATCCAGACGCTGCGGTCATTGCACCAGAATCAATAACATTTATTGAGTCTGTACTTAAGGTTCCAAATGTTTTTGATCCAAGGTTGTTAAGAGTTAAGGTTCCATAAACATATGTTGAACCTCCTACTGTTAATGTCCATGTATTAGTTGCTCCTGTAGTAAAAGTTGTACCTGAACCTACTATCAAACTACCACCTATACTCAAAGCTCCGGATGTTGTCCATGTAGCGGTTCCTGACAATGTTACATCATTAGTTACAGTGCTAATGTTTGTCATTGTTTTTGCACTAGTTCCAGATAAAACTAAATTATAAAAAGTTGTAGCTGTTGCAGAATGAGTTTGTGCCCCAGCTGCATCAAATACAACAGTACTTGTTCCGGCACTAAAAAGCGAACCTGTCCCCCCCCAAGCCGTTGCACTAGTCGCACTTTCAAAAATAGTACTATTACCACCCTCTAATGTTCCACTAGTAAGCGTTATTGTTCCCCCAAATATATGTGTTAATCTAGTTGAACCCATGTTTAAAGTACCACCTGAACCGTTTATTGTTAAACTTCCACCAGTAACTATAAAACCAGCCATTGTGGCAGTACCACCATTTTTAGTCATTGATATATTCCCAGCTGATGAACCGCAGTTTATTACACCTATACTTTGTGTAGCATTACCTGTAATTGTTACACCTCCTGTAGTACAAACCACGCGACCACTACCTGTATAAAGATAGTCACCACCTAAAGTAAGCAAGTTTGAACCCATCGTTAAGTCTCCGGCTTGAATATTTAGTGGCACACCTGTACTGAAAACCTTAGCCCCTCCAGCTGTTACACCTCCACCACCTTTAATTATAACACCTCCTGTTGCTGTAAAAGGAGTTATCCATTCTTCTGTTGTGGCCGTCAATGCAGAAGCACTGTTATATTGCAGTGTCGCATTGGCACCATAAGTAACAACACCTGTAGTCACAACAATTGTTGCTGTTCCTTCTATAGAAAGAATGTTATTAACAGTTGGCGTTGTCGCAAAAGTCTTAACACCAGAAGTTGCGATTGTTAAATTATAATAAGTTCCAACCTTACCAGTTTGTGTCGTTCCATTATATTTTACTGTGTTTCCTGTGGCTGATGAAGTTAGAGTTGTAACAGTAGGAGACCCACCCATAGTTAATGTACTATTGGTATCATTTGTAAAAAGAGTTCCACTAAGCACACCAGTTACTGTTAAAGTACCAGTATTAGTTAAACTAGTAGCCGCTAAAGATGCAAAAGTTATTGAACCTGTTCCACCTATTGTCTTAGACGTTCCATTCATAGTAATAGCCCCGGTTGTACCACTAAAAGTACCATTGTTAGTCAGGTTACCAGTTATTGTTGAAGCTTCTGCTGCAGTAAAAGAAAAGGTACCACCGTTGTTTATAGTAATATTTCCAAAGTTTATAGAACCAGTTGTTGATGTTATTTCCATAGTTCCAGAAACATCCAAGTTACCTGGAGAAAAATCAACTGCTACGTTTGCCGCGGCCTTTGTTATTTTAGCACCAGAATCTATATATATATAGTTTTACCAGATGTTAAAACAGTTGCTGCAGTAAGAGTCCAAATTGCGGTATTACTGACGCGTATACTATATACTGTGTTTGTAGTCAAAGCACAGGTTTTTGCACCACTACCACCCATTACCAAGTTTGAATAGTTTGTCAACTTACAAGTTTGAGTTGTACCGTTGTAGTTCACGGTATTACCTGCTGTTGTCGCCGTCAGCACACCTGTGGCAAGGAATGTCGTCGTACCACTCGCAATTTTTAGCACAGCTGTTGCTGAGTTCTGAAGCCAGATAGTAGTCGTGGCGTTACCACCAGTTACCGCACCAGTTCCACCGAAAGCAAATGAACCATTGTTTGTAATTGTTGTCGCAGCACTGATAGCAGCCGCACTCGTACTACTTCCGACAGTTAGGTTTGCAGTTGAGTTTATAGTTTTGTTGTTTGTAAGTGTAAAGGTTCCGGTAAGTCCAGTCATTGCTCCGGTACCATCAATCGTTGTTCCATTTCCAGTAAGTGTAAGTGTACCTGTACCTGTAATCGTACCGTTGTTTACAAAGTTACCACTTGCAGTAAGTCCACCAGTACTTGTAATAGTTAGTGTACCTCCGTTGTTAACTGTAATATCTGTAGCCACCGCAGCCACACCAGTTGCAATCGTAACGTTGTGCGTATTTAAAATTGTCACATTGTCGCCAGCTGCTGGAATACCTCCTGAGCCCGTACAACCCGCCGTCCAAGTTGATCCAGTTGCCCACGCAGTCGAACCAGTAGACGAACATGATCCAGCAAATGCATTCTCGATTTTAAAGATTGGGTTGTTTGTAAAAAACAAAAAACCAACCACAAAAAATACAGTTGATAGCTTTAAAATTTTCGTAAACATTTTGTTCATTTATATATATAGTATAACCGAATAAAAGTAGAGAGTAAACAAAATTTTTAGAGATTTTTCTTAACATTTTTAACATAAAAATTTAAAGCAATTTATATGAAAATGATATATAATGTATTTAATAACTTATGGCAAAGGTCAAACAAAAAATTAGTATAAATGAAGAAGACGACGCAAAAATCCGCCGACAATGGGACATGGCTAGGTCTAGGTATTACTATTCCATTACTGATGTAATAGGTGTACTTACAGAAAGCGTCGACGCACGTAACTATTGGAAGGCTCTAAAAAACCGTTTAAAAAATTCACAAAATCAGTTGGTTAGTGAATGTAACCAACTGAAGCTACCATCAACTGACGGTAAAAGTTACTTGGTAGATGTGGCAGACAGAGACACTTTAATTAAAATTATTAAAATTATCGACCCTACCAGTATACCCTCTTGGCAAAGCTGGTTCGATCATATTGAACTCAAAAATTCTATTATCGATCGAAAAAATTCACAAAAAAGTGACTTTGATGCCACTCAGAATTCAAAAATTCTAGAATCAGAACATGAGAGTTTCGATGAGTTATCCACAACCCTTCAAGCCCCTTTTGATATGTACATAAATGGAAGTGAAATTTTCGTAAAATTTATGCTTCCAGGATGCGACATAGATAAGTTAATTTTAGCAGTTAGTATGGAAAAACTTACTATAAAAGGTGAAAGAATTTCTCCTGTAAATTTAAAAAATTCAGAAAATTTTTCTCAAGAATATATAGTTCAAGAATTACAATGGGGTAAATTTTATCGAGAAATAAATCTCCCCTCACTAGTTGATGTCGACCAAATTGAAGCCACCGAATACCAAGGACTCATAACCATCAAACTCGTTAAGGTAGATAAAAATAAAAATCGATTTATCAAAATCAAATCTATATAAAATAAAACCACTCATTTATGTGAGTGGTTTTATTTTAGAAATTACTTTTACTGGATCGGTAAACCTGTAGGGTTGCAAGTAATAAGTACAACTGTGTATGTCTTACTCAAAGTATTAATTTCATTTTGTTGGTTTGCTAATATTTGATCAGCATCAGGTGGCACTGTACCCCAGCAACCAGTCAAGAAGTAGAAAACTATTTCCTTACCTTTCTTGTCGACTAGTTTACCCTTTGAGCATTTTGCACCTAACTCTTTCAAAGTGTCGGCAACTGTTGTTTTAACAATAGTTCCATCAGCAAGTGTAGTTGTAGAAACAACTGTATCTAAGGCTACACCTTCTGGTAAACATTTTTGTAATTCTAATACTGATTTACTGTACTTCGAACCAGCAGCATCTGCAGACTTAACTAGACCTAAATTAGCTACTGATACACCACTTATAAACAATACTGCTACTAATAATGCTACGACTTTCTTAAAATTATTATTATTTTTCATATGTATCCTTATACCATATATAGGGTAAAAAATCAACCCTTGGTATGTTAGGTAATTTTTATAAATTTTTATTTTTTACAATAGTAAATTTAACTATTGTGTAGTGCTTGGGTCAGTAACTATGGTGTCTGTACCTGGGTCGTTTGTAACGACTGGGTCTGGATTAGTATCAACAACTGGTTCTATTGGTGTGTCACTCGAAGTATCGCCAGATGTATATACTGGAGTAACGTCCGAACCTGTACTACCATCTACGGTTGGTTGCTCTATAACTAGCCCTGGCATAACGCTCTCAAATACTTTTACATCTTTAACTTGCAACGCTGTCCAAGAGAAACGAATGTCGTGTGTAGCCTTCTTGTTTATTATAATTGTAAATCCATTCTTACTCTTATTTATTACAAGGTATTTTACATCCTCATTAAAGAATTGGTCTACATTGGATTCATTCACATCGTCAGTGTCTTCAAAAGAAACACTTGTGTTTACAATCGGTGTAGCAATATATGGGTTATCAAATGTTACATCTACTTTTCGTGCTCCAGATTTTATTACAGCAAATCCAGCAGTGTCAGAATTAAACATTGGTGGTACTTCGAACTCTACTTGTCCACCGAATTTGACATTACTTGCAAAAGACACATCGGCATTAAAGTATGTAAGTCCATTAAATGTTTTAGCTAGAGTTGCCTCTCCATCATAATAACCTTGTTCAATGTACACCATTACAGTATTCTTACCCGTTCCAGGTGTCCAGAACTCAAGGGCTTTACCTATAACAGTTCCAGCCTTTGTTGCTTTTGTAGCCTTACCTGCTTCAGATGAAGTTGTAATGTAGTCACCTGGGTAAATAGCTTCTGAATTACCAGAAATTTTAACCGGCACACGACCATTAAGTGCAACTGGCATAGGGTTATCGTTTTCTTTTATATTGTTACCAGTTGAAGTAAAGTCTCCGTAGTTGTCAGACACAATACCTATTACATTTCCTTGGTATTCTTTGTTTGATTTTATTAGTTTCGTAACCTGGCCTTTAACTTTATTCCAATCTATACTTCCGTTTGTGGTGTCATATGTATCAACCATTTCTGTACCAGTTGTTACTATGTCTCCGAACTCAATACCACTTTCAACCGGGTACATTTCTGCATAGTCAGCTGTTGGGGCACCACTACAATCTTTGATTTGGTCTACACCCGCACCGTTTGTTTCATGACATAGAGCAAAGTTGTTTGTCGAAGCAGCGAGGTTAACACTTGTGTCACCTGCTGATGTAACTTTGAATTTAGAAACTGTATTATTTTTAAGATTAATAAAATCTCCAGAAAAAGTTCCTGAACTTTTAGCAAAATCCATCATAAGTCCAGTTCCAGTAAATGTTGATGTATCGTGGTAGAAGTAAGCCATTTGCGCTGCAGAAGTCATGGTATTTGTATACAAACGCAATACATCACCTTGGGTTGTGCCTGTAGATTCACCATAAATCGCCGCTGGTACTGAAACTGCTCCGGCTAATCCAGAAGTTATTGCTTGTATACCAAAAGTTGCACCAGTTGTACGAATACCAGTGTTTGTACCAGCAGTGTTACTACCAGCATTTGAAGTAACTTCAATACCACGAACGAGGTTTGCCAAAGTTGTATTATCAACTGAACGAATTATAGTGTTTACTGCTGTATTAGAATTTGTTGTTGGTGCATTTGTCATTACAAAACGGTTACCTATTTGTGTATAACTAGCAGTACCACCGTTGTTCATGGTGTATTCACCATGTATACCCGCAATAGCCGTAGTTGAACCACTTGAAGCCATTGTTGATACTATGTTTAACTTAGCAAGCGTACCTGTAGATAATGTTGTACCTCCTAGAAGAGTTTGACCAGCATCAACATTTAAACCTAAGTTTGTAGAACCACCAGAAGCAGTTGTGTATAAGCCAACATTTACCGCACTTGCACCATTGTGTGTATTTGAGAAATATCCACCGTAAGTTGTTTGAGCTCCTGTAACACCACCTAACAAAGAAACATTTAAACCTTTCTGACCTGATAGTGCCGCAGAGCCTGTTACAGCAAGATCAATTAAATTTCCGGTTGTAAGAGAAGAAGAGGCAAGACTCATAGCACTTGTTGTTGTGCCTGTGTATGTTTGTGTATATGTACCAGTACCAGATGTCATTGTAAGGTTCTGATTTGCTGCAACAGTTACACCACCATTAAATGTTTGTAGCCCAGTAAATGATTGTGCCGCATCAGTACGTGCAATAGTTGCACTAGTTGTTGGGAATGTCATAGTTGTACTATCTGTACCTGAAAGAGTAAGTGAGTTTGTAAAGTTAAGTGTCTTTCCAGCAGTACCCGTAAGAGTGTATGAACCTGCAGTAAATGTGTTTCCGTTAACTGTAGTTGGAGTAATTGCACCAAGAGAGAAAGATAATGCCCCGTCTGAATTTGATGCAGATACTCCGTTTGCTGTTGTAACTCGGTTTACAAGAGTGCCACTTGTTGCCGGTAATGTTTGAACTGTAGCGGTTCCAGCAGCAGCTGTTGGTTGCAATGTTACATCACCAGATGTATTACCAAACATTTTCAATGTTCCAAGTGTTGTTGCATTTACACCAAGTATAAGTTTAGCAGTTCCATCAGTTGTAATACCTGTCGAAACTTTTGTATCAACTGTTCCTGCGCCAAGCACAACTGCATTTGAAGTTAGATTACCACCTGTATTTGTAACAGTTCCTCCTCCACCGCCACATGCTCCTGCTGAAAGTAAACCAGTGTTATCTGTTTTTACACACTGAGTACCACCGCCACCTAGCCCTGAGAATGTTATAGATCCGGATGAAGTAATACCCGCAGCTGATGTTATTGCACCACTTGAATTTACTTGGAACAAATCACCACTACCTACAGTAAGTAACGATGCAGGTGTTGTATCACCAATACCAACTTTACCTGAAGAGTCAACAATAAATTTTGCAGATGAAGCAGAAGGGTTACCTCCTAAATTGTCACCGAGCATTAATGTTCCGTCACTTTTAACAGCAAATAGTGAAGTAGGAGATGGTGCTCCTGCATATGAATAAGTTAATTTGAACAAGTTTTGAGAACTTCTATCATCCATTATCAAAGCAAAACTAGTTTTTGTTGCGTCATTTTGTACCCAATTAAACCCAGAATCGAGATACATATTGTTACTTAAAATTGCTAGAGGTTCCCCTGCAATGTCTACAGCTTGAAGTGTAGATGCTGCTGTTAATGTTCCAGCAAGGATGCTGATACCACCTCCTCCATTTACAGAAGTATCTTTGATCTGCAATTTTGAAGTAGGTCCATTAGTTCCTATACCTAATCTATTATTTGTATCATCAAAATATAAATTCGCATTGTCTTGTGCTAAAGTGGTTCCATTTGAGAACGCAACTGATCCAGTGGTAAATGCAGAATTTAATCCTGTTCCCCCATTAGCTACAGGTAGGATTGAAGTACCAACGGTTGCAGACTTT
>CAYWWG010000006.1:0-31035 GCA_964461985.1 uncultured Candidatus Saccharibacteria bacterium
ACTTTGCTATTATAAAAGGTGCTGGCGAAGCTATGGCGCACGATGGACTAATGTTACTAGCTGACGAAGGCATGAATATGCACCACGAAATGCTTGACCGAGCAGAAGCTGAACTTGGTTCCGTCGGACAAGCCCGCGCGTTGTAAAATTATATAAAAAATAAAAAATGAAATAGCTCCCATCGAAGTGCTTGATTGCCCCAGCAATCACGTCGCGCAATTGTCATATGGGCGCTACATTTTCTGAGGAAAATTGATTCCTACTGCCTGTTCGTTATGCTCACATCGGCAGTTTCACTTCGTGAAGCGGGTAAAAAGTAAAGCGGTTTACTTTTTACTGACTCGACCCAATAGGTCTGCGTCAGGCACTTCTCCGGGACTATTTCATTTTTTATTTGTACTAAATACTTATACTTTTCAAAGCTACACCATGTTCAACAATAATTTTTTCGTACTCTGCTTGTTCAAGGTTTTCTACTTCGATCAATTTTTTTGCAATAGCATCTAATATATTGCGGTTTGTTTTTAGTAAATCACGGGCCTTAAGCAATGATTCATTCATAATTTTAGATATTTCATTATCTATAACTGAAGCCATATTTTGTGAATACTCTTCCCCACTAACACCTGCACCGAACATAACTTTTCCATTACTAGATTCCAATGCAATCGGACCGATAGCATCTGACATACCAAACCTTGTTACCATAGCACGAGCCAAATTTGTAGAAACTTGAAGGTCGTTTGATGGACCTGTAGTAATGTCGTCCATTATTAATTCTTCGGCAGCATAACCACCAAGCGATACAACAATGTCATCTAAAAATTCTTTTTTAGATTGTAATTTTTTTTCTTCAAGCGGAAGTTTTAAAGTATAACCACCCGCACGTCCACGCGACACAATCGAGACTTTATGTACTGGGTCGGCATAAGGTAGCAATGATGCCAACAACGCATGACCAGCTTCATGATACGCAGTAATTTCTTTTTCTTTTACACTCATTAAGTGGCTTTGACGTTCGGTACCGATCATCACTTTTTCTATAGACGCAAGTAAGTCTTTTTGCTCAACTTCCTTTTTATTTGTTCTGGCCGCTAGTATTGCAGCTTCGTTCATCAAAGAATATAGATCTGCACCAGAAAAACCAGGTGTGCGTTCAGCTACCACTGACAACTGTGCATCTTTGGCTAAAGGTTTTTTCTTGGCATGGATTTCAAGTATAGCCAATCTATCGCGACGGTCTGGTAAGTCTAGTACAACCTGTCTGTCAAAACGGCCAGGGCGTAGTAATGCGCTGTCTAGTACATCAGCACGGTTTGTTGCAGCCATAACAATAACTTTACCATTTTGTTCAAAACCATCCATTTCAACTAAAATTTGGTTCAAAGTTTGTTCGCGCTCGTCATTACCACCACCAACACCAGTTCCACGAGAACGCCCGACAGCGTCTATTTCATCGATAAATACTATAGAAGGTGCAGCCTTTTTAGCCATACGGAAAAGGTCACGAACACGCGATGCACCAACACCAACAAACATTTCAACGAATTCGGAACCCGATAGATGGAAAAAAGGCACACCAGCTTCACCTGCCACGGCACGCGCTAGCAATGTTTTACCTGTTCCTGGCGCACCTGTTAGTAAGACACCTTTTGGAATCTGGGCGCCAATATCTAAGAATTTTTTCGGGTGTTGTAAAAAGTCTACAACTTCTGCAAGTTCATGCTTAGCTTCACGACAACCAGCAACATCTGCAAAAACAACGCGACTATTTTTATCGTTCGGGTCTGTAACACGCGCACGTGACTGACCAAAGTTCATAGCTTGCATATTACCGCCCTTCATTTGACGAGTTAACATTAATACCAAAAGAGCAATAAATATTATTGGTAAAAATATTGGCAATAAAGCCATAAACCAATAACCAAAACCACTTTGATTTTCAACTACAATTTTTGTTTTAGACAATATGTCTGGTGTTACGCCATATTGAACTAAAGTTTCAGAAAGTGAACTTTCTGGTTCTTTTTGTGTAATTTCTTTTTTACCGCCAACTTGTACTACTGAAACGTCACTACCTTTTACAGTTATAGATTCTACAGAACCTTCTTTAATCTGACTAGCAACTTCGGCCATGGACACAGTTACTACATCAGATTTA
This sequence comes from uncultured Candidatus Saccharibacteria bacterium, assembly GCA_964461985.1. Taxonomy (GTDB): domain Bacteria; phylum Patescibacteriota; class Minisyncoccia; order Phycocordibacterales; family UBA9973; genus MFUC01. The sequence continues at coordinate 2,162 of CAYWWG010000006.1, forward strand.
TTTTGCACAATAGCTTCATAACCAAATATAACTACCATCAAAACAATAATGACAATGCCAAAATTTCTACCTAGGCCAAGTATTTTTTTTAGTCCACCAACTGGTGTATTAGGCGGAATAGGTTTGTTACCACCATTATTACTTGCTTTTTCAGGTAATGTATTAGGTGCTTGTTTAAGCTTTTTTTCATTAGGCGAATTTTTTTCTTTATGTGGCATATGGGGTTAATTATACATAATAATGATGTTTTTACCAGATAAAATATGCTACCATAGCCATATGGCCTTAGTTACCAACAAAAAAGTCAATTTTGATTATGAAATCCTTGAAAAATTCGAGGCTGGTATTTCATTGTTGGGTAATGAAGTAAAAAGTGTACGTAACGGCCAAGCCGCACTAGCCGGCGGGCATGTTAGTATTCGTGGTAATGAAGCTTTTTTACTACAAGTACATATACCGCCATACCAAGTTAAAAACACTTCGCCCGACTACGACCCAGACCGCCCACGCAAACTACTACTAAACGCAAAAGAAATACGCCAAATCAGCCGGCAGTTAGAAAACCGTGGTTTGACTTTAGTACCTATTTCGTTATATAATAAAGGACGCAACATCAAATGCGAAGTTGCCTTAGTTCGTGGCAAGAAAAAGTTTGATAAACGTGAGTCACTAAAAAAACGTGACGTAAACCGCGAACTGCAAAGAGATTTCAAAAGATAAACGTGCCCTTTGAAAACCAAAAGCAACAACCAATGGGTCTGCAAGGCTTTGACAATTGGGTTCGTTGTTTATATGCGTGTCGAGCTTGTAGACAACTCGTAAAACTATCTACCACAAGTTAAGTGTAAACAACTCTTTTGGAGTAAAATCTCCGTTCTTCGGAACAGCAGATTTTGCTTTTGCTCGCGCTTAGTCGCCTGCATGTCGATTTAGTTTGAAACATGATAAAACTAGACGGCATCATAAAATCATGCCAAGGCATACAACTGCTCGAATGTATGCACCAAAACCAAGAGACCGCACCATTACTGTTTTGATAATTTTATAGGTAATAGTGTTAAACATAAAAATTACTACACACGTAGACGTATAGACAATACCCCTTTTGGACGGGAGTTCAATTCTCCCCAGATCCACACTATAAAAAAACCCTTATTTTATAAGGTTTTTTTATAGTGCTTGACAAATATACTGTATGTGGTATAATATTAATAACTTAGTTAATTTGAAAAACCCCAAAAAATTTGTGATGGTAATGGTATTATTGATCACAACAGTAAGTGCGACTGTAAAAGCACAAAACATGAAAATGCGCATGTATGTTTATGCGCTAACCAATTCTGCATATATTGTATCAAGTGGTCCGTTGGATCAGGTAAAATATTATGCAAACGGCAAAGAAGTAGTGTCTTTAACCGATACTGCATCTTTAGCTCCGGCATTAAACATGAGAGTGTTCCGGAACAATATTGTTACCGAAGACCCTGCTAAATGGAAAATGTATGACTGGGAAATTCCCAGGGAATATGTATATTCCTTTGCATTCGGAAAGAGAATTGAAGACTATCACGTTTGGGAAATTTCTGCACATGTACAATGGACAGAAAATGGTAAAAAGAAAGATACCGTTTTCGCTTCATCCTTTGCAGATGCTCCTTCAAATGTTGTACACCTTACCTATTCTAATATTGAACGGGCAGATTATGAAACACTTACAGAAGAACATGCCAAGCAATTTAACAACACAATCTCAAAGTATGGATTAAGCAGTTCATACAAGGGTTACGGTGGTTATTATTTTGTACTCTACCCTAAAGATTCCTCAGAAGAAGAATCTAAAGTACAATTTTACTTACACAGCCAACTCGAATTCGAAAGCAACGACACTTCAGTTATTGTGTATACAAAACCGTACAAAGACCCATGCGGTATGGGACGAAATGACCCACCTTTCAACATAAGCATGAGTCATGTATTTCCTGATGGAAATCGTGACACTTATGCAAACAGTGTTAGGTTGGTAATTTCTAAGAAAGGAACTATCTATACTCAATGGACGGAATCCACTGGTAAAAAATCAAAAGTTTACAAAAACAGTTACGTTTTCAAGTAAAAATTATTATCGAACGATGCCAGCCCACACAATTTCGTGTGGGCTTTTCATTTACCACATTTTAAAAAATCTTAGAATCATCAACTGCCACCGCAATAGACATCCCCTACCACTGTGGTACACTTTGTATATTACCCATAATACAATTAATATGAAACAAACCATTATAAAAGCATTTGCAGTTTGTACATTGGTACTAGGTCTAGCACAAGGCGCATCAGCCTCTGTTATCGACCAAGCATTTACAAATATGTCGACCATAAAGTCTGGCTCTATGTCTGGACACATGGAATACATTTCTGCAAATAAAAAGGATTATTTTTATGCAGATTTAAAATCTAAAACAGACGGTAACGACCAGTCAGCTATAAAGGTTGACCAATCCATAACAATGTCGACAAGTGAAATGCCTTTTCAAATTGCGATTTCAATTCGCATGATTGGCGACACTTTATACATGCAAATACCCAACCTTCCATTTGATTCATTCATGCCAGAACTTGTACCATACAAAGGTCAGTGGGTTCGTTTTAATCCTCAAGATATTGCAACAATATCTAATGACATACCAGGTATAAGTGACACTTTCAACCAATTAACAAAACTAAATAGTGGCACACTAGCAAGTACAAATACCGCACCAACACCTGAAGCAATAAAAGCTCGCCAGGAACTAATGCGTTATTTTACTGCTTTTACATTAACTAAAAAAGGTAGCCGTGTTTCTAATGGTATAAAACAGGACAAATATGCAATAACACTTAATACAAAAAAATTAATTGCAATCCTAACCGCTGATATTAAGAAGGAATACGAAGGCATGCCTGCATCTTTTATTAATTCAGAAATAAAATCAATGAAAGACGATGTTGCACACACAGTTCTAAAATCTGCAACATTGTACGTTGGGCAACAAGACAAACTACCGTACGATTTGGCATTTACAATAGTAAACCTTACCAAAAAGAATAAAATAGATTCTACACTAAATATAAGTTTGCAATTCAGCGACTACGGAACAATATTTACAGACATTACTGCACCGACATCATTTGTAACAGGTACAGACATGTACAACAAAATCAAAGCTTCGTTTTTAGACTCAATGTCAGAAGTGCAACCACTAATACCAGCAAATACTCAAAGTACTAAGAAATACAGTGTAATAGAATCAGTAGCAACTGATATGGGTATAAGTAGTAGTCGTTTCGAAACATGTATGGACAACAACGAAACAAATCAAACTGTATTAAATCAGGAAGCACTTGGAGACAACATAAACATTCAAGGAACCCCAACATCTATAATTATGGTTGCTAGTACTGGCCAACAAATACAAATACAAGGTGCTCAGCCATATGACAGTGTAAAAAGTATAATCGACAAAGCATTGTCAGGAAATGTACTTACATTATCAGACGATCAAAAACCAAGAAGTCCAACAACACTGACAGGCACAGACCACATTAACGGGTATGCAAATGCACCGGTTGTTATAGTAGAATATTCTGATTCTGACTGTCCATACTGTAAAGCGTTCCATACTACATTACACCAACTACAAAACAAATACGGCAACCAAATTGCCTGGGTATATAGACACTACCCACTTGATTCACTTCATCCAAAAGCAAGAATGGAAGCACAAGCATCTGAATGTGTAGCTAAACTTTCAGACAATGCAACATTCTGGAAATATCTAGACAGCATGTTTACAATAGATTCATCTAATTAAAATTAAGATAAATAAAACACCCATTTATAGGGTGTTTTATTTATCTATTAATTGTATTATAATATACATATATGATCAAAGAATTCAAACAATTTTTATTACGTGGAAATGTAGTCGATCTAGCTGTTGGTGTTGTAGTCGGTGCAGCTTTTGGTACCATCGTTTCTGCACTTGTGTCTGACATACTAACCCCATTTATAGCCGCTATAGCCAAAGTACCTGACTTTAGCGGGCTTTATTTTACCATCAACGGTAGTCAGTTTATGTACGGGCATTTTATAAATGCACTGATATCTTTCATACTTGTATCCGGATCTGTGTTTTTCTTTGTTGTAAAACCGATGAATATACTAATAGCAAAAACAAAGAAAGAAAAACCTACTGACCCGACAACAAAAAAATGTACCGAATGCTGTATGGAAATACCCATAGACGCCCGACGTTGTGGCCATTGTACCCATGCGGTAATGTAAAAATACCAGTATTTATAAATTAAATTATAAATACTTGATTTTTATTTAAATATATGTTATAATACAAATGTTAAGTATTATAAAAAATATAACTGCCGTATAATATACATTATGGAAAATAGCCAAGAATATAGCTTTATGAATAAATTTAATCCAATACCAGAAGACAAAAAAACACGCGGACCAGTAAAACCAGTTTCCGCAACTTCTTTTAACCCATTAGATGGTAGTTTCAATAAACAAGAAGTAAATAAAAATAGCAACGAAAAAAATGAAATTTCAAAAGAATGGAATGAAGTTTACGCAGAAAAAAAATCTCCTGAACTTTTAGCAGAAGAAGAAAAAATTCAAGAAAATAAAATTTCTGAACAAAAGGCAAAAGTTGGACAATCATATCCACCACCAGAAGCATCTCTGGCACAAGAAAAACAAATACGACAAAACAAAACTAGTTTTAACCCGCTTGATATAAACAACGATGAAAAGTTTGACATGCTAAACGTAGACCAAACCCCAAAAAAGAAAAATTTTTGGCAAAGATTGTTTAGTTAAAATATAAAACCCGTCGATATGACGGGTTTTATATTACCTATTATATTTTGCCATTATTTCAGCTTCTACCTCTGCCCTATCGCGACCATATTTTAGATAAGATAGTTCCTTTAGGTTTTCTACTATTTCTGAATTGCCCTTAGGGTATGGGGCCAAAGTCATATTAAATGGTTTTGGTGCTGGCACACCGTTGACGATCATTGAAACATAAGAATGCAGGTTTTCAAGTTTTATAATGTCATTAGCATCAAATGTAGGTGCAAGTTTTGTTTCAAGGAATTTTGCATCTTCAGGACTAACACGCATTATTGACATCGAACCAACGTTACCAAATATAGCACCTTTTATATCTTCAGGTAACTGTGATATGTACTGGTGGGCAACATTTAAACTTAGTCTGTATTTACGAGCTTCAGAAAGTATAGAAGCAATAGCTGATGTAGTTACGTTTTGGAATTCGTCGATATATAGATAAAAGTCGTTCATCTTTTGACCATGCATGTCAACACGCGACAACGCCGCCATTTGAATTTTACCAACTAGTATCAAACCAATAAGGTTTGCATTTATTTCGCCCAGACGACCCTTGGACAAGTTAACTAACAATATTTTCTTTTCATCCATTATTTTACGGAAGTTAAATACAGAATGTTGCTGGCCGATAACTGGACGTAAAATGTCGTTTGATATCATCGGGTCGAACTTACTGGAAATATATGGCACAAAGTTCGCTAAACCTTGGTCGCCAGTTGTGGCTTCGGCCGCTTCCCAGAACTTTTTAATAATTGGATTTTTACATTTTGCCAACTTCATTTCACGGAAAGGCTTTTCCTGTAACACCCGAGTTATTTCCAACAAAGTACTACCACTTTCAGGGTCTTCCATTACTAATAATGCTGCGTTACGGAAGTACTGTTCAAACATAGCACCACCCTGAGCTTTTAAGTCGAACAATTGGTTAAAGATACCCAACAAGTCGTTGATCACAAAAGTTTTTTGTTCAGGGTAACGTTCATCGAACTCTAGCATGTTCAGACCCATCGGACGTTCAGTATAAGCAGGGTCGAAATATATAACATCGTCTATACGGTGCTTTGGAATGTACGACAATATGTCTTGAATATCAGAACCGTGCGGGTCAATAAAACAACAACCATCACCGTTTTCAATATCTTGTTTTATTAGTTGTTTTAATGTAACAGTTTTACCAGTACCTGTCTGACCGATAACATACAAATGACGCATACGATCTTCACGACTATAAACTATTGGCGTACGGGTGCCACGATATTCGTTATAACCCAATATAACGCCAGCCGGTGCCATACCAGTCGGCGCTGGAGACTCTTTAATATTAGCTTGTTTAAGGGCTGCGATATTGCCAATACCCCAAGGGAAATGGATCATGGTTGCCAGTTCTTTGAAGTTTAACGGAACTGAAGTATTTTTAGTAAATTCACGAAAAGTAAAAGCATGTATAACGTCCGATAAATCTTTGTCTGCACGTTTCCATACGCATGCATTTGAAGATGGTTGGCGGAATTGTTCAAAAGCACTTTCAATGTCGTGTGTTATACGTGTAGCACGAACATTATCTGCAGCCGAAGCTAGGATACGCGTGTTAACAGCTATCATTGGTCTTTCAAGTTTTTTCTTAATCGACGCAATAACATCCTGTTGAGCAGCACCTATCGGGTCTTTTTTTTCTTCTTCATTTTTAGAACTAACTACACCAAAAAAACCACCGATTTCTTTTATAAAAGCTTTGCCAACCTCTTTAACCTCAGCGTCTTCTTTGTTTATTTTCTCACCTCTTTCTGCCGACTTTAAAAGTTCTTGGACTTCTTTTTCATAGTATTGAGGTTCTGGCCGCATTACAAACTGTACAGCAGCACCTTCACCACCTTCAGCAATACGGTTAAAAGTATTCAATAATATTGCCAATGGGTCTTGGTCAAAAGTTTCGTATGTTCGCAAACTAAAACATGGTCGAGACTCTAGTTCCATTGTCGAAGCAACAACTACGCCTTTTGGTGCAAAAATATTAAAATCGTCCGGCATATCTATAATCCTTGCCAGTGGGTGTATAGCTAAAATTTGTTTTTCAAAAAGTTCTGAAGACTCTTCGGGTATAGAAATATAAAATGCTAGTTCTGGTTTGTCATTCGAAACAGCTATTTCTATAACTGCACGTAATTCGTCTTTGTTCTTTGCACCACCCATATATTGCATACCTGCAAAAAACTGTTCCATGGCACCTATCAGTTCTTTGAAAGTTCTTTTGTCATCTGTAACTTGTTCAGGCAATGAAAGCTGAAAAGTTTTCATGGTTAATGTTTTATAAAGAGAAGTTCCAGTTTCTAAACCTTTTACATCGTGCATTGATAACAAATACTGCACCAAAAAACGATGAAAGTCGTCTTCTATATGAGGGTTATTTAAACGCATCACTGCATCAATAGCATTTTTAATACCCTTAACTTCAACCAAACCGATCAATTCTTCCATAACACTGTCATGCTCTTCAGGATGTAAGCGCAATGCAATAGCTTCGTGTTCATGGTCTTTCATTTGCAAACCTTCATGTAAAACTTCTTTCGTAGGAATCTTCTTATATTCCTGCAAAGCTTCACGTGCCAAAGCAACCCGCTCTACAACAGCCCCTTCGTTAGTTAGCTTCTGTTCCATTTTTTGAACTTGGCCACGCAAATACGCCAATTCTTCTTCAGCGGTAGAAAAATGAGGTTTCTCGATATCGAATGTTTCCATTAGTATATTATACATTATTACAACATTTACGGGTATACCACCTATATAAAACTACATTAAAGACACACACTACATCACTTTTGACGGCCGTCAGATGTGATGTACTAAAAAAATCCCCACTATTTTTGCTATAATACGCCCATGTTACCCATAGACATGGAACGCAGTTTAAATATCAAAAAAATACTAGACGACAATGGCTACACTAAGCGCGAAATAGGTGTAGCTATTATCGACCTGAAACAAACACACCCACATATATTTGGTTACAATATGGACCATTTTATATACCCTGCTTCTGTTTATAAAATATTTATCGGGGCGGAAGTACTACGTCAAATAGAAACAGGTGCACTTTCTTTAGAACAAAATATTACAATCAAGTCGCCTAACGATGTAGACACGGATGCACGCATTTTTCCTGGCGACACCCGCAAACTACTAACAGCTGGCGACGTAGTAACCATAGACCACCTACTAGCACTTATGCTGGAACGTAGCGACAACACCGCTTCAAACACACTTATAGACCTAGTTAGTCGTGAAAGCATAACTGAAAACATAGTCCATAAATATAATTGGCATGGTAGTGAAGTAACCAGAAAGTTTCTAGACCGTGTTAAAGAACACAAACCATACCAATACTGCCAAACGACACTAACATGCGCACGCCACATTGCCGAGTTTTTCTATTTAGTTGAAAATGAAAAACTTATATCACCTTTTGTATCTAACAAACTGAAAGAATATATGTTGAATTGGAAACCAGGCATGCGTACCGGACTAAACCTAAGTAATTATATTTCGTACTATCGCAAAGGTGGATATCTAGAAAATAATTTATACAACGTTTTCTCAAAATCATACTACAAACAAAATTTTACAATAAAGAAATTTATAAAAAGTATTCTTGGGTTAATTAAAGCAATTGTTACCAAACACTGGGCCATAATACGCTGGGTTAACGACGCTGGTGTGGTTAAAGGCGCAAATTCACACTATGTTATAAGTGTATTTAGTGTAAACAAACAAATAAACTCATATAAAAAATTCGGTTCAGAAAAACTAGCCAAACTGATATACGAATACATGGAATCTATAGAACACCAAAGTACCACTTCCATAACTTCCTAACACAGAGTATACTAGCAATATGGAGTATATACACGAATTAGAGCAATTAGCCCAAAAAATGCGTGATGGCACCATAACACCAGCTGAATCTACCCTACTTCAAAAACTTTACCTTCAATTCTTAAAAGAGGTAGACGAGGCAATAACCATCGACACATTGCGCAGTAAATTAAAAGCATAATAAAAATTTTATGGACAAAAATGAAAGAGAGTTAAATAATCCAGAAAAACAGTACGCACAATCATACAAAAGCGATCCAATATTAGGAATAATACAAGCACCACCAGGTTACCAACAAGAAGAATCTAATGAGGTACTTGAAGAAATTGGCAGACATGAACAAATAATTACCGATAAAATAGACAAAGCTGATTTAAATAAACTTAGTCAAGATACTAAGAAAAATTTATCTTTACTTGGACGCTTCAAAAGTATATTTGCCGGTAAAACACTTGAACAAAAATATGAAGAAAAGCGTGATTTTATAATAGGTCATAATGTGAAAAAACATATATATTTTGATTTAAAAGGTGGAGAAGATAAACCCGACAACGAACTTTCTAGAAAATATGTTGAAGTCGCATCTACTGGCATACCTAAAATAATTAAAAATGAATCTGGCGAACCAATAGATGTTATTGATGTAACTAGATACCAGAACATAAACTAATATTAGAAATAAAAATACTCACATTTAGTGAGTATTTTTATAATTCTGGCAAAGCGTCTTTCATATCGTATTTACCAATTTTTGTTCTATGTATGGTATACGCTAATGCTGGTACACCTAACTTTGCCCCGATATCTACTGCTAACTGTCGTATATATGTACCCGAAGAAACATCGGCTGTACAGTTTAGTTGAATAAAAGTATTTTTACTTTTTCCAATATTTTTGTCCCATAGTTTTAGTATTTCTTCTTGCCTAAAATCCCCCACTACTGGTTCTATACGCACATGTATTTGTTCTAATAATTCAGAAGCAGAAATGCTTTCAATACCATGTAAAACACATCTACTAATAGTTACTTTATGAGTTGGTACCACATCTGGCTTTATACCTTCACGCGCATATGTCCATAATGGTTTACCATCAACTGTTTTAGACGAATACAGTGGGTATGGTTGGTTATATGTTTTTGCAAACGACTCTACTACTTTTTTTATTTTTTCAGGAGCTAAGCAGAAAGTCTTTTCCATTTTTTTTTCTTGCTGAGCGAAAACGGAAACACTTTCTGAAACGGTCTGGCCGAACCGCTTTTCACGAAGGGGAAAGTTACCGGTGAGGAGAACCGAGGACCTTTCAGAAAGTGTTTTCGTTGAAGCTGATCTTAAAATTTCTGAATCTACCTCGGTTACCTTCCCTAAAATGTCCCCTGTATCAGTTGCCACACCTAGTAGTATGGTAAAGTCATATGTTTTTGTGTGTTCTAACATACTGTCTTTTTTATACACATCGTCGCCCGACAGAACTAACAACAAACCACTAGCCATCGGGTCTAACCGTCCGGCATAAGTTACCTTTTCGTATATACCATGGTCGCGGCAAAGCCGCTCTAGAGCAGCTAAAGGTGTCTCGCCTTCTTTTTTATTAACTAGATGTATCACGTTTTTAGTATAGCACACCACTTAAAAATCAAATCATATCCATTTGACAAATATGCACATATAGTGGTATTATGTATATTGTATCTAATTAACAATAAACAAACATTTTCATGGAACAAACAATAGAAAATACAAATACAACACCCGTTACACCAAACAATAAGAACAAACTACTTTCAGGTAGTTTTGGTTGGATGGCAATTGGTTTATTAATCTCTGCAGTTACTGCATTTATGGTACTTATCAGCCCAACAATTCTTGACGCTGTATATAACACACAGTACGCTTTTCAAGCTTTGTTACTACTACAACTTGGGGCTGTTATATTTTTGTCTGCACGCATCAAAGCAATGTCTATCGGCACTGCCCGTGCTACATTTATAGGTTACTCAATTTTAAGTGGCATAACTTTGTCTGTAATATTCTTTGCATTTGAACTAGGTTCTATTTTTGGAATTTTTATCGGTGCAGCAGCAATGTTCGGTGGTCTAGCATTGTTTGGAACGAAAACAACAAAAGACCTAACTTCCATCGGAAGACTTGCTATGTTCGGCCTACTTGGACTTGTTATAGCTTCTATAGTAAGTTTGTTTACAACATCTTCTTTACTTGATTTAATTCTGGCTTGGGTAGGTGTGGCAATATTTACTGTACTTATTTCTTATGATGTTCAAAAACTTAAAAAACTCGGTGAATCTACAGACGGTACAACAATGGAACCTAAAAAAATAATCATACTTGGTGCATTAAACTTATATTTAGACTTTATAAACCTATTCCTATCCCTACTACGTATTTTCGGAAAACGAAAATAAAACAACAAAACCCGCCACATGGCGGGTTTTGTTGTTTTAGAGTACATAATTTTTCTAAAAACTAGGTATACAACCCTTATTTTATAAGGGTTTAAGGAACCATGAAAGAGTTGACTTTTAAGGCATTTTGCATTAGTATACATAGCACGAGCAAACACTCGTTTACTATTTAAAACAGTTTTATATCCTTGCAAATTAGAATAAACAACCAGATACGTGCAACAGAACTTCGAGTAATCGATGCTGATGGCACCAACCTGGGCCAAATTACAACCAAAGAAGCATTGGAAATAGCCCAAAGGCAAGAACTTGATCTAATCGAAATTTCACCTTTGGCTAACCCACCCGTTGCAAAAATCATGAATTATGGTAAATTCATGTACGAGCTGAATAAAAAAGCTAAAAAAGCAAAGGCTGGAGCCAAAGCAACCGAAACCAAATCTATCCAAGTTAAGGTAGGCACTGGCGACAGAGACTTAGCCCTAAAGGCTAAACAAGCATCTTTGTGGTTAAAAGAAGGTCATCGTATAAAAGTAGAGCTTTTCTTAAAAGGCCGTACAAAATACCTTGACGAATCTTTCTTAAAAGAACGTTTGGATCATGTATTACACCTAATAACCGAGCAATATAAAATTGCAGAACCCTTAAAGAAAGTTCCAAAAGGTTTGATGCTAACAATAGAACGCGAGATAAAGAAATAAATATGAAAACAAATAAATCCTATTCAAAAAGACTTCGTGTCACAAAAAACGGCAAGATAATGGCTCGCAAGCCTGGTTTTAACCACAACAATGCGAAACAATCTCGAACCACACAACTAGCTGGTAAAAAAGCTGTAAAAATGGTTATGGGCAACCGCGTTCGACGCCGTTTCTTAGTAAAAGCATAATAATTTTTAATATAACTATATGACAAGAGTAAAACGAGGTGTAATTAAACAAAAAAGACGAAAAAACGTTTTGGCACAAACCAAAGGTTACCGTTTTGGACGTAGTACAAAAGAAGCACAAGCAAAAGAAGCAATCTTCCACGCTGGTATGCATGCTTTTGCACATCGTCGCGATAAAAAGAACGATAAGCGTCGTCTATGGCAAGTTCAACTTAATGCTGCACTTCGCCCACTAGGTATTACCTATTCTGTATTTATAGGTAAGATGACAAAGAAAAACATTGCTCTAGATCGTAAAATACTTTCTGAAATAGCACAAACAAATCCAGAAACATTCAATCGAATTGTAGAGACTGTAAAGGCATAATAAAAATGAGCAAAAAAATACTAGGGATCACTCCCTAGTATTTTTTTGCTCATTTTTTATCTAACTATTTTTTTATTCGCGATTACAATTTCCATTATTTTCTCTACTAGAACTTTTGGATCCTTTTCAAAAATAATCTGATCTGAGGAACGGCCACTACGTGCTAAAATCTCGCGAAATGTGTCAGCTGTGTCCCAGTCGCCTTCTAATATACCTATAGGTTTATTATCTTCATAAGCAATGGTAAACTCGTGTATCGTGCCAATGCGACCACAGCCGAATATTAACGCATCGCAACTGCGGGTAAACAGCAAGTCGCGTCCTGGAAAACCAAAACCTGTATATATTATTAGATCAGTAAACTCTAGTGGTAAATGCCAAGTATTTACATGGTCTTCGGCATTAGTAGCTGGTGAAAGACCTATAACAATACCATTGGCTTCCTTAGCACCCATAGACGTCCACAAAGGAAACCCTGTAGTAGCACCAGTTATAAGTATACCGCCCTGTTCTATGACCTCACGACCAAGTTCCTTAGCTAGATCAAGAGCGTGCAAACCACAGTGACCAGTTTCAGCTGCACCTGAAACACCGATTTTTATTTTAATATGGTTATGTTTTTCTCCATTACCGATTGGACCATTGTAACAAAGCAACGTTTGTTTCTTTTCTACAGGGTTATGTACGCGGATAGCTTTTTTTACGTTGTCATCATTTACTTGCATTTATATATTTTAGCATAATAGAAGTTCAGTGTCACCAACTTGCGGAGCAATAGCATTTACACCTAAGTTGTCGCGTAGTTTTTGAACTAAAAAGAATTCAGACTTTGGTTCGCCCATACATACAAAAACTTTTTGCACACGGTCTTGCATTTGCGAAACAAATTCTAATAGATGGTCTGAATCTTTGTGCCCAGAATAACCGTCGATTTTTTCTATACGTGCTCGTATTGGCACTTCTTCGCCTGCTATATGTATATTTTTTACACCATCTTCTATAAGTCTACCTAATGTTCCTACAGATTGGTATCCGGTTAGTAATAAAGTATTATTTGGGTCTGGTAGATAATTATGTTCGTGGTGCAATATTCTACCACCATTAGACATGCCAGAACCTGCGATAATAATTTTAGGGTTTGGTGAATGCAAAATTTGTTTAGAGTCTTCAGTCTCAGGTGTTACCTTTAAGCCTGGAAAAGTAAATATATCACCTCTTTCATGTATGCCGTCTTTGGCTTCTTGGTTAAAATATTTTGTATATTTGTGGTAGATCGATGTAAGTCTAATAGCTAAAGGTGAATCAAAAAACACCGGCATCTCTGGTACGCGTTTGTTTTCGACAAATTCGTTTATTTCAAATAAAAGTTCTTGGCTACGTTCCAATGAAAATGTGGGTATAACTAACACACCTTTTCGGTTGTAATTATCTTCAATTACTTTTTCTAACATTTTACGTCGTTGGTCGCGATGTTCGTGGTTTCTGTCTCCATATACTGATTCCATTATTAAATAGTCGGCATCTATCGGGTCTGTGTCGCGCAGTAGTGGCGAAGGTGAATTGCCAAGGTCGCCTGTAAAAACAATTTTCTTAGACCCATAATAAATTTCTAACATTGCCGAACCCAGTATATGTCCTGAATCTTTAAACTGACATTTAAAACCATGGTCGATATTTATGTCTTGATAGTATGGTACGCCTTCCCATAAAGATAGAGCTTTTTTAACTATTTCTTCGGTATACATCTCCTTTACCCCTGGATGCTTTACATCGTGAGCCATAATGTTAACAGTGTCCATAAGCATTGGCAGTGCTAAGTCGTGAGTTGCATCGGTAGAAATAATACGCCCATGAAAGCCCTGAGCAACGAGTTTTGGTATACGGCCAATATGGTCTACATGAGCATGCGTAACAAACAATATGTCTATGTCAGCTGGGTTATACAAAAAATCGCTCCAGTTTGTATCGTCAGCAACACTTGTGCCTTGTTCTAAACCACAATCGATCAAAAACTTTTTACCACCCTCTTCGTTTTGTTCTAATAAAAAATTAGCACCAGTAACAGCACCGGCTCCTGAACAAAATTTTAATGTCAGTGTTTTTGGTTTTACATCAAGGGTTTTGTTTTTTTCATCTTGCATATGTGTACATTATAGCATATGCCTATCAATAAAAAATAATGCAGTTATGGCCCCAGCCATATCAAAACACAAATCAGAAAAAGAATCTAAAAAAACAAATAAATGTGCGTTGAAATATGTATCAACAGCAAATTCATAAACTTCCCATAGAAAACCGATAGTAAATGTAAGAAGTATAAGTTTTAAGTATAAGCCTGCCCGACTTGTTGGTTTTTCAAGTGGGTATTTAGGATTAATTTTTTTATTATCTTCGCTATTCCCTTTACTCTGTGCCCTAACCACTATGTACATCAGCATGATGGACAAAAAATACCCCCCAGTAAAATGCATCGGCATATCAAACCACCAAATAGTCGAATACCAATAGAAAAAATAAGCCCCTAGGCTTGCCAGGAACAATATTGCCATAGTTATACCCATTTCTACTTCTAATATTCGTTTCATAGCTGTATTGTAGCGCGTAGCCACGAAAAGTAAAAGCGTATTTCGCCCCTCCTCGCAGGCCGACTGGGCCGAGAGACTGAAAAGGAAACTGCTTTTCTTTTTAGCCTGCTTCGTAAAAAGGTCGATGTGAGCAAAGCGAACCGGCCTAAGGGCAATTTTCCAGTAGGCCGCGCTTAAATGGACACTGCGCGACATGATTCTGCTGAATCATATGCGTGGTAAGAAATATGCTTTTACTTTTCGTGGCTATATTATTATCAATATAAAAGACCGACGAAAGTCGGTTTTTTATTACGGCTATCTGGTATGCATTAGCTAGTTAAAGCTAAGTGGGTAAAGCGCCAAATGGATTAAAAAATAAATTCGGACAACGATTCCCTAAAAGTATATTGTTCTAGTTAATACTTTACAAGATACCCGTGATTACATTTTATATCCCCAAGACAACTAATGCAATATGGACAAACTCGTACATTATCGTTTATTTTGCCTTATTTTGTAATACCGGTACACCAAGGGTAAATAACAACCTTATTATTTACGGTCAGAATAAATAAAATCTGTATCTATTTTCTGGTATTCAAATATTTCTTCATCAGTAAAGAAACGAGCAACTTCAGCAACACCATTTTCTGGACTATCAGATGCGTGCACAATGTTAGACTGCTTACTCATAGAAAAGTCGCCACGTATAGTACCACCAGCGGCTTCATAACCTGCTTTAGGGCCAACAATAGTGCGAATAGCACTGATAGCACCATGTCCTGCTAATGCCATAACAACTACTGGCGAAGACTGCATGAAGTTTTTAATTGTTCCGAAAAATGGCTTGTCTTTTAAGTGGCCATAGTGTTCTTCTAGCACCACATCTGACAAATGCACCATTTTAAGACCAACTATTTTTAGACCTTTTCTTTCGAAACGACTTATAATTTCACCTAATAAATTTCGCTGTATAGCGTCTGGTTTTAATATGATTAATGATTTTTCCATACGGCTATATTAACAGAAAAAGGCTTAATTTCCAAGGTTTAGTCACCACCCCCTGCCCCCTCCTTTAAAAGGACGGGGTTTAACTTCCAAATTACATCGATAAAATATTAGTAATTGTTTCTAAAACAGTACCTATATCTGTATCAATCTGATTATTAGTAAAACGTATAACATGTGTTCCTGTGACTAATAAAAATTCTGTACGATCTTTGTCGTACAATTTTTGTTCGTCACTATTATGTGAAGAACCATCAATTTCGATAATTAATTTTCTAGAAGGACAATAAAAATCTGCAATATAAAATCCAATACTATGTTGCCGCCTAAACTTCACACCCAATTTAGAATGTTTTAAATTTTCCCATAATAATGATTCTTGTTTTGTCGCATTATTACGCAATTCTTTTCTTCGTGTGTATAATTTTTTAACATTATGAAGAATTTTCATAGTAGTTATTCCCCCGGCCTTTTAAAGGAGGGGGGTTAGGGGGGTGGTTATTTTGTCAAAATCTCTGCCTCACCTTCTGTAATCAATATTGTATGTTCAGCATGGGCTGCACGAGAACGGTCCATGGTACTAATAGTATAACCATCAGATTCAATTACAGTTTTATTACTTCCGGCGCCTATCATCGGTTCGATGGCTATAACCATGCCAGGGCGTAGTACTGCCCCGGTGCCACGTTTGCCGTAGTTTGGTACGTATGGGTCTTCGTGTATATAACGCCCTACACCATGGCCAGATATTTCGCGGTAAATAGCAACTTTATGTGGCTTTAAGTATTGTTCTATTGCATAACCAATGTCCCCAACACGGTTGCCCCCGACAGCAGCAGCTATACCGGCCATCAAAGCACCATTTGCAGCATCTACCAGTTCATGGTCACGCTTTGTGCCCTTACCTACTACCACACTAACAGCATGGTCAGTAAAAAGACCCTTGTGTTTCAAACCAAGGTCTAATGAGACTATGTCGCCTTCTTTAATTAAAGTTTTTTTACTTGGTATGCCGTGCACTATCTGGTGGTTTATAGACACACATAAACTACGTGGGTATGGTATCGATGCACCTTCAGGTTGGTAATTTAAAAATGCCGGAGTGTCGCCCATGTCATGAATTAATTTAGCTGCATAGGTGTCTAGTTCGTCAGTAGTTAAACCATTTTGCCATTCTTTTAACACCTTTTGTTTTACAGATTCAAGTACCGTGGCAAGTCTTTTGCCACCTTCGCGTAATATTTGTATTTCTTCGGGTGTTTTAATAAGTATACTCATTTTAAAATTCAGAATTTAAAAGTTTAGTTTTGTTTTTTCTAAGATTTCTTTATGCACAGCATCTATGGACTGTTCGCCATTTATTTCGATAAAATTATAATTTGGGTTTTCATGGAAATACGCAATAGAAGGCACAGTGTTCCAGTTAAACCAGTCAAGTCTTTTCTTGATTTGATTTGGTGTGTCGTCGTCACGGCCACGTTCAGTAAGTCTTGTAGTACACCATGACTCAGAAACTTTTATATATATAACAAAAGGTTTGTGTCTGTTATAAAAAGTCATAGCCCCGTCTAGCATTTGGGCTTCGTGAGGGCGACGGGCCAAACCGTCTAGTATCAAGTCTTCTTTACCAGCCACCTTTTCTATCAATTCACGACCCCATAAGGCAATTGCTAAAAAGTCAGGTAACAACAAACCCCGGCCAATGCGGTCTTTGGTTTGTCTACCGGTTAAGGTTTCACTATTTAAAAGCTCACGGAACTTTGCTCCGGTTTCTATCTTAAGTACATTTCGATTTTTCTGTTCAAGATATTTTTGTAACAAAGCAACTTGGGTACCTTTACCGGCACCTGACTGGCCAAAAAATATAAATGTGTATGGATGCATAAATACAGTGTACAGTGAAAAGTTTACAGTGTACAGTGAAAAAACAGCAAACTTGCCTGAATTTCGTTCAGGCAAGTTTTGTTTTTAGTATTCCTTCATTGATAGTTGCGCGTCAATGCGTTTAATCAAGTCTATAACAACTGAAACAACGATCAACAATGCAGTACCACCTAATGCCAACGATGTAATACCAGTAATAGATTTCATTATTAGTGGGAATACAGCAATAATACCCAAAGAAACAGCTCCAACCAAGGTAACTCTAGTTACAATACGTGAAATGTATTCTGTAGTAGCTTGGCCTGGTCGAATACCTGGCACAAATGCACCACTTTTTTGTAAGTTATTAGACATTTGTTCTGGGTCAAAAGTAACCGCAGTGTAAAAGTAAGTAAACACAACTACCAGAATAAAGTAAACTATTGCATACAACCAACTGTTTTGTAGAAACGCAGTCAATGCATTAGCTATTGTATGTGCCCAACCATAAGAAAGACCAGAAAGGAAGCTTGCTGCAAGTTGAGGGAATAATAGTATAGACAAAGCAAAGATAATCGGTATAACACCAGCTTGGTTCATTTTAAGTGGTATAAATGTTGCACCACCACCTATAACCCGATCTCCACGTACTTGGCGTGCATACGAAACAGGTATAGGGCGTTCCGCTTCAGTTATAAACACTACACCTGCAACCAATGCTAGTCCGGCAACAGCGTAAGCAATAAGTTCTATAATCTGACTACTGTTAAATGTAAATTGTAACTGAGCAATGTGTGTTGGTATTGCCGCAACGATACCAGCAAAAATTAGGAATGAAACGCCATTACCTATACCGAATTCGGTCAATAATTCGCCGATCCACATCAACAATATTGAACCACCAGTTATAACCAAAAGATTAACTACATAAGCAAAAGGTGAATTTATAGCTATAACACCTTGGCGAGCAAGTAGTGTTACCAAAGTAAAACCTTGTAATACTGCCAAAGGAACTGCCAACATTCTAGAATATTGAGCAAAACGAATACGTCCACGGTCGCCTTCTTCTTGGTACATTTCTTTTAGACGAGGTACCATTATAGTTAGCAACTGCATTATAATAGATGCAGTAATGTATGGACCAACACCCAACATAATAATAGAGAATGTTGAAAGTCCACCACCTGAAAATACATTTAAGATACTAAACAACTGATTACCAGCAAGTACACCCGCAAGTCTTGCTTGGTCTACACCCGGTATTGGTATCGCCGCCAACATACGGAAAACCACCAAGAAAAAAACCATAAACAGCACTCGCTTGCGTAAATTCTTATCGGTAAATATTGACTTTAGTTTTGCAAAAAATGTTTCCATATAGTTATTATATCATTAGATTCTGGGTTTTTCGAAGCTTACTTCTTTTTACTTGTCTTTGCTACCTTTTTAACTGCTTTTGCTGTTTTCTTAGCTGTTTTTACTTCTGCAGCTGTAGGTGTTGCAACTTGTGCCGCAACTGTACCACCTGCTTTTTCGATAGCTATTTTTGCACTTGCAGAATAACTAATACCAGGGGCAATTATAAGTTTTTTAGTTACTTCACCGTTGCCTAATATTTTAACTGAAGGTAAAGAACCTTCACTGCGACGTACCAAACCGCGATCAAACAATGCACCACGAGTTACAACCGCACCATTTTCAAATGAAGTTTCAAGTGAAGAAAGGTTTACAGTTTGTACATATCCAACACTAACAATAGACTTGTTAGAGTTTTTACCCATACCACGACGTTTTGGAAGTTTCTTAATAATGTCACGCATTTGTGGACGAGGTTTGTTACCAGCACGAGCTGTTTGACCTTTGCCTCCACGGCCAGATGTTTTACCACGCTTACCACCACGACCTACTTGTTGGGCCTTGCGGTTTGCTGCGGGTCGAGAAATTTGATGAATTTGCATATATTAATTCTTACGCTTTTACTTCTTTATTTGCTTCTTCTGATACCATTTCTTTAGAAATGCGCTTGTCTGCGACTTCTGAAAGTGCCATCATAGCTGCACGACCATTGTTTAGTTTATTCTTTGAACCAGAGTGTATTTTTGCAGTTACATTTTTTAGACCAGCGAATACAAGAATGTCACGGACTGCTGAACCAGCAACCATACCCTTTCCACGGTTTGGAGTAATATTAACTTTTGAACTACAGTATTTTGCAGAAACTTCATGAGGAATAGAGTTTGTTTTTGTAAACTTAATCTTGATCATGTTTTTCTTTGCACTTTTCAATGCTTTGTTGATAGCCAATGCAGTATCTGCACCCTTACCAGTTCCAAGACCTACTGAACCCTTTTTATCTCCGATAACTAAAGCAACAGCAAAACTCATACGACGTCCACCTGAAACCACACGGGTTACGCGGCGAATATCAAGAATCTTTTGGTCGAATTCAGGTTTAGGGCGGTCAGCATATGTACGAGGAGCACGGTCTGAACGACCACCAGCACCTGTAGAACGCGCACCTGAACGAGCAGGCTTAGCACCAGCACTATAACTTGGCCGTGTTCCAGAATAACTTGATGTTTTTTCTGTTGACGGTGTACTTGTTGTTTGTGTTTTTGTTTCCATATAATTGAGTAATTAAAACTTAAGACCAGCAGCACGTGCGGCATCAGCTAGTAATTGAACTCGACCGGTATATTTGAAACCGTTACGATCAAAGACCGCTACAGTTATACCTTTTGCTATAGCAGCTTTACCGATAGCAGTACCAACCTCTACAGCGTGTTCTTTCTTTGTACCCTTTTTAATATCAAGGTCAGAAGCAGCAGCGATAGTTACGCGTTGTTCATCGTTAATAAGTTGTGCATAGATATGTGCATTTGATCGGAATACTGACAATCGAGGCAATGTAGCAGTACCAAAAATCTTTGAACGGATCTTTGCTTTTAGTCGCAAACGTTTTTGTGTTTTTTGTTGTGTAAGTGTTTTCATAATCTAATTCTTTATGCTGACTTCTTACCATCCTTACGACGAATAACTTCACCATCATAACGGAAACCTTTTCCTTTATATGGTTCTGGTTTTTTCATTGCGCGAATAGAAGCAGTAAATTGGCCGACCAGTTCTTTGTCTATACCTGAAACGGTAATGTTATTTTTTTCAGCAGTAACAGTTAAGCCTTCTGGAATAGGAACGATAACAGGATGTGAAAATCCAAGTGCAAAGTCTATAGTTTTACCTTTAACTTCAGATTTGAATCCAATACCTTCTAGTATTAGTTTCTTAGTATATGGTGTTGTAACACCAGCTATCATATTGTTAATGTGTGACGCGTATGTACCCCATAGTGCACGGCCATATGGTGTATTACGTTTTAGTGTAAGGTTTATTTCAGACCCATCGATAGATATACCTATAACATCTAGATCAAAAAGTCTCTTAAGTGAACCTAGCTTACCAGTGACAGTCATTGTGCTACCTTCAAAAGAAGCAGTAATGCCTTCTGGAATTATGATTGGTTTTTTTGCAAGTCGTGACATATATAATTCTTACCAGATGTTAAATAGGACTTCACCACCGACCTGGGCTGCTTTGGCGTCCTTGCCTGACAATATACCTTTTGGTGTTGAAAGCACCACTAAGCCTTGTCCTTGGCGTACGTTAGTAATAGTGTCTACACCAGAATAAACACGTCGTGATGTTTTAGAAACACGGTCGACATGTTTTATTTTAGGTACACCAGCATTGTATGCCACACCTAGTGTAAGCGACATTATGCCGTTTTTGTTTTTAACTTCTTCGATACTTGCTATGTAACCTTGGTCTTTTAGACATTTAGCGATAGCAAGTTTATGTTTAGAATGTGGAACTGTAATGGTAGGTTTACCAGCATTTCCAGCATTTTTCAACATGTTCATCATGTCTGCAATAGGATCTTTCATATAATAAATTCGTTTAGATTACCAAGAAGACTTGCGAATACCAGGTAACATACCTTCGTTTGCAAGTTCACGGAAACAGATGCGGCAAAGTCCAAAATCACGCATAAATGCGTTTCCACGACCACACTTAAAACAGCGATTTTTCGCTCGTGTAGAGAATTTTGGAGTTTTTGCAGCACGGGCTTTAACTGATGTTTTTGCCATAGAGTACTGTAATAAATATTAATATAAGGAAGTTCGACTTCCTTTATGGGAATATCTCACGTTTTTTCTTGTATTTCCGTAAGCGTATGTTTATCCGAACCTGCAAACAGGGGCGGGCCTTTTAAGGTTATAAACAAGGTGCTGAAGCACAAGAGAAAGCGTGGATTCCCATGCTCTATAAGGGTTTTTAAGGTCAATATCGAGCAAGTTCCATACTATCACCCATTATTGAAAATGTAAAGGGCGGAAAGTCTTGCGACTTTCCGCCCTTAATTCTGTTGGGGGGATCTACTCTTCATCTTCTTTCAGAAAACGTGGCACGCCACTGAATCCGTTAATGTATTCATCGTTTTCTGATACCAGACAATAACCTTGTGAGTTAAAACTCATTTTAAGGGGTACGTCGTCAAACATGACGAGAATTTTCACGGTAGGACTATCTTCTTTTTTTCCCTCAGTCCACACCTCCTCTACAGGCCACGCAGTGCCGGAATCATCCAGTACTTTGTCACCCGGTTTAAGTCCGCAAAATTTCTCATAACTTGCTTGCATTTGGGTCAAGCCGCCTTTCTGAATTGTGTTTGTGTTCATACTCTACAATTTTTTAAAGATTTTTGGAATTTACTTTAGTAGTTTTTGTTAAACTACCCCTTCTTTATATTATCTCACAAACAAATAGAAATAGCAAGCTTATGGGTGGAAGAAAAACGCCGCAGCCATGATGGCGTATGCCATTAGTAACTGCAGGCCTTCTAACCAATTACTTTCGCCGTCTTGAACTATCAATGTAGTTATAAATATAGACAAAACGATGGCAATAAGTTCAAAAGTATTAAAGACTAAACTCATATGTGTTGGGAAAAATAAACTTATTAATACCAACAAAGGTGCTACAAACATAGCAATCTGTGTAGCCGAACCAACAGAAATCTGCAAAGATAAATCCATACGGTTTTTTACTGCCGTAACAATAGCTGATGTATGTTCTGCGGCGTTACCAATAATAGCCACGAAAATAACACCGATAAACAATTCAGTCCAACCAAACACAGCAATCAAAGGCTCTATTGCCCCAACTAGTATTTCAGACATCCAGGCAACGGCCACAGTAGCAAATAGTAAAACTAGTATACTTTTTGTTTTACTCCATTTACCATCTAAATTACCAACTTCTTCAGTATATAAATGTTTATGCGTACGTAGAATAAAAAACAAACTTGCCACATAAACAACAAGCATGAATATAGAAACAAATATACTTAGACTGTCTATGGTGTGTAAACTTACGTTTGGTGCTGTTTGCACAAATATAGCTGGTATTACTAAGGCAATAGCTGCTAAAAGTAATGTTGAACTTGCCGCTAATATCCCTGTTTTGTTAAATAATTGTTTTTTATATTTCCAACCACCTGCCAGCATGGACATACCGGCCACTAATAGTAAGTTTCCGATGATAGAACCAGTAATAGACGCCTTTACCACTTCTACTAGCCCAGCCTGCAAGGCAAATATACCAATCAAAAGTTCGGTCGCATTACCAAATGTAGCATTCAACAAACCACCCAATGCACTGCCGGTATGTACAGACAATTCCTCGGTTGCCTCACCAATAAACTTGGCTAAAGGAATAATAGCCAACGCCGACAGGAAGAAAACGACTATAGGCGAGAAGTGTGCGTACTTGGCAACAATAGTAATAGGCACAAAAACCAACAACCCAAAAAATATTTTATTCATTATTTAAGTATACTAAAATGAACATTTTCATACAAACGAAACCTAGATAGTGCTTAGACCCTATCTATAAATACAAATAGCAAGCATGAAGCTTGCTATTTGTTATTTCAAATGGATTTTAATTTAAATTAGTCTTTCTTAAAAGGTATACCTAGTAGGTTAAAGAATGCAACAGCTTCTTCACGAGTTTTTGCTGTAGTAACCATTGTTATACCCATACCGAATACGTCTTTTAATTCTTCTTCTGCTGCTTCTGGGAATATTGAGTGTTCTTTAACAGACAATGTAGCATTACCCATGTTGTCCACTATAGATTCTGATATACCACGAAAGTCCTTAGTTCGTGGTAGTGCAATGTCAATAAGTTTGTCCAAGAAAGAATACATGCGTTCTCCACGTAGTGTTACCATAACACCGATCGGGTCGCCAGCACGGATCTTGAAACTAGAAACTGACTGCTTAGCACTTTTTATAGCTGGCTTTTGACCAGTTATTTTAGCTAGACGATCATCAACGAAGTCGTTCTTATGACGGTCTTTTTTCATTAGTGTACCTGTACCAACAGACACAACTATTTTTGTTAATTTAGGTGCTGCAAGTTTGTTTGTATAACCAAACTGTTTTTGCATTGCTGCAAATGCACCAGCTTCTTTTTGTTTTACGTTTTCCATATATTTAAAATCAGGTTATAGGTTATAGGTTGAAGGTTGTAGAGACATTTCAGCAACTATATTTTCAAGTGCACTGACACTATCTGCTATAACCTACTCGCCATACCCTGCTTATATTACTTCTCTAAACGCACATTTGATGCGTGTATAGGAAGTGACTTTTCTACAATACTGCCTTTTTCGCCACGGCGAGTTGGTTTTGCATGTTTTTTAACCTTAGCAACACCATCGACGATAACTTTGTTTTCTTTACGAAGCACAAGAGTAACTTTTCCACTCTTGCCTTTGTCTTTACCTGTAATAACGGTAACTTTGTCTCCTTTTTTTATATTCATAGTAGTTTAGATTACTTCAGGGGCTAGAGAAATAATTTTCTGGAAGCCGCGTTCTTGTAATTCACGTGGAATAGGTCCGAAGATACGACCACCCTTAGGCTCTTTAGTCTTCTTGTCTATTATAACCACTGCGTTTTCGTCGAAACGAATGTACGAACCGTCTTTACGACGAAACGGACCTCGTGAACGAACAACTACTGCGGTTACAACGTCTTTTTTCTTCACAGCCTTACGTGGTTCAGCAACTTTTACTGAAATAATAACCAAGTCACCTAGTTCAGCATAACGGCGCTTTGAACCACCAAGTACCTTAAAGATACGTGCTTGTTTTGCACCAGTGTTATCAGCTACTACTACATTTGTTCCATCTTGCATCATATACTTAATTCTTTAGATATTATGCGATAACTTCAAAGTGTTTGTCTTTCGACATAGGCTTTGTAGACCGTATTGTTACTTGTTGTCCGACCTTGTATACATTACCTTCGTCATGCGCTTTATACTTTTTTGTAGACTTTGCATACTTTTGGTATTTAGGGTGTTTTTTGTATGTTGTTACTGCAACAACGACAGTTTTTTGCATCTTATCTGATACAACTACACCACTTAGTGTTTTTCTGTTTAATGTTTGTTCTTTCATATAATTTATCCTTAAACGGATTAGTCGCGTGCAACAACACGTGTTTTAACCGGTAATTTAGTGCCAGCTTTGCGCAAACCTTCGCGGGCTATTGCTTCTGTTACACCGTCAACTTCGAACATTATTCGACCTGGTCCAACTTCGACACAGTATCCTTCTGGACTACCTTTACCTTTACCCATACCTACACCAGCACCCTTTTGGGTAAATGGTCGGTCAGGAAAGATGCGGATCCAAATACGGCCTGTTTTTCCTATTGAACGTTGCATTGCCTTACGTGCAGATTCGATTTGTTTTGATTCTATACGTGCTTGGCTTGTTGCTTTGATAGCAAATGAACCGAACGAAACTGTTGTGCCTCGAGTTTCAACTTTTTTGCGGGCTTCAACACTTTTACGTCCTGATTGCCATTTGCGGTGTTTTACTTTTTTAGGGACCAACATAAAATTAATTTCGTTTAGCTTCTACTTTTTTTGTATCTTGGAAGACCTCTCCACGATAAATCCATACTTTTATACCAAGGTCACCGTATGGCATGTGAGCCTTTTCACGTGCATAGTCAATATCAGCGCGGATAGTTTGTAGTGGAATAGAACCACGCTTAACTTCTTCGGAACGAGCAATATCAGTACCGCCTAAACGGCCAGTAATCCAGATACGTGCTCCCTTAACTCCACGAGCCATCATAACTTTTTCAATTGTAGATTTTAAAACACGGCGGAAAGGAAGGCGTTTTTCAATACCTTCTGCTACCATGTAGCCTACTATTGCTGCATCTGCTTCTGGTTGGTCTATTTCAACAACGTCTAGTTTAAAATCTGCATCGATTGCAAGTTTATTTTTCTTGATAAACTTAGCTACTTCTGACTTTAATTTAAGCATGCCTTCACCATTACGGCCGATTAGCATACCAGGACGTGATGTAAATATAACAACGCGTGTGTGTTTAAGATCGCGTTCTATTTCAATACGTGAAATATAGAAACCGCGAAGTTTCTTTGTTAAAAATTCACGAATCATAACATCGGCACGAAGGTATGCTTGGTAAGACTTATCGGCAAACCAGCGAGACTTCCATGGACGCAATATTACGAGACGATGTGCATAGGGGTGTACGACTTTAGACATATATTATTTAGCTTTTTTAGCTTTAGTTACAGGGGTTTTCTGACCAAGGATAATAATAACCTGTGATGTGTGCTTATGTATCGGTGAAGCCGAACCACGAGCACGAGGCATAAAACGCTTAAGTGTTATACCTTTGTTTACCATTACATTTTCAACATAAAGTTGCTCCTTGGCAGCTTTATGGTTGTTTGTTGCATTTGCAACTGCTGATTTAAGAAGCTTTTTAAGTGGGTCAGCCGCGCGTTTAGCGAGGAAGTCCAGCTCAATAACAGCCTCTTCTACAGGCTTGCCCTTTATCAAGTTTGCTACAAGGCGAACTTTACGAGGTGATTGACGATAGTTTTCAAGAATTGCTTTCATAATTATTTCTTCTTAGTATCGGTTGATGCTTTTGCTGATTTTGCTGCTGCTATTTCAGCTTCTTTCTTCTTTTGGTCGATTTCTTTTTGCATCTTACCTCCGTGACGTACGAACTTACGAGTAGGAGAAAATTCACCTAACTTGTGTCCAACCATATCTTCACTAACCAAAACAGGCAAATGTGCACGTCCGTTGTGAACTCCGAAAGTAAAGCCGACCATTTCTGGACTTATAACTGCTGCGCGTGACCAAGTATTAATAACCGCTGTTTTTAGCGGGTCTTTTCCTTGGATTTTCTTCAGAAGGCGTTCATCTAAGAATGGGCCTTTTTTGAGTGATCTTGTCATAATTTAAATTAATTTTGTCTGATATACATTGCTGTATAGGGCAGAACTATTATCCATTTGGACATGTAATGGATGTCAAAATGCTTCTCTATACTATCAGAATGTATGAAAATGTCAAATTAAGTTTCTAAAACAACATAAAACCGCTGTTTCAAGCGGTTTTATGTAAATATTCCTTATAAAATAAGGTTTATTGTCTCATTGCACCTTTGATATTTTCAATTGTGCGAGCTGCTGCTTCTTTACCACCTAAACCGAAGGCTAGGCCACCTGCCAATGCCAACATGAAGACGATACCAGTAAATAGTGTGCCCATGTATTGTTGAGCAATACCAAGACCTGATAGAGCAAAGAAGATAGCAAAGATCCAGATTGCGTAAAATGCGACTGAACCTAGTGCCTTTGCTGCACCGATATTAGCACCAGAAGCTGATGCAATAACAAGTTTACGAGCTGCTTCTGCAATAACTGACGCTACTGCTAGCAACAATGCTGCTACTAGTACTTGTAACAAGTAAGGCACCAATGCATTGTTTAGGAATGAAGTAACTTCTGTCAAACCTAGGAATTGCATTGAAGCAATGAAGAATCCGATAATAATGATCCAGCGGAATAGTCCACCGATGAAACCACCAACTGAAAGGTGCATACCTGCACGTTCTAGGTTCTTTTCAAGACCTGTAGTGCGGAACATTGCGTCAAGTTTCAAACTATCAATAAGAGCCTTGATTGCCTTACCTACATAATGCGCTAGAATCCAACCGATAATAAAAAGTACTAGAGCAAATATTAGCTCAGGTATGAAGCTTGCAAGAGCCCACTTAAAACTTTGGAAAGAAGCGATGAAAGCATCGCCCCATGATGTGATGTACATAGAAAAAATATTAATTAATTAAATAATAACGTTATTTATAAAGGGCATACCTTTATAAATACATTATACTCCTTTCTGGGTAATGTTTTAACGGCCACTAACCAAATATGTGGAAAACTCTGGTGCCACCAATATCTGCTCGTGTGGAAAATCAAGCACATCAGAAACTAGTTTGTCTCGCATATTCATGCGGTAAACAAACTCATCTGTATCAAACAGTGCATAAGATATCTCTTTACCTATCTCAGTCTGAAAGTCTCGAACTATGCGTTCTACTGTTGGACGCTTCATACGGTCACCAATCATGAACAAATCTAAACGACTTTCAGAATTTTTCATAAACACACCTGCAGCAATAATAAGTTTTATCTTACCGGCTTTTTTCAAAGACTTTACCAACTGGTCCTTACGCAAAAAATCTGGATGCAAAATAATAGTTTCGATTGGTATCAAATGCTGAAAAGAAGTATTTAATACGAAAGCAGTTTTACCACGCACAGATTTTTTCTTTAAAAAACCAACATCTGCTAATGCACGCAATTCTTTACTTATAACTGGTGGTTTAAGTTTCAATCTTGCTGCAACTTCTGCAACTAAATGTGCACCATCACCGTTTAATAAAAAATACCGCATTGCTTTTACTCGCAATGTACTTCCGAATAGTTTTCCTAGTGTTTCCATATATCTACTATACCAAAGCCAGGGCTAAAAACGCAAGAAAACCCCTTTTAAAAGGGGTTTTCT
>CAYWWG010000007.1:0-29911 GCA_964461985.1 uncultured Candidatus Saccharibacteria bacterium
ATGAAAAATAAATCACCATACATTGTTAAAATAGATACAGATATAAGTCTGTGCGTAAGAACTAAAAATGAAGCTTTAGAGCTTTTTAACTTAATTCAAAAAAACAAAAAACATCTTTCAAAATTTTTAGTTTGGGTTGAATACACAAAATCTGTTTCTGATAGTAAAAGTTTCATTGATAAAAAAATGAAAGAATTTATTAATGGTGAAAGTTGCGACTTTGGAATATATTTTCAGGATAAAATTATTGGTTCAGCAGGTTTGATTAAAATAGATAAAAATAATAAATCTGGAGAAATAGGGTATTGGATTTCTAAAGATTATGAAGGCCAGGGAATAGTAACTAAAGTTGTTAAAAAACTTATTGAAATCGGTAAGAAAAAATACAAACTACATCGTATTGAAATTCAAATGCTTGTTGAAAATACAAGAAGCAAAGCGGTTCCAGAAAGACTTGGATTTACGCACGAAGGTACAATGAAAGATGTTGTAATGAGAAAGGGCAAATTTCATAGTAAAGAAGTGTGGGGTTTAATTATCTAAAAATAGCAACATCGCAAGACATGCTGGTTCAAGTCCAGTCTCGGGTACAAAATAAAAAACCTACATTCTGTAGGTTTTTTATTTACTAATTTTCTAAAAAATTATGGTAAACTATATTTATGCAAAATGAAGTTGAACAAAACAATGTTGAAAATACTGAACAAGTACAAGAAAATATTGTTTCAAAACAAAACCCTATACAACAAGCCGAACAGTATTGGGAAACTCTTGGCCCTGGTTTAACCACAGGCGCATCTGACGATGACCCTTCTGGCATAGCTACATATTCACAAGCGGGTGCTACATACGGGTTTTCTTTATTGTGGATGTCTTTGTTTACATTTCCACTTATGGCTGTAGTACAGGAAATGTGCGCACGCATTGGACTAGCTACGGGCCAAGGTCTAGCGGCAAATATACGCTCTTATTACCCAAAGAAAATTTTATATACCGCAACTTTTCTTTTACTGGTGGCAAATATTTTTAACATCGGTGCAGATCTGGGTGCTATGGCTAAAGGAGTGCAATTGGTTTTACCAAAGGCGTCTTTTGCATTGTTGGTTGTGCTTTTTGGTGTTGGGGGGTTGTTGTTGCAAGTTTTTGTCGACTATAAAACATATGCAAAGTATTTAAAATATTTAGCTCTAGTTTTGTTTTCTTATGTTGCAACTGCTTTTTTTATAAATATGGACTGGGTAATGGTTTTGAAAAACACAGTCATACCTCACATTACATTTTCAAAAGACCAAATATTTTTAATATGTGGAATATTAGGTACAACAATATCTCCATATCTTTTCTTCTGGCAAACATCGCAAGAGGTTGAGGAAGAAATACTTTCACCAGACCCAACACTACCGCGTAAACATAATCTATCCAATACAGAAGTTAAAAAAATGCGTATAGATGTATGGAGTGGTATGTTTATATCTAACTTAGTTATGTTTTTTATTATCGCTACAACTGGTGCCACTTTGTTTTCACAGGGTATAACTATAAATACCGCTGCTGATGCCGCTATGGCTTTGCGCCCACTGGCGGGTAACTTTGCTTTTGTTTTGTTTGCTATTGGAATTATAGGAACAGGCTTGTTAGCCATACCAGTACTTGCTGGTTCTTCGGCATATGCTGTGTCTGAAAGTTTGGGTTGGAAGTTTGGCTTATATCGTAAACTTAAGGAAGCATATGCATTTTATGGTGTTATAGCACTGGCTACTGTTGTGGGTATCGTATTAAACTTTGTCGGCATAGACCCAATAAAAGCATTGATATATTCTGCTGTATTAAACGGTATTATTGCTCCGATAGTTTTGTATTTTATAGTTAAACTTTCTAGTAACCCTGAAGTTATGGGCAATAGGGCAAATTCGAAATTAGTTAAAAGTATAGGTTGGTTAACTATAATACTTATGGGCTTAACTGCTGTTTCTGTTATTGTGTCGTTTTTCTTATAGTGTTTTTGTGGTACAATAGCCGAATGCAATGGTATACAATACAACATATTTTATGGGTTACGAGCATATTGTCGCTTGTTGGCCTTTTTATTTCAGCTAAGTTGTTAGTCGACAAACTACGTCACAAGTCAACTATGTGTGCCCGTGACGGCAGTGGTTGTGAAAAAGTTACAAACAGCACTTATTCTACTTTTTTACGAGTACCACTAGCTATGTGGGGGACTTTATTTTATTTTCTTGTTTTGTTGGTAAGTGTCTTTAATGTTGTTATTGCAATTATTTTTTCAAAAACAGGTTTAATACCAGTTTCAGATTTAGTAATGGCTGTTAATGTTTGGATTTCTAGTATTGTTTTTAGTATTATTCCACTTAGTGGTTTGTTTTCTATTCGACTACTATTTTTGCAAAAGAAAATTGGTGCCTGGTGTCATTGGTGTGTAAGTCAGGAGATCGTTGCAATTATTCTTACTATTATTTCAATTAAACTTACTTTGACATTTTTCCCTATATTATTATCTTTGGTTCATATTTTGTAATGCTGTATACCGGTAAAGGAGACAAAGGAACAACAAAACTATTCGACTCACCTTCAGGTGTGCGAGTTTCTAAGTCAGATATTTTGTTTGATGCGCTTGGTACTGTGGACGAATTAAATTCGTTTGTCGGATTGTGCAAGGTACGAGCACAAGACGTGGGCGATTTTCCCAAAAATCGTGTCGCACGATTGTCCATTGAAGCGCGACGTAAAGTAAAAAGTCAGTCTATAGATTTAGTTTCAATAGTTAATAAGGTGCAGAACAATTTATTTATTATCCAAGCAGAATTAGCAGGTGCTAGTAAAAGCATAGAACAAAAAAATATTACTGAAATAGAAAGAATTATTAATGAAATAGAAACAGTTTTACCACCCATTACCACTTTTTTTGTTTCAGGGGGTACAGAATTAGCTGCTTTGTTTGATACAGCTCGGGCTATATCGCGTAGGGCAGAACGTTTGGTTATAAAAGTTTCCGAACAAAATGACGCTGTTGTAAACAGAATAATACGACCAGAAACATTGCAATATTTAAATAGGCTTTCTAGTTTATTATATGCCTGTGCCCGCTACTCAAACCATATAGCAGGGGTGGGCGACAGTGCGCCAACATATTAAATATTACTATTGACTTGTTTACTGTAAGGTATATGATTGGGTAAATATCTCATCATATTGTTAAAAATTATAACAGTATGAATAACGGACCGCCTCGAAAGGTGGCCGTTTTTCTATTCTTTTATAAAATCGCCTAGTATAGGTTGTTCGGTTATAAAATAGTCTTGTTTAGAAAGGCTGACAGATTCGGTAAGTAGTCCAATATTAAAATTCAACGTGTCTGCTAATGTAGTGTCTGCATAGGTTTGTAAACCCAACACAGAACCAAATGGTGGCACAGAACCAGGCACACAACCAACTACATTTTCTGGGTCAGATGCAAAAGAATACTTATTACCGGTAACGTTTTTTAGTTTATCAAAATCAATTTTTTTATCTGCTGGTATTACGACCAGTATGTTTGTTCCGGATTTTTTATCAGTTAAAACCAATGCCTTGGCACCAGAGGAAAGTGGTACTCCACGTATTTCTGAAGCATGTTGGCTGGTTGTTACAGGTTCATGGGTAAAATGCTTGTAAACAACATGTGCATCTGCTAGTTTTTTCATTATCGCATCGCGGTGTATTGTAGACATATATTAATTAAGTTTATTAGGGAAGTTTTCTATAGGCCTTACTTTTAATCCTAGTTCAGATTCTAATTGTCGGAAAAAAACATGTTTTGCTTTTCTGTATTCTTCTGATTTAAAATCAGAATAATTTTCCTTAAGCTTATTGTATCTTGATTGAAGTTTTTTATCCGCCGTCATTGCATTGCGTATATGAAAAAAATTATCATAAGCAGAACCTTTCACTGTAAGCATAATATCTATTTTTAATATTTGATTTAAATCACCAAATAGTGCAAACTCGTCGGTCCATATTTCATGATATCTAGTAGTAAAAATTTTTTCGCAATCTGTTATAGCTTTATTAAAATCTTCATTTGTAACACGTATTTGTATATCAAGATCACCTTTTGTTTTTATATTGGGAATAGAACTTGCTCCGACATGTTCTACTTCGCAGTAAGGCATATATTTTAAAATTAAGTCACGGAAATATAAAAAATTTTTTTGTATATTTTTATCCATATTTTGGGTGCCTATCGGGAATTGAACCCGAATCGAGGGTTCCACAAACCCCAGTGTTAACCATTACACCATAGGCACCATCGTTCCGTCCGAACGGTACTATTAAAGCATATTTAAAGGCTTTATTCAAGTTTTTATAACACCGGTTTGTTGTCTTATTTTGTTGGAAGTTCAACAAAGAAAGTTGCTCTTTAACAACACCTTTAAAATAATGGGTAGTAGAAATTTATAAAATTTTTACTACCCAGCAAGTGTGCTAATATGTATAGATGGAATCGTGGCTTATAGATATGGGCACTAATCATGCTGTATTGGTTTACCTTGTAATTATGTTCATTGGTATATTCGAAGGTCCCGCTATGTCTATAATTATGGGTGTATTATTGCGCTTGGGTTATTTTTCTTTATTACCAACATATATTGCCCTAATGACTGGTGATCTGATAGGTGACACGATGTGGTACTGTTTAGGCTATTATTATGGACATGGCTTTGTGAAGAAGTTTAATAAATGGTTTGGTGTTAACGAAGAAGGTATTTCAAAGTTCGAAGGCATGTACCACAGGCATAAACATAAAATACTTATTATATCTAAACTAACTACTGGCTTCGGTTTGGGTATTTTTGTTCTGGCGACAGCTGGTATAGTTAGACTAAAATATTCTAAATTCATTTCTATAAATTTTATCGGACAAATTTTTTGGTCTGCACTATTGTTGTCTGCAGGGTATTTATTTGGACATGTATACAGCAAAATAACTTCAATAATAGGCAGAATTCTAATAACGGCAATATTAATTGCAATAATATATTGTGTATATAGATATGTTAAGAAAATTCGCAACAGAATTATAAAATAATAAAAAGCCGGACAATCGTCCGGCTCCCAAGCTTTGTTATGTGTAAGTTTTTATACCTCGCAAACCTTGGTGTAAGTTTCATGGTAACCCAGGGCTTTTTTATAAGCCTCTACGGTAGAAGGTTCACCCATGGCTTTTTCTATGTTATCTGAAAGTTTAACACAAAATTTTCCATTGATGGAATACGGTTTCATAACAATCGAAAGTTGTTGTAATCCCAGGTTGTTGGTTAGTTTTGTGCCCCAACCAAAAGAGACTTTTATTCTATCTCCAAATGCATCAGCAATCTTTATCATTGAATTCAAGTCCAGTCCGTCTGATGGAATTACAAGTTTTTTACGAGAATCGATACCTTGTTTTTCATACTGATCCAAAATATATGGTATGGCTTGCATAGGGTCCATAGAATCAATGCGTTGTCCTTTCCAGTCACGCAGCATTGTTTCAGGCATTGATTGCATTGTATATTCTGTTCCGTATGTGTCCGGTAGGTCGACTGATAGTCCGTGGCCATATTTTTTCCACCATTGTTCACGGAAGGTAGTTAATGCATTTTTTATTGATTGCTCTGTGCCGTCAAAGTTTAAGGCTGTAATGCCCATGGAAAGTTCGTGCGCGCATGTTCCAATTGGGTTTAATCCATACTTAGAAGCAAGAAATACATTTGATGTTCCTGCAAACTGTGTACCAAGTTCCTCGGCACAGCGTTGTACAACGAATTCGTGCCAGTATGGATTGAATGAACGGCGATTTCCAAAATCAGAGAAATTAACATTAGGATGTTTTTTTATTTCTTTGATAATTTCTGAAAGTCTGCGTATGCCCTCGGCGTAAATTGACTCACGTTCAATTCTGGTCATTCCTTGGAATTGTTTTCTGTAGTACAAACCGTTCACAATTTTTAATATTGGAATCTCAGCGTGCATTGAATGGTTCCAAAGACCTTTCGTTTGAATTTTTAATTGATCGTCATCAGTTTTAAAATCAACATCGGGAATTTTAAGTTGTACAGTAATTCCAAATACTGTTCAGAAAACATTCGAGTTTCATACTCATTTGTACCACGAAGGTAGTGTAGATCTGTGTTATTAGCAGAAAGGTTTTTTACATGAATATATTCATCCATGAAATCTCTTTCATTTATAAAGTTTGCTAATGGTACAGATTTGGTTCTGTTTTTGAAATTCCAATCCATTATTGCATTGCGGTATTCAGGATAGTCATGAATAAAGTTGCCCATGGCAAATTTATAGAAGTCATCCCCTAAAAGGGAAGTCACAATAGGTCTCTCCATTACAGCTTCGTCGAGCTTACGGAGGTCCAAAATAGAATAATTGTCCATAATATATCAGTTGTATTTATGTTGTTTTAATGTACGTTAAGTGTAGTATATACACTTATTGTGAATATATCAAGTTTTTTAATATTATATATTATTTTATGCAATTAGTCAATAGTGGACCAAAAACCCTTATATAGACTGCACCCATTCGAACATATCGGCATCGGAAGGCATACGCCAGTCGCCACGAGGTGAAAGTGCCACTGAACCCACTTTAGGTCCGTCAGGCATAACTGAGCGTTTCCATTGGTTTTTAAAGAAACGTTCCATAAATAGTTTCAACCATTTGTTTATAGTTTCTTTGTTATACATACCATCAAAAGCTATATTTGCTAACATTTCTATTTTTTCTGGACTACTACCCCAACGGATAAAATGGTAAAGGAAAAAGTCGTGTAGTATGTATGGACCTACAAGGTCTTCGGTTTTTTGTGCGACTGCGTCATTTTTAGCACTAGTTAGTTCAGGTGATATAGGTGTGTCTATAATGTCAGTTAATATTTTCTTTAATTCCGGGTTACTTGTGTTTGCTACATGTTCGGTTACATAACGAACCAGTGTTTTTGGTATGCCGCCGTTTACATTGTAGTGGGCCATGTGGTCGCCGTTAAATGTGCACCAACCAAGTGCAGTTTCAGAAAGGTCACCGGTGCCTACAACAACACCATTATATTGGTTTGCTTTGTCCATAAGTATCATTGTTCGGTAGCGGGCCTGGCTGTTTTCAAAAACAACATTTTCATTTTCAATTTCATGTCCTATGTCTATAAAATGTTGTTTTACACCAGGTACTATAGATATTTCTTCGATAGAAACACCTGTTGCCTTAGCTAACAATAGCGCATTATTTTTAGTTCCGGTTGTTGTACCAAAACCAGGCATGGTTATGGTGTGTATATTTTTTACATCTATATTTAGTAATTCAAAAGTTTTTAAACAAACTAAAAATGCAAGCGTTGAGTCTAGTCCACCAGACAAACCAAGGACTACATTTTTAATGTTTGAACTTTCCAGTCTTTTTGCAAGTCCGGCAACTTGGATATTAAATATATCTTCAGTAACTTTCGCTCGATCAGATTCACTTTGTGGTAAAAAAGGTGTTGCATTGATTTTTCTGTATATAGGATTACCTTCAATCATATGTGTAGAAACAGGCACTGTTGTATATACATGGTTTTCTATAGAACGTGCATTGTCTGTAACCGAATTGGTACGGTTACGGTCTACAACTAGATGGTCGATGTCTATATCAGCATATGTTATGGTTGTGTCTCGGGTATAGCGTGCTGATTCTGCAAGTACTGATCCATTTTCAGCAATAATACTGTGCCCACTAAAAACAACGTCTGTTGTAGATTCGTGCACGCCTGAAGACGCATATATGTATGCACTTATAGTTTTAGAAGACTGCATTAACACGAGGTCCTTGCGGTAGTTTGCCTTACCAACAATTTCATTTGATGCGGATAAGTTTACTAAAACATTTGCACCATGTATGGCGTGTATAGTTGAAGGTGGTATTGGCATCCACCCGTCTTCACATATTTCTACACCAATTTTAACCAAAGAGTTTGCGGGGTCAGAAAATATAATATGCAGTCCATATGGTATATCGTTTCCGTTAATATTGATAGTATTTTCTGGTGTGTCGAAACCTGAAATAAACCAACGCTTTTCATAAAACTCTTTGTAGTTTGGTAAATGCATTTTAGGCACTATACCTACAATCTTTCCATTGCTGTAAACAACGGCTGTATTAACTATGCCATGTAATGTTTCTATAGGTGCACCAATAATAAAAGTTGCATCTATATCAGAAGTTTTTTCTGATATTTCTTTCAGTGCGTTTTTAACTGCAGTTCGTAAAGTGTCAGTATGAAAAAGGTCTCCAGCTGTGTATCCAGTTAAAGATAGTTCCGGTAATGTAATCAATCTTGCACCTTCGTTGTATGCAGTACGAACCGCATCTAGGCATGTCTTTGTATTGGCAGTTACATTACCCACAACTAGGGTAGGGGTTATGGTTGCGACCCGTATAAAATTGGCAAACTTGTTTTTTTTCATTGATTAGTATATAGTGTTATTAGTACACTTATAATATAGCAAAATGCTGTGTTTAAGTCAAGCTGTTCATTACAATAATTAAAAGTATTATATAAATATGACCACTATTACACATAACAATCAAAATGTACCTATTACGGGTAACATGGCAGAACTAGCTGCTAGTTCAAATCTACTTAAAAACTGGATACAAAATGTTTCGCCAGAATTTTATTCAATAACAAACATAGAGGTTCAGTCTATGGATGTTTTTCATAACAAACCCCACTTTTTGAAAATTAAAGCTTCTGTTGTGCAAAAGTTAGTTGGTGCACATGATGTTATTGTTTTTTTACGCGGTGACGCTGTCGTTTTGCTGGCTGTAATAATATTTGAAAATAAAAAATACGTATTACTGGTAAACCAAGCACGCTTGCCTGTCGGTACAATGATACACGAATTTGTGGCCGGTATGTTAGATGGCGAGGCAGATGCGCGTAAAGTAATGTTCCGGGAAGTTCAAGAAGAAGCCTCGCTTGCCTCTGTGGCAGGTATCGTAGAAGAAGACATTGTTCCGTTGTTTGATGGTAAGAAAATTCTTTCTTCACCTGGTATTATGGACGAAGGTTTGTATCCGTTTTACCTAGAAAAAGAAATTACCGACCGTAATGTATTTGAAAAATTACAAGGTTTACAAGGTGGATTAGCTGAAGAAAATGAAAACATTACGGTTAATTTAGTGCTATTTTCTGATGTGTTGCAATATTGCAATGATGCCAAAACCTTAGCTACTTTGTATTTATACGAACACCGAAATGATTAAGTAAAAGCCCCTGAATGCAGGGGTTTTTGTTTGTTTGACATTTGACACATTTTGTGCTATGTTGTATTTAGATTAAACCAAATTCACAAATGAATAATACAAATACCTTGTATGTTTGTTTTGTTAAAAACAAACATTTACTGCCTCGTGAAATTATCGAGATGTTGAAAAATAACGACAAGGACATTCAGGTTGAAGAAATTCAGACAAATGTACTTGTTTTTAAGAATGGCGAAATTCGCCCTCAGATCGAAACTTCTGTCCGAAAAAAAGACGTAATTCTGATTTCTACTATGGAAGAAAACATTAATATAGAACTTGTTAAAACCATGCTTTATATTAATGCTCTCCATTTAGCCGGTGCTGAACGTATTGAGTTATGGATGCCGTTTTTTTATTACGGTAGACAAGACAAGACAGGTGATAAACGCGAACCGGTAAGTGCCGCGATGTTTGCAAGTACTTACGAAAAGTTCGGTGTAAGTCAGTTTGTTACAGTGCATGTTCATAATGAGGCTATTCAAGGGTTTTTTCAGAACCAGTTTGATAAACTGGGAACTAAAAAACTTTTTTGGAAACATATTGAAAATTTTTGTATGGAACGTGACAGCTTTTTCAATCAAAATGATTGGATTATTATTTTCCCTGATGAGGGTGCCGCAAAACCATGCCGTGATTTTGAAAAGAAAACCGGCGCAGGTGGTCATGCAGGATTTTCTAAATATCGTTCCAAAGAAAATGAAGTCGAATCTGTAGATTTTTTTGGTGATGTGAAAGGAAAAAAGTGTTTGATATTTGATGACATGATCGACACTGGCGGTACCCTGGCTAAGGCTGCAGAGTCTTTGGTAAAACAGGGTGCAAAAGAAGTTTTTGCTGCATGCACACATGCACTTTTAAATGGAAACGGTCCTGAGGTTTTACAAAAATCTCCAATGACGAAAGTTTTTGTCACCGACAGTGTTTATATTTCTGACGAAAAAAAGTTCCCTAAGTTAGAAATCATATCTTTGGCGCCAATGATTTCCGCTTGTATGATAAAAAATTACAATGGCGAGTCTATTCGCCAGGAAAATTGGTAAAGTAAAATGAATGGGTCAAACCCTGTACGAAATGTCGTACAGGGTTTTTTAATTGTTTAAACTGTGTGGTACCATGGTTGTATAGTAATTAATTTTTATAAACTATGGCATATCTATTATTTCCAGGGCGGCATTTATTAAACACATCATTTCAAGAATCTTATCTATGGGACATACTTCGACTACCTGTAGGCAAGCTTGATTTAGTTGGTGGTGGGGCACTAAACCCAGATGAAAAAATTACTGACATAGTTTTTTGTGTTACTTCTGTAAACCAGTTTAATTCACGTTATAACCCGGTGCCGTTTCATGAAAGGTCTATAACTTTGGACAGGTTTGCTCAACAATACCAAAAAGCCCTCGGTATAAAATACCAAATACTTGGTGTGCCACACTTTAACCCGACAGAACATTTTGCCGAGTATACTTTAAAAGAAATCGAAGAACAAATAAACCACGAAGTTGAACTTACACCACAAAATACAATCGTTTTGTGTTCTACGCCCGGGCTGTTGGAACAATATCAGAAACTTGGTTTTGCTGTCCTAACCGCTGAATATGATATAAATTCTAAAAAGTATATTTCAGATACACCTATAAGTGTATTAAAAGAATTTGTTGAACTTGGTGAATCATGGAAATTAAACGAAGATTTTACAAGTAAAATGTCTAAAACCACAAAAGAATTATGGGAATCTTTTTCTGATATACCAAGAAAAATACTTGCACTGTGGCGCGACCCACTGCTAACAGAAAGTGGTAGTCTAACAATAGACAGAAACTACAGTACGTATGCATATGACATGGCAAACGAATCTTTGTTAGATATAAAATACCATGACATACAACCAGCTATTGTGCCTGGAAAAATAGTAGACGAAGGTTGTGCCGATGCTGCACTGATTGTACGACTCGCTCGCGACTTTGGTGACTCGGACATTATAGGTATTGAGTTGACCACAGAATTTTTAGCTCGCTGCCAAGAAAGACTTCGAGCAGGGGAATTTGGTGGAACATATGTGCATTTCCATCAGCGCAATTTACTAGACCCTGTTTTTACTGAAAACACTATAGATACAACTATTTGTAATTCGACAACTCATGAATTATGGAGTTATGGTAATAGGGAACAAAGTTTATTAACATATTTAAACCACAAATATAAACAAACTAAAAAAGGCGGGCGTATTGTCATACGTGATGTTGTTGGTCCAGAAGATAAAGACCAGATTGTATATTTATGGGCAAACAAAGACGATGGTTCTAATGAAGACATATTTAAAATATGTA
The DNA here is from genome assembly GCA_964461985.1 of uncultured Candidatus Saccharibacteria bacterium. Classification (GTDB taxonomy): domain Bacteria; phylum Patescibacteriota; class Minisyncoccia; order Phycocordibacterales; family UBA9973; genus MFUC01. The sequence continues at coordinate 11,664 of CAYWWG010000007.1, forward strand.
ATAGTAAACAAGAATTAAAAAATCATCTAGAGCAACATTCTACACACGGTCGATTCTTACGTTTTGCTGAAGAATATCTGGCTGACATGCGTAGTTCTGGACGTCGCGGGGATGAAACTAAGATTATTTATAAAGAAGAAGTAATAAATGGCAAAGACTACATAGTTTTAAAATTAAAAGATGCTGTAGAGTTTATGACTAAAAAAGATTATACAGATAACTGGAACAGTGAACTAAATGAAGAATTTGCATTTTGGAGTTTTTCAGACTGGAAGAATGCAATGACCTCTGCAGGTTTTCATGTTATTGAAAACCCTAATGAAAAAAACGGCGTGTCTAGAACATATCAGAGTAGTTGGATTGTTGAAAACCGCTGGGTTGGTAAAGTTGCTTTGTTTAAGAAAGAAAATGATACTTTGCTTGATATATCATACCCACCAACTCATATGGTACTAGTCGGAGAAAAGTAAATGTAAATAAATATTTCAATATGCTATAGTACATGTTATGAACACTGAACATAAAGAAGTTTTTACGAATACTGAAAAAACAACCATAAAGGCACAACTAAAAGTTGCTGTTGTTATACTCGTTATTACATCTATAATTGGTTTAATTACTAGTTATACAAGTAAAAAACCAATTACGAATAAACCAAATACTATACAAGACCAGTCTTTGGGTGTGGTTAAAATTGAAGATAAAACAGCTCCATATATTGATATTGTTGCTGAATACCCCACAGAAGGTACTGGTTCCTTGTTTGTAGAAAAAAATGTACAGGACATAATAAAAGCATTTAAAAATCAAAATGATTTTTCTAAGTTTGCACCTCAAGAACTAAAAAATTTTGGAATATCAGACGAACGCAGGTATCAGTTGTATATTACATATTCAAGCACATCAGGTGCACACACTATTAGTCATCGTATTACAACATATACATTTACAGGAGGGGCACATGGTAACACTTTTGTAGAAACTTATACATATACGGCAAATGAAAAACTTTTGTCTATAAATGACTTGTTTGTAGATTCGGAAAAAGGTTTAGAGCTTATTTCAAAGAAAACAATAGAAAGTATTAAAAATAATCCAGATTATAAAGACGGCTTACCGACAGATTGGTTCGATGATGGAACAGCACCGACTTTACAAAATTATTCGACCTTTGAATTAACAAAAGACAGTTTGGTAATAATATTTCAACAATACCAAGCTCTGGCATATGTTTATGGAAACATAGAAGTACGTATACCTCTTAAAGAACTATCTAATGTTTTAAAACCAGAATTTAAATAAATAAGAAAAAACAAGGTATTATCTTGTGTTTTTACTTGTCTAAGGTGTGCATGCTATACTAATCACCATGACCCAAGAACAAGCTTTAAAAATAATGAAAACCGGGGTAAATGTTTACCTTACTGGTAGTGCTGGTTCTGGTAAAACTTATTTATTAAATAGGTACATTGCTTATTTAAAAGAACACGATGTGCCGGTTGCAGTTACGGCCTCGACTGGTATAGCCGCGACTCATATGAACGGTATGACTATTCATGGTTGGGCGGGTATAGGAGTGCGTGAAAAACTGGACCCATACGATATGGAGCAGTTAGAAGAAAAACAATATTTATGGAAACGTTTTGAACAAGCGCGCGTTTTGATTATAGATGAAGTTTCGATGCTTCATGCCCACAGGTTAGATATGGTAGATAAAGTTTGCCGTAAATTTAAACGTAATGATAAACCTTTCGGTGGATTGCAAGTTATATTGTGTGGTGACTTTTTCCAGCTTCCACCAGTAACAAAAAGTGGCGATATAAGTGCTCGTGACATGGTAATACATTCAAATGTTTGGAAAAACATGGGCCTGGCAATTTGCTATATAGACGAACAACACCGACAGGAAGATGAGCAATTTACAATGTTGTTAAACTCAATACGTGACAACACTATCGATGAGGGTCATATGGATATGTTGCAACAACGCTATCTTGCAACATTAGGTGACGATATTCGTCTGACAAAATTGTATACCCATAATAAAAATGTTGACGCAGAAAATAATACAGAACTTGAAGCATTAACAACTGGTTCGCATGTATACAGAATGTCTACAACTGGTAAAGAAAATATTGTAGAGATTTTAAAAAAGAGTTGTTTGGCCCAGGAAACTCTTGTTTTAAAAGAAGGCGCTGAGGTAATGTTTATAAAAAATAATTTTGAGGAAGGTTATGTTAATGGTACTCGTGGATGGGTAAGTGGTTTTACCGAAACTGGTATGCCTATTGTTACAACCTATAATAAAATCAAGAGTCGGCACCTTAAAGGAACGTCGGGCCGACATGATTCCGCAGAATCAGATATAATAGTTAGTCCGGCCACATGGGCTATCGAAGAAGACAATAAAGTTAAAGCATCTCTTTCTCAGTTGCCACTGCGACTTGCCTGGGCAATAACCATACACAAAAGTCAGGGTATGTCTTTAGACCATGCTGAAATAGACCTTACAAATACATTTACATACGGTATGGGTTATGTAGCTTTGTCGCGCGTGCGAACTTTGTCCGGAGTTAGACTGATCGGTTTTAATCCTAATGCACTAGCTGTTGATCCAGAAGTTTTACTCTATGACAAATATTTACGTACAGAAAGTAAAAAAAATGAATTACTTTTTGCAGATTTAAGTCCAGAAGCTCAAGCTGAAATGGAGAAAACCTTTATTGTGCAAATGGGTGGTACTATCGATGTAATCAAAATCGTAGACCACCAAGGCAAAACCAAAAAAATACCAACACTCTTAAAGACTTTAGAGTTAGTACAAGAAGGTAAAACGATAAAACAAATTTCCGAAACACGTAATTTAACAACAGGTACAGTTATTAGCCACATTGAACAAATAGTAGATCAATACCCAGATGTGTCGATAAAGCATATTAAACCTGAAGAAAAACATATTCGTTTAGTTTCAGAAATTCAAGAAAAATTAAAACCGGCAGATAAAAACAAACTAACTCCTATTAAAATTGCTCTTGAAAAATCTGGATCTAAATTAAGTTTTGAGGAAATTCGTTTAGTTTTATTGTTTTGCAAGTAAATGTATGTGGTATAATAAAAAGACGGGGTGTATACTGTCGAAGGACCCTATATTACTAATTAATAAAAACGTCGGTCTTCGATAAAATGACCTGCGTGAATTTTAATAAATTTCATATGCAAACTAAAAAACTTATTGCTGGCTTATTGATGGCTGGAATGTTTCTTCCAGCTCTGGCTCTTGCCGAAATGGGCACTAATGGTACTGATCAAGAAGGAAAGCCTGTGCCAAATTTATTGCAAAAAGATGGAAAAAAAGGTGATAACCAGAAAAAAGACGGAAAGAAAGATTCTAAGGTTGATTTCTGTAAGGACATAAACAAAACTGGCGAAAAACTAGATCAAAAATTTGCTGACTCTGAAAACAAGCGATTAGATAAAAGAGATGAACAAGAAAAGAAAAATTCAGATCGTCAAAGTGTAATAGATCAAAAACGTATGGAAAATCGTGCAAAAATAGATCAAAAACACGAAGACAATAATGCTAAAATGCTTGGTCGTGCAGAAACCGACACACAAAAAGCTGCAGTAGCTGCGTATAAAACAACATTAGACAATGCTGTTTCTGTTCGTAAAGCAGCAATTGATTCAGCTGTTAAAACTTTCCGTGATGCAACTGCAAATTCTATTCTTACAAGACAGTCTTCATTAGATACAATTACAGCAACATACAAAGCTGCTGTTACAGCAGCTGTTGCGAAAGCAAAAGCGGATTGTGCTGGAGGTGTATCAAGTTCTGACGCACAAAGTGCTTACAAGGCTAGTGTTAAAGCCGCACGTGCTGTAATGAATGACGCACGCAGTGCCTTAGTCGAAGACACTTCCTTTGACATTGCTAAAAAAGCGCGTGACACAGCTGTAAAATCTGCTGAAGACGCATTCAAGGCAACTATGGACGCAGCTAAAGCAACCTTAAAAGCAGCAATGCAAGAATAATATATTTCTTAAATAAAACAGCCTCTTTGAGGCTGTTTTATTTTTTTTGTGTTATAATGTCTTGATGTTAACCGAATTTCTTAGTTCACTAAGCCCAGAAACAATATATATTGCAGTGGGTCTAATTTTGTTTTTGGAATCAGGAATTGTTTTTTTATTTTTCTTACCGGGTGATAGTTTGCTTTTTTCATTGGGTTTGTATGTATCACAAGGTGTATTAGATCCGCGAATATTAATACCATCATTAGTTGCCGGAGCTATTTTTGGTAACTTAGTGGGCTATGCACTGGGTTTATATTTTGGTGACAATTGGATTCGTTGTGGTTATACAAAAAGAATAAAACCAGAATATTTTAAAAAATCTGAGACATTTTTTAATTCATACGGTTCATCGGCTGTGTTTTTTTCTAGATTCGTACCTATTGTTAGAACAATATTACCTTTTTTAGCCGGTATAGCACATATGAAAAAAACTAAATACACTTTGTTTAGTGTTTTGGGCGGTTTTGTTTGGGTTCCTGCTGTGGTTTTAGTTGGGTATTACTTTGGTAATACAGTAAATATTGCAAACCTCGAACATTTTGTACTTATTCTAATGGCTGTGGTAGTTGTTATAATTCCATTGGGTATAAAGATTATTAAAAAATATATAGTATAATAAAAACATGGAACCAAATAACCCACATTTTATACATCCACCAGTAAATGTTTTAGAAAACAAAACTGGTTTTAAAAAACCAATTAATTTTCTATATGCACTATTGGTTATAACTATAATAGGGTCTTCTACATCTTTGTTTTTCTTGCAAAAAATTAATAAAATCGAAAACCAAACAGAAACAACTGATTCATTTACTTTAAACTCAGTTAAATCTAATACAACAAGTTCTTATAGTGAACCTGGGTGTTGTCATATTGTAGGTGCAAAAACTGAAAAAATAGCATTACCAGGTTATGAATCTGCTGACATAGAAATAGTCGATAGTATAGATGGTGTTTCTGATAATGTTATACAACAAATAAACGATAGAATTACTAATTCAGTCTTTGACAAAATTATTATAAAAGAAAAAACCAATAACGAAATTACTGATTTTGATACCACGATAGTTGATGTCCGTGACCCTAAAAATAGGAAAACTTTACCAGGCGAAGATGTGAATTTGTTTTTTCTTGACGCTTTAAATTCGAAAATACTTTACATAGATAAAGGTTTAGTAATTGTTTCAGGTTCACATAATATATTTTATAATGGGGCAGCTCATTCTGATAGAGGGTCTTATATAAGTACATTTGTTATAGATGGTACTGGTAAAAAGCTTTTAGAACCTAAAATTTTTACTAAAATTAAACCTGTTATGGACGATAATTATAATTTTTCGCCAAACCAAAATGAATTAATTATAAAACATTTTTATCCTGATTATAAAAAAACACTTTCTGAATTTGTAGAAAGAGAAGGCCGTACAGCTGACGAAGAGAATAGCTGTTATAGTATAGATGACGACATCGTTTCATATTACCCTGATGTAGACCCGATAAAAAAACTCGTGGCCTTTAAGCAGTCATGGGGGTATGCTATGAATGGCGTATGCGACCCTAATAGCGAAGCTTTTGTTGTACCTTTTTCTAGATTGAATGAAATAGAACAATATATACCAAATGATTCTATTCTACGTAGGTTTATGAATTAGTTTTTAGAGTTTAAACAACTTTGCCAACAGTGTTGACCAGGTTTTGTGTGTAAATGTAACAATTAGAAAAGCTGGTATAAAAAGTACAGCAAGTATAATAAACAAAAGTAGTTCTACTACTTTTGCAATTATTGTAAATATAACATTAGCAACGCCACCGAGTTTTTCGGTGCCGGTTGTCATTGCTTCGTCGAACCAGGTTATTATAGAATCCATACTTATATAATACATATTATAACAAAATATGCTATAATACATAAACATTATCAGATAATTTCTAGGGTCGGTTGTTCTATATGCGTCGGGTATAAATTTTCATAATCAGACGTGATTTTTGAGAAGATCAACCATGCTCTAAATACTAATTATGTTAAACGAACAAAAAACAACACTTTGGGTTTTCGGGGTCATTGTTTTAACGATATTGGTTATTATTGGTGTTTCCCGGATTAAAACCAATGATAATAATGTAGTAACAATAAATACCACACCAAGCACAGATACTGACACTGTATCAGATAATAAACTAACTGATACATCTGTGTCGCAAACAAAAAATACAATAACTAATAATAACCAACAAACTAAAAAAACTATGGAAAAAACAACAACATCACCAGACGGATTAAAAATAACAATATTACATGAAGGAACAGGTACAGCTGTAAGTAAAGTGGGCGACAGTATTGTTGTTTCCTATAAGGGTATGTTAGTAGATGGTACTGTGTTTGACCAAGGCACATTACCACCAATGACAGTCGGAGGACCTGGTTTAATCGTTGGTTTTGATCGAGGTATGACAGGCATGAAGGTTGGCGAAACACGCCGAGTTTTTATACCAAGTGCATTAGGCTATGGTGCACGAGGCGCTGGTGCTAAGATACCACCAAATTCAGACCTAATATTTGAAATAACCTTGAAAGAAATTAAATAATTAAAATATAAATTATACATATGTCATTTACTGAAAAATTAAAATTATTTTGGTCTAGAACAGGAAACCGATGGTTTGTTGTTCTTGGAATATTGTTATGTATAATTTTATATTTTATATTTAAACCAAAGGGAATTACAGAAACATTAGCTACTGCAGAAATAAAAAATTTACAACAAACAGTGTTGGCTACGGGGCAGGTAACTAGTAGCACAGACCTTTCCATGTCTTTTATTGCAAGTGGGGTAATACATGACATACCTGTTTTTGTCGGTCAGAAAGTTAAAAAAGGAACTGTTTTAGCTAGATTAGAACAGGGCAACGAAGCTGCAGCAGTTACTTCAGCTTTGGGTCAGTTGAAAGTTGCTCAAGCTAATTACCAAAAACTTTTAGAAGGTGCTACCGATGCTGAATTAACTGTTGTTAAAACTTCTCTCGACAATGCTAAGGCTGACTTGAATAGAACTATCGACCAACAAGCTACTATTGTTTCTAATGCGAGACGTGCCTACTTAAGTAGTGGTTTAGTTGCGGAACTTTCTCCAGGGGTTGTGTCTTCTATGACACCTCCAACTATATCCGGGGCTTATACTAGTGACGAAGAAGGTATTTATAATATAAATGTATATGCAACTGGTTCTGGAAATTATTTTTCTGCAACAGGTCTAGAATCTGGTTCTGGAATAGCTTCTGCTACTGCACCCGTTGCTTTGGGTAATAGAGGTTTGTTTATACAATTTCCATCAACAACTATTTCTGGTTTAAACTGGACAGTCTCTGTGCCGAACAAACAATCTTCAACTTATGTTGCAAATTATAATGCTTATTTAGCTGCGGTTGCGGCCAAAGATGCGGCAATTGCTAATGCTAAGGCTGTAGTTGCTTCGCGTCAAGTCGAATACGATCTTAAGGTTGCTAAAGCTCGAACTACAGATATGACTGTGGCTGAAGCTAATATACTTACTGCACAAGGTAATTATCAAAACGCTGTTGCAACTTTAGAAAAAAGAATACTACGTGCCCCAGCTGACGGTACGATTACAAAAATCGATGCCCATGTCGGAGATTTGGCACAGGCTTTAAAAAGCATTATGACCTTACAAGACGTTGATCATTTATATGTCGAGGCAAATATAAATGAAGCAAATATTGGTGATGTTAATGTTGGTCAGCCAGTTAGTATATTTTTTGATGCCACTGGTCCAGAATTTTCTTATAAAGGCAGCGTTTCATCTATAGACATTTCCTCGACACTTGTTTCAGGGGTTGTTAACTATAAAGTCAAAGTTGAATTAGATGGCAACATAAAAGCCCGTCCTGGTATGACAGCTAGTATGACTATCTTAGTTGCAGAAAAAAATAACGCTATATCTATACCATCTAGATTTGTTAGAGAATTAAACGGTAAAAAATATGTTGTTGTGTTAACAAACCCAACAAAACATAAAACAGAAAAGCGTGACGTAGAGTTGGGTCTAAATGCTGACGGAGGTTATGTAGAAGTAATAAGTGGAATAAAATCTGGAGACCAGATTGTCGGAGAAGACAAAACATCTACAAAATAAAATGAGTCTTATAAAACTTACTAATATTGAAAAAGTTTATCATGAAGGAGGCATAGAAACTCCGGTACTTTTTGATATTAATATAGTTGTTGAAGAAGGTGACTTTATTGCAATTATGGGCCCGTCGGGTTCAGGTAAATCTACATTGATGCACATTTTAGGTTTTCTTGATCGGCCGACTGCTGGAATTTATTATTTTGATGGTACAGATACAACAACTTTTTCTGATGACGAACTCGCGGCTATTCGTAACAGACGTATTGGATTTGTGTTTCAGTCCTTTAATCTACTACCTAGAACAACTGTACTTGAAAACGTGGCCTTGCCTTTGTTGTACGATGACAGAGTAAAAGACACAAAAACCCCCGCCGAAAAAGCATTGATTGCTGTTGGTTTGCAACATCGCATGAACTACATGTCTAACCAAATTTCGGGTGGTCAAAAGCAACGCGTGGCTATAGCGCGTGCATTGGTTAACAACCCAGCTGTAATATTTGCTGACGAACCAACAGGCAACCTTGATTCTAAAAGTGGGTCAACGGTAATGCACATATTACAAAATTTGAACGACCAGGGTAAAACTATTATCTTAGTTACTCATGACCGTGTTATTGCTGAACATGCAAAGCGAATTATATTTGTTCGTGATGGTCGAATTGAGTCCGATGAAATGGTAACAATACAACGTCGCGCCCAAAACATAGTAACTGAAGATTAATATGCATAATCTACGTGCTAATATTTTACAAACCTTAAAAGGTTTTCGTGCTAGAAAAAGCCGAACATTTTTAACAATGCTAGGTATTATTATTGGTGTTGCGGGGGTTATTATTATTGTTTCTCTTGGGGCAGGTGCACAGCAGTTAATAGTCGGGCAGGTAAGTCGATTTGGTTCAAATATTATTGCGGTATCTCCTGGTAAAAGTAATGAAAACGGACCACCAGCATCTGTCTTAGGGGTTCGTATTACAACTTTAACTCTAAATGATATTACTGCTTTAAAAGACACAGGCTCTGTACCGCATGCAACATATTTTGCTCCGCTTGTTCGTGGTAGTGCCACGATTATCTCTGGACGTGAAAGCTTAGACACACAGTTTACTGCTACAAGTGGTGAATACCCAATGGTACAAAATATTCCTATTTCAGAAGGTCGTTTTTTCTCGATAGATGAAGGTGCAACTGGTGCACAAGTTGCTGTATTGGGTTCAGACGTACGTACTGCATTGTTTGGTACTGGTGAGGCTTTGGGTAAAATAATAAAAGTTACACGCACAGATGGACTACAAACAACAAGTGTACTTTTACATGTTATCGGTGTCGCAGCACCTCAAGGTACAGTTTTTTTTCAAAACCAAGATGACCAGATATATATACCATTACTTGTCGGCCAACGTCAGCTGTTAGGTATAAATCATTTGGAATTTTTACGTGTAAAAGTAGACAATGTGGCTTATATAGATCAAACCATCTCTGATATGGAAAATGTTCTTCGTCGTGAACACAATATACGTAATGCACCTGAAGGTGACGACTTTTCTGTGCGTAGCACTGCTGAACTAATAAAGGTACTAAGTGGTATTACAGATGGGTTGCGTATGTTTTTAGGTGTTATGGCTTCAGTCGCTTTAGTTGTTGGTGGTATTGGTATAATGAATATTATGTTAGTTACTGTTACAGAACGCACCCGCGAAATCGGTTTACGTAAAGCTATTGGTGCAACCGTCGAACGTATTCGAAATCAGTTTTTATTAGAAGCCATATTACTAACTATTACTGGTGGTGTTGTCGGTATAATTTTTGGTGTCTTAATATCTTTTATTATTACTATTGGAGTACGTTATGCAGGTTATGACTGGGCATTTATTATTTCACCTACGGCCGTTGGTTTGGCATTAGGTGTATCTGTGGTAACAGGTATTGTGTTCGGTCTGTATCCAGCTATAAAGGCGTCGAAATTAAACCCTATAGAAGCCCTTCGTAAAGAATAATTTTATGCATATATTTAACCAAGCAATTCGCGGACTAACAGCATCGAAATCTAGAACAGCTTTAACTATGCTGGGTATTGTTATTGGTATTGCGGTTGTTGTGTTAGTTGTTTCAGCTGGTGAAGGTTTTAAGTCTTATATAAATACACAAGTTGCCCAAGTTGGTACGAACACGGTAACCATACAAACCCAAGTTCCGCCAGACACTAAACGTAGGGCAAATGGCAGTAGTGGGGCGGACCAAGCAAACCAAGGTGTAGCTATAAAAACACTAAAGAAAAAAGATGTAACTGATATAAGTCGTCTGCCAAATGTTTCAGGGGTCTACGGCCTGTCTAGTGGTCAAGTAACTGTTTCTTATGACAATGTTATTAAAAGCGCTTATATTATGGGTGCTGACGCTGAGCGTTTTGATATTGATAAAGGTGTTATAGCCAAGGGCCGGGGTTATACCAAGGACGAAGACCGATCTTTAGCCCAAGTTGCTGTCTTAGGTAGTAGTTTGGCAGACAATTTGTTTGGTCTACAAGACCCGTTAGGTAAAACAATTCGTGTTGGAGACTATGCTTTTTCTGTTGTTGGAGTTTATGCGCCTCGGGGTGGTTTAGGTGGGGTTAGTGAAGATGATCAGATATTTATTCCAGCCGGAACCTTACAAAAGAAATTATTAGGCATTGATTATTATTTTTATTTAATAGCTTCATTAAAAGACAACACCATAGCTGACACAACATCAGCTGATATTGCTGGCATCTTGCGTATTAACCACAACATTAAAGACCCGGCCAAAGACGACTTTAAAGTACAAACTCAAGAACAAAACATTAGTACTTTTGCAACCATACTTTCTGCAGCACAAATTTTACTTTTAGCTATTGCCGCCATTTCATTGTTAGTCGGTGGTGTGGGTGTTATGAACATAATGTATGTTGTTGTAACAGAGCGTACGGCAGAAGTTGGTTTGAAAAAAGCGTTAGGGGCAACTAATAGAAAAATCCTTTTAGAGTTTTTGATCGAAGCCGTTCTACTTACAGTCGTCGGGGGTATTATTGGTATTTTGTTTGGTGCACTTTTGGCATACGGCGTGGCTCGTGCAGCCCAGGCTTTTGGTTTTGCTTGGGCCTACATAGTGCCTATACGCGGGGTTATAGTGGCAATGGCTGTGTCTTGTGCCATTGGTATTGGGTTTGGAGTTTTTCCAGCTAGAAATGCCGCAAAACTAAACCCAATTGAAGCATTAAGGTACGAATAAATTCGTTCTTTTATTAAGTCTATTTTCAGGGTATAATAACCCTATGATAAACGAACAACAAAAACAAAACATGATAAAAACCGGCTTTGCTTTGGCTGGTATAATAGCAGTATTTTTTATTACATTAATTTTTACAGAAATTAAAAAATTTAGTTTACTAGGCAATGACACACCCGCGGTAAACGTTATTAGTTTTACAGGTAAGGGTGAAGTCACTGCAACCCCAGATGTGGCGGTGCTAACAGCAAGTATAAATGGTGAAGGTGCTACTCGAGCTGATGCTGTTGCAAAGCAAGCTGCTTTAAAGAAAAAAGTTACTGATGCGTTGGTTCCTTTTAAAATAGCAGATAAAGACATAAAAACAGATTACATTAGTACAAATCCAAAATACGAATGGAAACAACAAACTATTTATTGTGTAACTGTACCTTGCCCACAACCCGCAGGTAAAAATGTTATTGTCGGATACACAACAAATGAACAGTTGATTATAAAAGTCCGTAACGTAGACGACGCAGGTGCTGTGTATGACGCAATTAGTAAAGTTGGTTCTGTTGATGTTTCGGGTCCAAATTTACAAATAGATAACGACGATGCATTAAAAGCGCAAGCTAGAAAAATGGCTATCGACGACGCAAAGTCAAAAGCCAAAGTTTTATCAAAAGACCTCGGTGTGCATTTAGTCCGCATTGTTAGTTTTAATGAAGATGGTAATGGTATGCCAATATATGGTGAATCTGCAGGTGCTATGTACGACGCAAAAGCTATGACAGCCCCAGCACCTACTACAAACATTTCAGTAGGGGAAAACAAGATTACTTCAAATGTAACAATATCTTACGAGATTAGATAAAACCTATAAAATATAGTATAAAAATACCCTATGTATAAAAGGGTATTTTTATACTTGCGTTGTTTTGTAGGGTATGATATAATACTGGGGTGAGGGGCCGAAAGGCCTTTTAAAAATGGAAAAACCAAAATATTAAAAATTAACAAATATTATAGTATAATTTGTACAGTAATAAACCATTACTAAATACTTATACTAAATATCCGCCTGAATGATATTCATATCGGACAGGCTTATACTAATCATGTTTACATATATAAAAGATACAAAAAACGAACTTAAAAACGTTGTTTGGCCAACAAGAAAGCAAGTTATAACTGTAACAATACTAGTTATTGTACTGTCAGTTGTTATTGCTTATTTCCTAGGTGCATTAGACTATGTTTTTGCTCAGGCCCTGGCTTTTATTCTTAATAAATAATTGAATTAAATTTTATGGCTAAACAAGACACACAAGGCGCACGTAAATGGTATGCAATACACACATATTCTGGTTACGAAAACGCCGTACTTCGAAATTTAAAACAACGTATTGATTCGCTAGGTGTTAGCGACAAAATTTTTGATGTTGTTGTTCCAACAGAAAAGAAAATTAAAATTAAACATGGTAAACGTGTAGAAGTCGAAGAAAAAATATACCCAGGCTATGTTTTGGTAGACATGATAGTAGACGACGACTCATGGTTCGATGTACGTAACACACCACGTGTTACTGGTTTCGTTGGTTCAGGTGTAAACCCTGTACCACTAACAGAAGCAGAACTAGCTTTTCTATTCCGTGGTAAAGAAGAAGGCACTCCACGCCACATGATGGACTTAAGTGTAGGCGAACTAATTATAATTACAGAAGGTTCTCTTAAAGATCTAGAAGGTAAGGTTGCCGAAATAGATCGCGAACGCGGTAAAGTAAAAGTATTAGTTTCTATGTTCGGACGCGAAACATTGGTTGAACTCGACTTTTTACAAATGAGAAAACTTTAGTTAGGTTTTAGGTGTTTGCTGTTAGCTGTTAGAAAATAATACTAGCTAGTTGCAATTTATCTAAAATCTGGTACAGTATTGTTACTGTTACGTAAGCTTCAATTATCAGTAAATTAATTGCTAAAAGCAAACAGCTTAAAGCAAAAACCTAATTATATGGCCGCAAAGAAAATTCTTAAAAAAGTAAAACTTCAAATTCCTGCTGCAAAGGCTACTCCAGCTCCACCGCTGGGCCCGGCCCTTGGTCAAGCTGGTGTTAACATTCAGGACTTCTGTACTAAATTTAACGCTGCTACACAGTCTATGGCAGGTAACATTGTTGGTGTTAAGTTAGAAGTTTACGAAGACCGTTCATACGATTTTCGTGTAACAACTCCACCAGCACACAGTCTTATTTTAAAGGCAGCTGGTCTTGAAAAAGGTTCTGGTAAACCAAATTCATCAAAAGTTGGTAAAATAACCAAAGCTCAAGTTCGTGAAATTGCTGAACTAAAAATGCCTGACTTAAATGCTAAAGACATCGAAGGTGCATGCAAAATTATTGAAGGTTCTGCACGATCTGCAGGTATCACAGTAGTTTAATAAACAAAAAAACAAACCCTGTAAAAAGGGTTTGTTTTTTTGTAAATAAAAAAAGCTGCCACATATCTGCAACAGCTTTTTAGATTCGAATTATTTTTCGATATCTCGATCGTTGAATAGTCTTGGCAACATCATTCCAGGTTTCCAGGATTTTTTAATTTCTTCAATATCGTGGCCTTGTTGGTATTTACCACCGACACCATAACCTTCACCGTTTATCGGCCCAGTTTCGTCAAATATCATTTGTGCATACCTGCGTCCAACAATAAGTGGAATAATGTAATACTGTGAAGCATTGCTTATTTCCATTGTCCAATGGTTTACATAGCCTACATCACCCCAGCCTGCGCATTTGCATACTGCAATAAAGCTTCTTCCTTGAGAAGACCTGGCCTGCATAGATGTGGTAATGTTGTGTAAGCCGCCGATAAATTCGTTTGTGTGGGCAAGAATGGTTTCGCCTGGATTAATAAAAATTATTTTATCGTCAGGTTGAATATTTTCTTCCTCAGTGTTATTAAAAATACCTTCAATTTTATCTAGTTCACGTTGTGATAATTTAGAACCTTTAATTTTTCTAGGGTTTTTTAGTTGTTCCAAAGCCTTTATGAGTGGTAATGCTTTTTGTACATCACCCCACACGCTGTTTGTATCTGACTTAGAATATGGATTAAAGAATCGTTCACGGACGTTCATAAGATCTAATTTTTTATTTTCTCGGTAATAGTATTCACCGAGCCGTAGGTCGTAACTTGATGTATTCAAGTCTTGTGGATTAAAAGGGTCTATAATAATATTACCTTTTTCCATTTCTTCTAGTATTGTCTTGTTTGAAAGTGCCATATAATATTGGGTTTAATTTTCTTAACTTTACTTACATTTACAATTTTGTCAAATAAAAAAGCCCCTCTGAAATAAAGGGGCTTTAGTAGTAGGATTTGAGTTTATTTAGAAACAATGTCTTGAGTTCCTCTTTTGTTGCTAAATACATCAGGATCCATGTCAGCGTAAAGAGCGATTTCCATGCCATTCATGTTTTCTGAGAACCATTTTTTCAAATATGCAGCCATTTTTTGTTCAGGCACTCTGAATGTCGGATGTACGGTTTGTTGTGTGCGAAGTTCGCAAACATAAACATACTGGGGCAAGCCACCCGTTGTTTCAGTTTGAACAGTGTAACCCATTGGTATGTAGTTTTGTAATTCTTCACTACTTACATTAATTTCCAGCAGATCCTTTTCCAGTTCCTCCAGGTGTTTTTTTGCTTCCTTGCGGAGATTTTCCGGAAGTTGATCCAAGTACCATGGAAAGAATCCAAAACGAGTGTGCAGTAAAGGCATTTTTAGAACCCACGGCCGATGTCTTTGCATGTCGCGGAAAGATCCAAAATCTAACGGAAAGGTTACACGAATCTGGCCGCATTCGTTGATTAAACTTGTAAGTTCAGAATGCTTCGGTCGATTTGTAAGTTCTTCAGAATACCGTTTTAGATCACTCACAGAAAGTGTATTTTTTGTTACACAAAATTCTTGAAATGGTAGATCCCAGTAAGTGTTTTTTGTTGAAACAAATTTGTTGTACTCTTCTTGTGCTGGATAGTCCTTATGACTAAAGCTGTCAGGATAGGTTTCTTTTGCGGCTGCAAGAACTTGCTCGGCGATTTCGCGAACTTCAGAAACAGGGTGGTGTTTAAGTACATCTATCCTGTTTTTAA
Organism: uncultured Candidatus Saccharibacteria bacterium; assembly: GCA_964461985.1. GTDB lineage: Bacteria > Patescibacteriota > Minisyncoccia > Phycocordibacterales > UBA9973 > MFUC01. The sequence continues at coordinate 27,262 of CAYWWG010000007.1, forward strand.
GATGCTGTAAACTAGTTGTCCAGCTTACATAAGTGGTAACACCTGCTGGTAAAAAACCGCGCGCTATGTCAAATGCTTTAGCTTTTAAACTTTTGTTGTACACAGAAAGTTTTTTTTCATCCAATCCTTCTTCCGCAGGGAAGCGGTCTTTCAGTGAAGGTAAAATTTCTGCTAGTACTTTTTCGTAAAAGTCCATGCTTTTCTTCTGACGCATTGCACCTTTTGATGTTCCTTCCGGGTTTTTGCATTCCTGTAGAGACATATTAAGATAGCGAGTGCTAGATTCTTGTCCGTTGTACAAACTTGAATCCTGAAACGCTTTTGCAACAAGCATAGAAACATTTTCCAGGAATATAGTTGTAAAACCACATTGTCCTATGGAACCATGTCCGTAGCCTACATAAAACAGACCCATGATTTTTCCAGAACCTTCCTTTTGAAGTTTTTCTAGATGTGGCACAATGCTTTTAGGGTCGCGTGACAATACTGCCTGGATCATTGCGTTGTCTTCAGGATTCAATCCATCAACAACAATGACTCGCTGATCAGAAGACACATGTTTTATTGCATAATTTATCGCGTTTTTGCGATTTTCAGAAATGCCTTGTTTATCAAGGGCGGTAGTTGATTTATTTGTCATGAGCTATATGGTTAAATTTTCTTAACTTTACACGAATGCAATTATTTGTCAAACACATACATACTATGCTAATGTTAGTAAAATTATAATTTGTACATAACATGAAAGGAAAACTCATTACAATTGTTGGTATTAATAATATCGGCAAAACAACACAAGTTAAGTTATTACCTGAAAGCATGTCTTCAATAGGTTTTAGTTGTGTGACTCAAAAATACCCGGTTTACGATTGTGAGCCAACAGGTTCACGTATAAATTCATACATTCGTAATAAAAATCCTGAGGGTTTAACTCCTACAGAGTTTCAGTACCTTTGTGCTGAAAACCGTAGAGACTTTGAGCCAAAATTAAAAGCTTTATTGAATGAAAATGATTTTGTTGTTGCAGAAATGTATAACGAAAGCGATTTGGCTTTTGGTTTGGGGTACGACGTAGACGAACAAGCTTTAATTAATATGAACAAAGGTTTGTTGCAAAGTGATTTAGTAATTTTATTCGATGGTGAAAGATTTTTGGAAGCCAAAGAAATCAGACATTATTTTGAAAAAAATGACCAAAAGATTGATCGTATTCGCCAAATACATTTAGATCTTGCTAAGAAGTACAATTGGGTAACAATTAATGCAAACATGTCTGTTGATGAAGTTCAGGTGGAATTAATAAAAACTATTTTGAACTCATTTGCAGATTAATTTTTTTTGAAAGCCTTCGGGCTTTTTTTTATTATGTATATTGTGTATACTGCCCCTATATGATACGCGACATAATAACCAATGCTGTACAAAGCGCCCTAGAGGGGGTGGGTATTTCTGATGCTGTTGTACACCTTGAATTTCCAGCCGACAGTGCCTATGGCGATTTTGCCACAAATGTGGCCATGGTCTATGCAAAACAGTTGGGTAAAAACCCAAAAGTCTTTGCGGGCGAGCTCGTGGAAGTTCTCCTCGCCCTTATGAAGGGGGAGGTGCCTGAAGGGTGGAGGGGGTATGAAGCTGGTTATAGTGAGGGGATAATAAAAAAAATAGAAGTCGCCGGCCCTGGATTTATAAACTTTTATGTTGCCGACGAATATTTTATTAAAAACCTAAAAGAAATTTCAGAAAATAAAAACTATGGAAACAGTAGTATTTATGCTGGTAAAAAAATACTCGTCGAACATTCTAGTCCAAATTTATTCAAACCTTTCCACATTGGCCATGTTATGAACAATACCATTGGTGAGGCTATAACTAGAATCGCTAAATCAAGTGGGGCAGATGTAACTGTTATTTCGTATCCGTCAGATGTTTCACTTGGTATTGCTAAAGCAGTCTACATAATACTACTAGACGGTGTAGAAAAATTAAATTCACTACAAACTGATGCAGAAAAACTGGCATACCTTGGCGAATGTTATGTACGCGGTACAAAAGCTTTTGAAGAAAATACAGATGTACAGACTCGCGTAAAAGAAATAACCAAGCACCTTTACGAACACACACCAACACCTGAACTAGATGCATACAATATTGGTAAAGAAATAAACTTAGATTATTTTAAATCGGTTACAACAAGACTTGGTTCGCATTTTGATGCGTATATATACGAGTCTGAGGCAGGTGTTGTCGGTAAGAAAATTGTTATGGACAATATTGGTCCGGTTTTTACCCAAAGCGAAGGTGCGGTGGTATACGAAGGCGAGAAAGAAGGTTTACATACTCGTGTGTTTATAAACAGCGAAGGTTACCCAACATATGAAGCAAAAGACATTGGTCTATTGTCGTTAAAGTTTGAACGTTACACCCCAGACATATCTATATTTGTAACTGACCACGAACAAACAGCATATTTTAATGTTGTTAAAAACGCTGCTGGTAAAATAAATAAAGAATGGGAAGAAAAAACAATACACCGCACCCACGGCCGTATGACTTTCAAAGGCCAAAAAATGTCTTCACGCTTAGGTGGTATGCCTATCGCCGCGGTGTTAATAGACACTATAGTTGAAGAAGTTAAAGAAAAAAACAGTGC
>CAYWWG010000008.1:0-7461 GCA_964461985.1 uncultured Candidatus Saccharibacteria bacterium
TACCCAACGTTGGCGTTAGAAATACATGCCGAGCTAAAAACAGACACTAAAATGTTTTCTGCGGCACGTAACAACCCCGACGAAACAAATCCGAACGTAAACATAGACCCTGTTTCTATGGCTTACCCAGGTACACTGCCAGTTATAAATAAAAAAGCAGTGGAACACGTAATACGTGTTGGTTTGGCCTTGAACGGCAACATTGCCAACTTTACAGAATTTGACCGCAAAAATTACTTCTACCCAGACATACCAAAAGGCTACCAGATAAGTCAGTACAAATACCCAATAGTTTCTGGGGGTAAACTTCTTGGCGTAGATATAACACGCATACACCTTGAGGAAGACACTGCTAATTCGAAACATGGCGCAGACGGTTCGTTGATAGACTACAACCGTGCCGGCGTGCCACTAATGGAACTGGTTACCGAACCTGTTATGCACACACCTGAACAAGCTGGGGCATTTGGACGTGAACTACAGTTGTTGTTACAGGCACTGGGTGCGTCAGATGCAAATATGGAAAAAGGTGAGATGCGTGTGGAACTGAACATATCAATATCGCCAGACCAAAACAAACTTGGCACGAAAGTTGAAGTTAAAAACTTAAACTCTTTCCGTTCAATGGAACGTGCTGCCGCATACGAAATAAAACGTATGACAGAACTGTATGAAGACGGCCGACAAGACGAAATAGTTCAAGAAACTCGCGGTTGGGACGAAGCTAAACAAGTTACTTTTTCTCAGCGTAAAAAAGAAAACTCACACGACTACCGCTACTTTCCAGATCCAGACCTACCAAAACTATATTTGCACGACCTATACAACCTAGACGAAATGCGTGCAAATTTACCAGAACTGCCTGAACAAAAGCGTATTCGTTATGCGTCTGACTTTGGCATTAAAACAGAAGACATAGATACATACCTATACGACCGCAAACTGGGTGTTTATTTTGAAAAGGTTGCAAACATACTTACAGACAAGGAAAAAGTAAAAACTGCTTCTAACTATATAACTTCTGACTACCTAGGATTGAAAAAGTCTAATGCAAATATAAATCTACCAAGTGCAGAAAACTTTGCAGAACTTATAAACATGGTTTCTGACGGACAAATATCTTCACGTGCCGCCAAGGACATACTAGCTATGATAGTTGTAACAGATGAAAGCCCAATGAAAATAGCTAATGAAAAAGATCTGATACAGAAGAACGACGAAGTCGCATTAAAAGAAATGGCTCAGCGTGTTATAAATGCAAACCCAACTGTAGTTGCAACATACAAAGGCGGTAAAGAAAACGCATTAATGTCGTTGGTAGGCCAGATAATGAAGGAAAGTAAAGGTAGTGCCAACCCAGCACTAGTGCAGAAAATTTTGAAAGAATTGTTGGGGTAATTAGCCTGACAAAAAATAAATTGCTATAATACCTCTATGGGAATATTCAATAAAGAAAAGAAAGTAAGAGTAGCAATTAATGGTTTTGGTCGTATTGGCCGTGCGTTTTTGAAAATAGCATGGTCTAGACCTGAAATAGAAATAGTGGCTGTAAACGACCTAGGCACACTAGAGTCTTTGGCTTATTTATTAAAATACGACACCGTGTACCGCACATGGGGCCATGACATACAGGTAGTAGAAGGTGGTATGAACATCGATGGAAAGTTGGTTAAATTTATCGGCGAAAAAGACACTACAAAACTACCTTGGAGAGATTTGAATATCGATGTTGTTGTCGAATCTACCGGTTTGTTTACTGCATACGAAAAAGCTAAATTCCACATCGACCAAGGTGCACGTAAAGTTGTAATATCAGCACCAAGTAAAGGAGACGGATCTGTTAATGGTGAGACAATATTGTTAGGCGTAAACGAAGAAAAATTTGGCACATGCGATATAACCAGTAACGCGTCTTGTACTACAAACGCTGCCAGTCCACTCATAGGCATAATGCACGAAGCACTCGGTATAGAAAAAGCTATCTTAAACACTGTGCATGGTTATACTGCATCACAGGCGCTTGTTGATGGCCCAAGTAAAAAGGATTTACGAGAAGGCCGTGCAGCCGCACAGAACATTGTACCTTCGTCTACAGGTGCAGCTATTGCTGTTACCAAGGCTTACCCTGCGCTAGAAGGCTTGTTCGACGGTATATCTATACGTGTACCTGTACCAGCAGGCTCGATAGTAGACGTAACTTTTATATCTAAGAAAAATACAACGGCAGAAGAAGTAAATGCAATATTGACCAAGGCCGCACAGTCCGAACAATGGAAAAACATTTTTGCCGTTACCAATGAACCACTTGTGTCGTCTGATATATTAGGCAACAGCCATGCATCTATAGCCGACCTAGCCATGACACGTGTTGTTGGCGGCAACCTGGTAAAAGTTATGGGCTGGTACGACAACGAAATGGGGTATACGTATACTTTAGTAGAGCATGTGATAAAAACTGGAAGTAAATAATACAAAAATATAAAAACGACACAGGATGTCGTTTTTATATTGCTCAAATACACCTATTTGGTACAATATAGATATGAAAATAATAAAAACAATATTGATATTAATTATAATTTTATTAATTGTGTCTTGGTTTTTTCCTATAATACCGCACTATATACAAGTACAATGTATTCAAGCACCATGCCCACCAATGTTTGATAAATACATAACATTGAAGACATACTTAGGTTTGTAGAATGTTAGACCTAAACAGCCTTATTCATGATGGAATTGCCCAACCTGGTTTACCGGACAAAGCCATGGACCTTCTAATTGAAGAAGAAAAATCTAAACAAAGAAATAAAAAAATAATTAGCTATATATGGGTATTGTTTTTTGTAATGTGTCAGTTAGTAATATGGAAAATACTTACTGGTATACAGGGCAATCAAATAGATTTACACACCTACCCAAATCTAGAAAAAACACTACAAAACACATTGTTATTTTTATGTATAGTATCTATAGTAGTTGCTTTTAGACTAAACAAAAAACAACGCATTGGTATTATTGCATTCTTATTATGGATCGGTATAACCATTGAGGTTTTTCCGATTACTTTTACACTAAATAAAATTAACCAAACAATTACACCTATGGTACAAATGCTAGAATTGTTTAAATAACATTGCCACCTAATAATATGGTTGGTATAATATACTCATGAAAAAATATATTTTTGCGTGCGTTATGGTTGTCGGGTTCTTAATTTCTGGTGTTGCTTTTGCAAAAGTCGACAACCCATTAATTAATCTAGAACATTTAAAGGGAAACCAAGAGTTGTCGCAACTTATATCAGGTCCGCAACATGACACATTTGCATATACACTATATCTAAGTGGCCACATGCGTTGGAGTTGGGACTACCTTTTTCCTGAATCATTAAAACTTTTCCAAACAACAAACGGTCTACTGCATACGGAAAAACTTGATGAACCAACAGCGAATGCACTTAATCAATTGTTTACAATTACTGAAAACCAACCTGAACCAAGCCCAACTGTGCCTAGAATGATGTCGCACTGGGGTGCATTAAACATGTATTGGTCAATAAAAGATAATAAATGGTATCCAGACCCAACATTTTCTTATGGTGCGGCACATGACAAGCTTGAATTCTGCCGACGCGTTTACCCAAATACTGTAGCATTACGCCCATATGCATACGAAGGTGTTCCATGGTCTGATGCAAACGGTACCGTAGGGGAAACATACTACCAAATTTCTTATGAATGCGTTCAGCCTGAAGGCCAACCAACTGAAGAAGTACCTTTTACAGAAGGATCAAAAATTAGTTGGACACAAATACTTGATGAATTAAAACCAAACAAAAAAGACCCTAACGATGTAGCTGCAGTAAAACAAATATTAACAGATGAAGGTGTTTATAATGGAAATTTAAACGGTACATATAACAAACAAGTTGATGCGGCAATAGCTAGACTAAAAGAAAAATATCAAAAATTAGAAAACACTGATCCAACTTTTAATAGCGAACTAAAAGCTGCTGAACTAGAAGTTAAGTTACAAGATAAACAGTACCCATTTAATGGAAAAATTGAAAAATGTAATGCTGATGGATCTGTGGTTTATACGGTAGAACCAAATGCTTATGATGGCGGGGAAGTAGTGTTAAATAATAAATTAAAGGAAACAGGTGTTTGTAACGCTGAACTTGAAGGCACGGTAAACCCTATATGTGAAAAAGTTAAAAAATGTACACCAATATATGTTACAGATGACAACATTTGGGGCGAACAACCGGTTTACAAACCAGCAGTAAATAAGGTCTTAAATTCAGTAATAAACCAATACGCTGATTAAAAAGAAGCAATAAAATACCTATTTGGTACAAATGAAGCATGAAAAACTTTAATATTCGTCACGTACTAAATATTATAGGAATAATTATTTTATTATGGGTAATTTTTATGATTTTATTTATTTACACATTTAGAAACGGTGTTTAAGAAAACATGGAACATTTTACTAAAAAAGAAATAAATCTATTCAAAAGATTAAACACCCCGCAAAAGGTGCAGGATTTTTTGCAGTCTATACCGATAAACTTTGAACACGACAAAAAGGACACCGCCAAAAGCCCACTATATGTAATACGCCACAACAGTGCACACTGCATAGAAGGTGCGGTGTTGGGTGCATATATACTGTCTACACATGGCTACAAACCACTGCTAATGCATTTAAAGACTACTCATGGCGACATGGACCATGCCATAGCCCCATTCAAGCAAAACGGCTACTGGGGTGCTTTAGCTAAAACTAACCATGCGGTACTGGGCTATCGCGACCCGGTTTATAAAACCATTCGCGAACTAGCTATGTCGTATTTCCACGAATACTTCTTAAACAATGGCAAGAAAACACTGGTAGGGTACAGTAAACCAATAAACTTAAATGATTTTGAAGACGACTGGGTATACACCGAAGAAAACCTTTGGGGTATAGACGAAGCCCTATCTACAGCAAAACACTACGATATAGCCCCGAAACAAAATATGCAAAATTTACGTAAAGTAGATAAGGTGGTTATAGAAGCCGGGAATGTGGTTCAATTCCTTGACAAATAACCCTGGAAATGCTACTATTGAACACATTGGAATTCTCTCTATTACTTTTAGCGTGTTGAATTTCAATACCTAAAAATATATGACTATAACAAGAAAGGCTTCAAAGCCTAAGGCGTCTTTTGCGCACGCCCCTAAAAATGCGCATTCCCACCACACCGGCGGGCAGTCTGGACATTCTGCACATGCAGGTGGACACAAAACAACATCACACAGTGCCCCTAAGGCACCATACCAAAAACCTTTTGCATCACGAGGGGGTTCTTCGTCTGCACACGGTTCTTATTCTTCATCTTCACGACCTTCATATTCTGGATCTTCACGCTACGGCGGAAATAGTGATGGAGGTCGTGGTGGTTATAATTCACGCCCAAGTAGTAATGCTGGACGTAACGGACAAGGTCGTGGACGTAACCGTAGTAAATACGAAAACATTGACGTCTCACGTTTTATAAACAAAGCTACCCCTATTAAAGACGAAGTTAAATACGTTGCAACACACGCATTCGCCGACTTTAAAATTGAACCTAAACTAATGAAGGCCATCGCCGCACGCGAATACATACACCCTTCACCTATACAAGACAAGTCTATTCCCGAAGCATTAAAAGGCCACGACATACTTGGTATTGCTAACACTGGTACCGGTAAAACAGCAGCATTTCTAATACCACTAATAAACAAAGTTATACTAGACATCAGCCAACCTAAGTCTGTTGACGGCCCAGACCACACAGGCCAAGTGTTAATAATGGCACCAACTCGTGAACTAGCAATACAAATTGAAAAAGAGTTTCTAGCTTTTACTAAAGGCATGAAAATGTATTCTGTAGTTTGTGTTGGTGGTGCGCCGATACGCCCACAAATAATGGAGATCAAACGCGGTGTAGACTTTATAATAGGTACACCAGGGCGTCTGATGGACTTGATGAAGCAAGGCTACTTAACAGTAGACCATGTGCATTCAGTTGTACTAGATGAAGCCGACCGTATGTTAGACATGGGCTTTATCGACGACATGAAACGCATTTTGTCTAAAGTTCCAGCTGATGCACAAAAACTTTTCTTCAGTGCAACACTGGCACCTGAGATAGAAAACCTTGTTAACACATTTTTAAACAAACCAATTAAGGTTATGGTTAAAACTCGCGATACATCTAAAAACGTTGAACAAAACGTTGTGCGTGTACCACGCGGTGCATCGAAAATCGATGCATTACACGACGTGTTAATAGCCGAAGGTGCAGACAAAGTTTTAATCTTCGTTGAAACAAAACGTGGTGTAGACCAACTTACCGAGGAACTAACTAAACGTGGTTTCAAGGCAGGATGTATACACGGCGACAAACGCCACCGCGACCGCGTTCGTACACTAGACTTGTTTACACAAGAAAAATTACAAATACTTGTTGCTACAGACGTAGCAGCTCGTGGTCTGGACATACCAAACGTGTCACACGTTATAAACTACGAAATACCACAGACATACGATACATACGTACACCGCATAGGCCGTACAGGCCGTGCAGACAAACGTGGTACAGCATTAACATTCGTCCCAGCGTAAACCATTAAAACCATATAAAAACTGCGAGGCAAGACCTCGCAGTTTTTATTTGACAAAATACAATAAATAATATATATTTTAATAATAATTAGTTCTAAACCAATCCAAACATGAAAAGAGTCTTCGTTTTATTGTTTCGTAAAATAGTCTTTTTCGGCACAGAATCTGAAAATAAAGAAAAAGTTTTTGTTGTAACTTTTGAAGATGCCGAAAATACGTACACAACAACATTATCTGAAAAGATCTGGAAAAAAATGATCTCGGAAAACAAAACGGATATTAAAGATTTATTTATACCCGGATCTCTGCCGAAGAAAGACAAATTAGAATTGGAACAAGTACATGTAGTCGGTGATAAAAAATATGACTGGTCATTGCTTGCAGAATTAATTTCTAAAAAAATTACTGATGCTGAAGAAGCATGTAATATACTTACAGAAATAACATCTTTAATCTAAGCCATCGGGTAACAAAATGTAAAAAAACATCGCTAGCTAGTGCTACGATGTTTTTTATATTCTGTGAGGATAAAATCTCTTTTAAAATAAATCCAAATTTGGAGCGGCTTTTTTTATGCTATAATATAAAAATGAATAAAAACATATACATTGCCTCGGACCATGCTGGGTTTGATACTAAAGAAGTTTTAAAGCAGTACCTAAAAGACGACGGGTATACTGTTTTTGACCTTGGTCCAGAAAAATTTGACCCAACCGACGACTACCCGTTAACTGTGTCGCCAGTTGCAATAGCAATGGAAAAAGACCCTGGTAGTCGAGGTATAGTATTAGGCGCATC
>CAYWWG010000008.1:7561-27578 GCA_964461985.1 uncultured Candidatus Saccharibacteria bacterium
TTATGATTGAAATAATTCCCGCAATAATGCCCAAACATTTTTCTGATATAGAACAAGACGTTGAACAAGTCGTGGGTGTTGCACCTATAGTGCAGATAGATCTATGCGACGGCATATACGTGCCGAACCGAACTTGGCCTTTTGAAGGCTATGGCGCCAAAGATAAAGCTTACCTGAAAGATAATACAATGGCCCAACTACTGTCTGAAGACATTGGTATGCCCAAGTGGGAAAACATGGACTACGAACTAGACCTAATGGTACGCGACCCAGCTAGTATATTGCCCGACCTAATGCCCATTGGCCCGAAACGAATTACGGTACACCTTGCGTCACTTGCAAACCCGGTGGAATTCTTTGCACAATTAGACAATTTTTATAAAGTCCAAATTGAAATTGGCTTAGCAATAACAAGCGAATCAGATATGAATGTGGTGGCCAGTTTAGTACCAGAAGTTTCATACATACAATGTATGGGTATAGTAAATGTCGGTTTCCAACACCAAGAATTTAATACAAAAATATTAGACACAATACGTACACTACGTGCGCAGTTTCCAACATTACCTATAAGTGTAGACGGTGCCGTAAACGACGACACTATCGAAGAACTAATAGAAGCCGGCGCAACACGTTTAGTTATAGGTTCTGCAATATGGGAGTCTGAAACACCAAGCGAAATGGTAAGGCATTTTAAACAGGTCGCGTATCAATCGACAATTACGCGACATCATTCTGCTGAATGACTTATGCCAAAGTAAATGATAAAAAAGAAGACTTCGAAGAAAACTAAAAAAGTAGAACTGACACTACGTGATTCTAAGAAACTAAATGCAAGAACACGTGAACTTTGGTATGCAAAGATTTTACAGTGGCAAAAAGAAGGGAAGTTAGATGTAGTTGTAACCAGTATCAGTGCAAATGAAATAGATAGTAAGGGTCTAGCACCTGCAATTAAAAAAGCATTGTTAACTTCAATAAAAAAATTAAAACTAAATCCAAAAGACTGCACTGTACTACTAGACGGTGGACTACATGCGCCATTAGAATACACAGACCAAACTGCTATAATAAAAGGCGACGAAAAACATGCCGTTATAGCCTTAGCATCGATATATGCCAAAGTGACCCGCGACAGTTATATGCATAAACAAGCCAAACTGTACCCAGAATATGGCTTTGACAAGCATGTCGGCTACGGCACATCTGCACACTATAAAGCAATAAAGAAAAATGGTTTAACACCATTACATAGGAGGAGTTTTTTAAAAAAGTTGAGTTGAATCCCCGCCTTGTGGAGGAGGGGTGTCTGAAAGACAGGGTGGTGATTTTAGCCTTATACCACCTCGGCCTGCGGCCACTCCTCCTTGATTAAGGAGGAGATAAACCAACCATTGATAAATATGTATATAGTATGCTATAATACACGTATAAAACAATTCTTTATCATGAATATGACATATTGGTACTGCACAGGAATTCTCACTATAAAAAGAGAAGGCGTAACACCCGATGAAAGATGGGAACTTACTTGGAAAACAAAGACAGACATTCCAAAGGAGTTTTTTCCAATAAAAGACGCACTTAAAAGTGCATCAAATTTTATAAGAACATTGGAATATTTAAATGAGATATTACCAGGTAAAAAGACTAGAAATGTTTCTGTGAAAAATCAAGTCATTATTACTGAGGAAGACTATCATCTCAGTTTAGACCTGGCAAACAGAATCAGTTAATTATGGCTTAGAGAAAATCGAAAAGCGATGATAATAATTTTATCATCGCTTTTTTTTATTTATATTGTATGCCCGCGTTTGAAGTCTTCAAAAGTCATTTCGTGTTTACCTTCAGGAATGACTTTTTTTATTTCAAAAACTCCGTCGGTAAATGTTGCGTCAGTTATCTTTACGCGAATGTCGTGGTCATTATGTTTTATATAAAAATAAATACCCATCATGCCTGTGTATGCGCGGTATTTGTTCCACAGGGTCTGAGCATCGTCCAATTCTGCAGAATCGTGTCGGGTACTGTCCATATTTACCCGACGTGTAAAAAATACCTCTGGTATTTTGACTAAACCATCTTCTTTTTTAATTTTCTTTGTAAATGTAGCATGTGCATGGTCCTGGTCTGTGCTACTAATTTCATTATTTAAATATTTAGGTATAACATCAGCACACATAGTACCACCTAAGGTAAACAACTTTTCTGTTAAGGTTATGCGTGTATCTGTTGGGCCGACAACGTACTTTTCTACAGCAACTATAGGCCCATGGTCTACCATAGGGTCTAACATCATAATACTAACACCAGTTACAGGTTCGTTGTTTAACAAAGCAGACTCGATAGGGGCTGGACCACGATATACCGGTAACAGTGAAGGATGCACACAAAATATGCCGTTTGGTATTTGGTCTATCAAACTAGCCGGCATTATTAGCCCATACGCAGCTACAATGCCATATGACGCACCAAAAGACACAATATGTTCAATTGCTTCGGGGGTCAACATCTGCGGCTGGTAGACTGGTATACCGCGTTCCATTGCCCAGGCCTTGGCTGGTGGGGCAGTCAGCACGCGATGGCGACCAATGGGTTTATCTGGCGAACACACAACCAGTGCAGGAAGCGGGTGGCCAGCAGAAACGAGTGCGTCTAATGTATAGACTGCGTGAATGGGTGTGCCGAAAAATATGTAAGGGTTTTTGTTCATTGTTTTGTTCTGACTCCCCAGGTATTGGACCCCTAGCAACTATGAAGGGGTACAACACCTGGTACGTCAGACTATGTTAGTGTTTATGATTATGCTCTAAACTTATACCACCAGCATCTTGATCTTCAGGTAAAATTTCTTCAATATTTTTTGCTTTATCGACAAACAATATACCGTCTAGGTGATCTACTTCATGTTGGAATATGTGTGCCAACAAGCCACCAGCACCACGAGTGAACTTATTACCATTTTCGTCGTAAGCTTCGATAGTAACATTGTTGTGGCGCTTTACAGTACCATACAACCAACGACAGGACAAACAACCCTCGCCAGACTTCCATTCTTGTTTTGCAGAACGTTTTATTATTACAGGATTTATATAAATCTGGTCAAAGCTATCTTTAAATTTTTTTGGGTTAGCTTCATGTAGAAGGGCACCGTTAACAACAAATATACGTAAATTTACACCAATCTGTGGTGCAGCAATAGCTACACCATCAGATTGACTATGTAAGGCAACCACCATATCTGAAATTATTTTTTTAATTTCGGCACTACCGATTTCTTTCAAACCTACTGGTGTAGAAACTTTACGCAATGCTGGGTGGCCGTCTTGAACAATGTTCTGCATAATAAAATTTACTTTAATTTTTTAACGTATTCTAACAAGTCTGTAAGTTTAACTATTTCCTGGGAACGAGTTTCCATATCACGAACAATAACAGTATTATCTATAGCTTCTTTTTGACCGAAAATTATTGCATAAGGTATTCCGCTTTTTTCTGCACTACCAAGTTGGCCACCTAACGAGTCCTTAGACAAAGACTGTAGTATAGGTATATGTGCCTTACGAAGTATCTCGATAACATTTAGACTTTTTAATTTGGCTTCAAAACCAAGTTGTATAAAATAGAACTTTGGTTTTTTCAGTATACGTGGCACAAGTTTGTTAAACCATGCAGTCTCGATAACACGATCCACACCAATAGCGGCACCTATGGCAGGTACATCTTTTTTCGAACCAAGTGTTTTAGCTAGATAATCGTAACGACCACCACCAGCTATTGTTAATGGACCACCATCTTCAGCACCGTCTATTTCAACTATTTCAAAAACTGTCTTTGAATAATATGAAAGTCCACGCACAAGATTTTTGTTTATGCGGTAGTTTATACCCATTTGTTCCAAATATTCTAATACTTGTTTAAAATGTTTCTTTGATTCACCAGTAAGGAAAGAGATAGAATCTGGAGCATTCTCGTTTATGGCTATAGTTTTAGGGTCCTTAGAGTCTAATATACGTAATGGATTTGTTTTAAGTCTTTCGCGGTCTACAGCAGGTAGTTCATTAATGTGCTTTTTGTAGTAGGAAATAAGCTCCTTTAAGTATGCAGGACGAGACTCTTTGTCGCCAATCGAGTTTATGTCTACAACCAAGTTTTTTGCACCAGACTCTTCAAGTATGGTCATGATGGTTTTTATTATCAATGCGTCAGCAATACTTTTTTCAGTACCAAGTATTTCCAGGTTGAATTGACGGAATTCTCGATAACGACCACGTTGGGTATTGTCGTGGCGGTATAGTGGGCCATAACTATAAAACATTACAGGTTGTGGCTGGTTGCTCATGCCGTGTTCCATATATGCACGCATTATAGAAGCGGTATATTCGGGGCGTAGTGCTAATTGATCGCCACCTTTGGTTTTAAGTGTGTACATTTCTTTGTCCACTATGTCAGTACCTTCACCAACACCCATTAACCACAATTCTTGTTTTTCCATTATTGGTGGTTCGATAGGTTTGAAACCGTAATACAATGCCACTTCTTGAGCCTTTTCGAAAAGACCTTGGTAGTGGTAGTAAACTTCACCATGTATGTCGCGCATACCTTTTACGCTTTGTAATGGTTCTTTTTTATTTGATACTGCTTTTTTTGGAGTTGCCATAAATTTTTTCTAATTAGTAATATTTATTCTTCTATAACTTTGCCTGGTAATACGCTTATAACATTAAACGGATAAAGTCTTAAAAATGCTCGGCCGGTTAATAATTTCTTTGGTACGAAACCCCAACCTCGTGAATCATAACTTTCTTTACGGTTGTCGCCCATAACATAGTAACTATCTTCAGGAACTATTTTATCTATGTTATCTGTTAGTTGTGGGTCTGGTATATATTTTGTTTCGTCTAGTTTTAAACCATCTGGATATTGAGTATTATAGATAGTCACTTTACCATTTGTTATAACCACATGGTCGCCTGGTAAACCTATCATACGTTTTATAAAATATTTACTAGGGTCACCCGGGTATTGGAAAACAACAACATCACCACGATGGGGTGTACCTATTTCATACGATAGTTTGTCTACTATCAGATAGTCTTTGTCATGAAAAGTAGGGTACATAGATAAACCAGAAACCACAAAAGGCTGCATTATATATAACCTTATCGGTATAATAATAGCCAAAGCTATAATAAAGAAACGTATAAATTCTTTTACCTCAGATTTTAATGTTGGTTTCTGCTCAACGACTACATCTACATTTTTTTGATTTTGCGTGTCTTCCATATGCGCAATATTATACAGCACACATGCCATTGACAGGAATAGATATTATGTTGTATAAAAAAACCCCGCAAGCAGAAACAGCGGGGTTTTAAATCAGTTAGAATTAGAAGAAGTGTTTGATGTCAGATCTGGAGCAGAATGATTTTTTACCTTTTTACAAAATTCGTTAATTTTTACATGGTTATAAGTATAGGGGTCTTCTTTACCTAAAGTTGCTGCACTGTGTATAACCAACGTATCTGAATAAGGTATAAACTGTTCTACATTTTCCAGGGTAATACCACCACATACAACCAAAGTCTGTTGTGACAATAAACTTTCTTTGATTCTTTTAATATTTTCTAATGCGGGCATATCTATATTATCCGCACCATAAACAATAATCGAATCTTCAGAAATTTTATCCACAATTGAATTTCCGTCCTTACACCACAAATGGTCAAAACCTTCACTTTTTGCCCAGTTAATTGCATACACCGTAGAAGCAATATCTTTACTGTCATAGATCTCTACTCCAACTTGTTTCTCAGAAAAACGTCTTTTCGCCAAACTTGCTAAATGTAACAAATTTGGAAAAGGACCATTCGTAAGTATTTCTGAACCAAACAAATTGGTCAGAATAACACCATCAGCATTACCATGTCTCAGTATTTTAGGTAGTTCATCTAAAAACTGGCGGTGGCTTGCAATTAAAAAAAGTACTAGTACTTTTTTATCTTTAACCAAACTATTATTTTGTTCCATATTAAAAATAATTTTTTGTTATATTACCACAAACAAAGATAACAAACAAACCCCGTCAAAAAATGACGGGGTTATTTTACTACTTTGCATAAGCAGTGTCTGTGGCATTAGCGGCAGAAATAACAGACATTGCATAATGGTGGTGTGCTTTTAACCATGAACTGAAGCCAACAACCGCATAATCTGCGTCGTCTCTCAATCCAGAAGGGTGAACAAAAGAATCATCAGAAACAATTTGTGTTTCAAAGTTAATTTGGTCATCAGATTTTACATTTTGTATTTTGTTAAAATTATTTAACAAAAAATCAATTTTGTGTGTCTTGGCCTTTATAAAGGCTTCGGCGTCGGAACATAAAGCCTTAACTCCAATTAACAACTGTTTTGGTGCATACCATTCTCGTGTAGAAAAATTAATTCTTTTGTTATTACATCGGTTGTACACCATATTAGCAACATCGAATATATTTCCGTACGTTGAATCAGATCCGGCATGGATGCCATTTTCTTCGGAAAAACCTTTCAGAATTATTCCGTCAACATCATTGTAATTTCCGTTATACGGACAAATTTTATCTACATCTTGTAGACACTGAGATAACGTCCGGGCTTCGATCAAAACCAGGACTTTGGGTTTATTTTCTTTTTTCATGTTATGAATGTGGGTTTTTTTGACAATAACACAATCATTCATTATGTGCAATACATATTTAAAGTATGGTACAATATAAAAATGATCGTTTTCGCACTAGGTAACCCAGGAAAAGAATACGAACTTACTCGCCATAATGCGGGACGAATTGTACTACCAGTTGATAGCGGGCAGTTTACAGTGGACAATAACAGCAAAATACAAATACTTTACCCAGATACATACATGAACGAATCTGGCCAGTACGTATCTAAAGTAATGCGCCAAAAACCTGAAGGCACGTTTTGGGCTGTCATACACGACGACATAGACCTACCAATAGGTACAATGAAATTGTCAGTTGGTAGCGGCCATGGGGGGCATAACGGCATACGTTCAATAATAGACCACATGGGTAAAGACTTTGTTCGTATACGTATTGGTATTTGCCCTGTAGATACAGAAGGCAAACTACGTAAACCCCGTGGCTTCTGGGGACAAAACAAAACTGCAGACTATGTCTTACAAAAGTTTAGTGGACCAGAACTAGAAAAAATCCGTGCACTAACACCAACAGTTGTGAAGGCATTAGAAACAATTTCCACAGAGGGTATAGAAAAAGCAATGAGTTTATATAATTAATTTTTAAAGCCCGAATTCATTTTTAGAATTCGGGCTTTTGTTATTTTTTTGGTGGTATTTTTGAAGCCACCCTCTGTACGAAAAAATCTGAACTTTCATCTGACATCATGCCAGTAGGAGATTTATCCCAGAAATCGTAATTGTTTAAAATACTTAGAGATATCTTTTTACCGATATCAGTTTTAAATTTTGTGGTGTAATTTTTATTTAAAATAATCCACAACCTTAGATCATCTGTAATTTCAACATAAGAAACCCCCTTGATGTATTGAAAAGATTTCATCATTTTAAGAAATTTGTGTAAATTTTCTTGGTCTTTTTGCCTAATCTTATACACATCACAAATTTCTTCGATAGTACTTTCGTAAATATCAAGGTTAAACCCAAAATAAAGGATTCCTTCTAAGTTCAACGCGTAATCAAAGACATACTTAAGCCTTTCTATTGAACAGAAGAAATAACGAGTGTTTATGTGGTCAACTAAAACCACTTCATCCTTGTAAATAGTTTTAATTATTTTATCTCTCTTTTCCATGGCTATAAAGAATTAGTGTTTAAGATATTATATACTTACTAAATATAGTTGCAACAAAAGAGCGGCCACGTCTGACGTGGCCGCTCTTTTGTTTTATTTATTTTCACTGTACGCTGTACGCTGTACACTTTTCACTAATTTACGCTTTCTTAGATGGGTCCATCCATACTAGTGTCATGCGTTGGTCTTTTGGTTCGAACAAGGTTACTTGGAAGTCGTATGTTTTACCTAAAGATAGCTTTTCACGTAATTTATCTTCGCCACCGAATGAAGAATGGTGTACAAGTCCGGCAACGCCTTCCTTGATAGATACCAATGCACCGTGTTTGTTGTACTTGATAACTACACCTTGTATAATGTCGCCCTTTTTAACTTTACCAATGAACACGTTCCATGGGTTTTCTTTTAAGGCTTTGATAGATAGAGATATTTTACCGTCTTTTATTTCGATAATTTTTGCTTTTACTTTTTCACCAACTTTAAACTTGGTTCGTGGGTCGTCCACTAGACCCCAGTCAAGTTCTGAAATGTGGGCTAGACCTTCAAGACCGTCTTCAACTTTTAAGAATACTCCGAAGTCTACTATGCCTGCAATTTCAGTATCAACTTCGTCGCCAACGTTATATTTACCAACCATCTCTGTTCGTTCTTCGTTTGTACCGTCTTTTTCAGAGAATATTAGTTTACCTTCTTTAGGTAATGCAGTTATCATGGTTACAGACAACTTTTGGCCAACTAGTTTCTTAAGTTCGTTAAGAATTTTATCTTTATCTGAATCGTCTACGCGTGGGTAGTGTTCCGCTTTAAGTTGTGAAGCAGGTAGAAAGCCCATAATACCTTGCCAGTCTATTATTAGACCACCTTTGTTTGCTTCTTTAACAGTAAGTTCCAATGGTGTTTTAGCACGGATTATTTTTTCAGCTTCGCCCCAGATCAATGCTTGTTTAGCTTCTTTCAAAGATAGTTCAATATAGCCGTCTTCGTTTTCAATATCTACAACTTTAGCCTTGATAAGGTCGCCGATGCTGACCTTTTTTAAAATGTCTTTTGCATTTGCAAATTCACGGCCGTATATAATACCTGTTCCAGCTGGACCAAGGTCGATATACACTGCAGCTTTTGCAGTTCCAATAACCGGACCTTCAACTAAAGTGTCCAATACTGGTTTATCTGTTGATTTTTCGAAATATGTTTTCATACAATAAAAATTACCGCATTATTAAGCGGTATCCCTACAGGGCTTCTTACTGCTTGGCCAAAGTTTTTGAAAAATCTGGTCAGAGGTGGCAAGGGTTAGCTCTATCTGGTTTGGCTTAGGGTATACCCTTAGCCGGTTAATAATGCCCCTTATACTACATTATTTCCCAAAAAAATCAACCCTGTGGATAATTTAGGGGTTGGACCCCTAAATTATCCACACCCAACCATCGACACATCTATACATGTAATGGAGAGGTAGAAGATCTACCCACAAAAATAAAAATCTGCTATACTACCCCCATGGTTATCACATATTTCGGCAAACAATACGTTAAAATTACTCAAGGCGACCTGACTATTGCTATTAACATTCCTGGTAAAGATTCAGATTACGCAAAGCTTCCACACTTTGGGGCAAACATTGTTTTGTCTTCTAACAACCACCCAGACTTCAACGGTATGGAATATGCAAACTATGGAGATAAGGTTGCTTTTCCTATTTCTGGCCCAGGCGCATACGAAGTAAATTCTGTATTCATTACGGGTACAGGTAGTAAAATTACACTTGATAAAAAAGACTACGTAAACACTAGTTACGTTATGACCATCGACGGACTAAATGTAGTTTTCCTTGGTGCTTTACAAAATGCAGACATTAGAAGCGACCTCCGTGAAGCCGTAGGTATACCAGACGTATTATTCGTACCTATTGGTGGTAAAACCACCATTGATGCTAAGACTGCTGCAAAACTTGCTAACAGTCTAGATGCAAAAATAGTAATACCCCTAGACTATGGCGACGACCAAAACACCGACGCACTAAAACTTTTTCTAAAAGAATCTGGGGCAGAAGGCACTAAACCCGAAGAAAAACTTACACTAAAACGCAAAGACGTAGAAGGCAAAGAAGGCGAGGTGATGGTACTGGCTACAAATTCATAAATATGTGTTTTGTGTGGTATACTTTTAAATACATATGGGTTACTTTGCACGACTAAAACAAAAACCACCGGAAGTTCAGTCACGCCACGCATTGGTGTGGACAAGTATTATTTTCATTGGCATTTTGGCTTTATGGTTTGGACACATGTCTTTTCCAGATGCAGCAACACTACTACCTAATGACGAAAATCTTAAAAACAAACTAAATGGTGTTACATCAAGTATTACATCAGGTTGGAAAAGTACAGTAACTAAAGAAAAATAAAAAAAACCGCAACATGTACATACATTGTTGCGGTTTTAATCTGGCACTTAAGTCCATTTTTGAAATTTCATGATACCCGGTTGCAGGTAAATAATAAAGGCTGCAGTCAGCACGGCGGTAAGCTCTATGACTTGTCGCCATTTATTAAAAAATACATCGAAGCCAGAATGTGGTGGATTAGGTACATAAAAAAGAGTTGCAAAAACTACAACCAGTAGGAACACAAGAAGTATTTTCCCGAAAGTAGTTTTCTTAAAAGGCAATGTTTGGTTTTGATTATTCATGGTATAAAAAAATTTATATAATTATACATGTACTAAGAATATAAGTCAAACATTTTCTATCCATATTTTGTTGTTTTTTATATCGTTATATGCAACTTTATGAGCAAGTCTATAGCAAGGGTATACTGATTCAGATTTTTCCGGAATTTCTATTTTCCTTTTATAGTATTTCGTTATAATTAACTTGTACTCTTTATAAGAACTATAACCAAAGCCACAACTACACAACAAACAAATTGCTACATAATTTACAAAAAATACAAAAAATGAAAGATACGCGCCAGAAAAACCTAATTTGTCTCCAAATAAATATAAAAATACACCAATCAAGAGAAGCACAAAACCAAGTTTTGTAAAAATATTAAGCCAAAATAAGCGTAAATATAATTTAAATTTTTTCATGTTAAAGAACTTTTATGATTGATTTTACATTAGTACATATACATATACTTGTCAATACTTTACTAGGGTAAAAATGCAAGGTGGAGTAAAAAAATACAGACAAAAAGGCGTGCATACGACACGTTTTTTTGGTATAATATCTATATATGCCAAAGAAAAAAGAGGTAGAAGTAATAGAAGCTGCGCCAATGCGTGACAGTATTTTGCCGATCAATATCGTCAAAGAAATGAAAGACGCATACTTGGACTATGCCATGTCGGTTATAACTGCACGTGCATTGCCAGACGTCCGTGATGGCTTAAAACCAGTGCATCGACGCATACTATACGCCATGCATGAAAAAGGCCTTACCGCTAACTCGAAAGCCAAGAAGTCAGCTGCAGTAGTCGGTGACGTTCTAGGTAAATACCACCCACATGGTGACGTATCTGTTTACGATGCTATGGTTAACCTTGCACAACCTTTCTCTACACGCTACCCATTAGTTATCGGCCAAGGTAACTTTGGTTCTATAGACGGTGACGGTGCTGCGGCGATGCGTTATACCGAAGCCCGCATGTCAAAGATTACTCAGGAAATGCTTCGCGACATCGACAAAGAAACTGTAGACTGGCGACCAAACTACGACGGTTCGTTAAAGGAGCCAACTGTATTACCAGCAGCAGTGCCACAACTACTTTTAAACGGTGTTTTGGGTATTGCTGTGGGTATGGCAACAAACATACCGCCACATAACCTAGGTGAAGTTGTCGACGCATGTATACACATGACAGAGAACAAAGACGCAACCACCGAAGACTTGTTACAGTTTATCCAAGGTCCAGACTTTCCAGTTGGTGGCATAATCTATGGCAAAGAAGACATAGTACATGCATATTCTACAGGCCGTGGTGGTGTAGTATGTCGTGGCGAAGCTGAAATTGTCGAGCAAAAAAATGGACAGTTCCAAATAATAATTACTTCTATTCCATACCGCGTTAACAAAGCTGACTTGATAATGAGCATTGCGGAAATGGTTCAAGAAAAAAAGTTGGAAGGTATCAAAGACATGCGCGACGAATCTACAGACGACATCCGCGTTATTATCGATCTAAAAACTGGTACACACCCACAAAAGGTGCTGAACTACCTATATAAACACAGCCAACTAGAATCTACTTTCCACTTTAACATGGTGGCACTTGTCGATGGTATACCTCAGACTCTGTCATTAGCACAAATAATTAAAGAATTCATCGGTCATCGTCAAATAATAGTTCGTCGTCGTGCACTATACGACTTGAAAAAAGCCAAAGAACGCGAACATATATTATTAGGTCTTAAAAAAGCTCTGGACCACATCGACCGCGTTATCAGCCTGATCCGTGAATCTAAAGACGCACAACTTGCAAAAGTAAACTTGATGAAAGAGTTTAAATTCTCTGACATACAGGCTACTGCTATACTAGAAATGCGCCTACAGAAGCTTGCTGGTCTAGAACGCAAAGCTGTCGAAACAGAACTCAAAGAAAAACAAGCATTGATTGCAGAACTTGAAGCATTATTAGCATCAGAGAAAAAGATACTAGCAACAGTAGCGTCAGAACTAAAAGAAATTCGTGAAAAATATGCTGACGCTCGACGTACACGCGTGATAAAAGGTGGTGTTAAAAACATTAGTGATGAAGACCTTATACCTGAAAAAGAATGCGTGCTTGTATACACCAAGGGTGGCTATGTAAAACGTACTGACCCTACACAATACCGTTCACAAAAACGCGGTGGGGTAGGAGTGGTTGATATAGAAACAAAAGAGGAAGACTTTGTAACCATGTTGGTTACAGGTAACACTCACGACGACCTACTATTCTTTACAAACGAAGGCCGAGCTTATCAAATAAA
This sequence comes from uncultured Candidatus Saccharibacteria bacterium, assembly GCA_964461985.1. Classification (GTDB taxonomy): domain Bacteria; phylum Patescibacteriota; class Minisyncoccia; order Phycocordibacterales; family UBA9973; genus MFUC01. The sequence continues at coordinate 20,372 of CAYWWG010000008.1, forward strand.
AATGTACGAAATACCAGAAGGCAATCGTGCAACAAAAGGTAAGTCTATAATGAACTTTCTCTCACTAGGTTCTGATGAAGTTGTAACTTCTATACTACCGATATCAAAATCTAAAAAATCTGCTGTTGGCCAACTTATAATGGTTACTGCACTAGGTGAATCTAAGAAAGTTAATGCAGAAAGCTTCAAAGACGTACGTCGTTCAGGCATAATTGCAATTAAACTTGAAAAGGGTGACAGCTTGGCAAGTGTATTAGCAGTAGATGCAGGCGACGATGTAATAATAGCAACTTCAGAAGGCCAATCAATACGTTTTAATGAATCTGATGTTCGTGAAATGGGCCGTGGTGCCGGTGGTGTACGCGGTATAAAACTAGACAAGGGCGACGTTGTTGTCGGTGTAGATATAATCAAAAAAGGCACACCTGGTTCATTACTTGTTATGGGTGCAAATGGTCTGGGCAAAAAAACATTATTAACAGAATACAAAACTCAAGGCCGTGGTGGTAGTGGCGTTAAAACTGCAAAGATCAGTGCGAAGACAGGTAAACTAATGATAGCTAAAGTTGTAACTGACCAAGCCGAACTAATAGCAATATCTAAAAACGGGCAAATCATACGTGTAGACATTGCAAGTATTCCTAACTCTGGACGTGATACACAAGGTGTAACAATAATGAAGCTTCGCCCAGGCGACAGTATTGCCTCACTAACATTCTTATAATCTATCATAAGGAATGAATAAAATAAAACCTCTACAATAATGTAGAGGTTTTATTTTATTTGAGTATTATTCAACGTGAACGATTTTCTTTACAACGGTTTTACCATCAAAGTGTGTTTTGCGAGTACGGCCGTATTTTACTTTGCCTGACTTTACTGCAAACAATGTATGGTCTTTACCCATCTGAACATTGTTGCCAGGAAGTATCTTTGTACCGCGTTGGCGAACTATAATGTTACCTGATTGAGCTTTTTCGCCATCATAAAGTTTAGTACCCAAATATTTTGGGTTTGAATCGTTTAGGTTTTTTGCGGTACCTGCCGCCAGTTTGGTTGCCATATGCTAGATATTCTTGGTTAATACGATATAATAAGGTATGTCATGAGTATACACGATTATACCCAAAAAATCAAGACCTTTTCGCAAAGCCCCCAAGGGCGCGAAGCAGCCGTGGTTTCTATCGTTATTTTAACTGGTATAATATGCTTTGTTTTAGGCAGATTGTCAATAGGCGAAGAAAAGGATAGTGGGGTAGTGATAACTGGTGGTGCGAACGCTATAGGTGCCGCCTTAATAGACCCCAGTAGGCTAACCCAAACTTTAAATACAACCCAAAACAATAAAGAACAGTCTTTGATAGTACAAAACACACAAACAAACATGGCAGGTGACGGGTTATATGTAGCTTCAAGCCGAGGTAAAAAATATTACCCAATTGACTGCCCAGCAGCAAGCGGACTTAGTAAGAAAAATTTGATATACTATAAAACAGCAAGTGATGCAGAAAAAGCAGGAAAAAGTTTATCTGGAAGTTGTAATTAATTTAATGAAAAACAAAAATCTTATCATACTAATAGTAATAGGTGCAATACTTTACTACAACCAAACAAATGTTGTTTCTTTTTTAGGTAAATTAAAAAGCAAGATCCAAATACTATCTAACGAATCCCAAAAAAATGTAACTACTGATACACAAATAATAAATACAACTGACCCGCAGAATGAATTTCCGGTATCTACTGAAAAGCCCAAACTGAATAATAATGCAAACACACCTGGACCACTACAAACTTTTTTAAACAACACACTAAACAACAACACATCAGACGAATCTGTAGTAAATGTTAGTGGAATAATAAACAAAACAAATGCTGAACGTATAAATTCTGGTAAAAGAATACTTATAGAAAACCTTTTACTAAACAAAACTGCCTATATAAAAGCCAAAGACATGCTAGATAGGCAATATTTTGAACACATGTCTCCAGATGGGAAAGGTGTTAGTAACTTAGTAACAGATGCTGGGTACGAATACATTACAGTCGGAGAAAACCTTGCACTCGGAAACTTTGCAACATCGTCGGACATTGTTACAGCATGGATGAATAGCCCTAGACATAGAGCAAACATACTAAACAATTCGTATACAGAAATAGGTGTAGGTATAGTATCAGGTACATATGAAGGTCGTACAGTATGGATAGCGGTCCAACATTTTGGTAGACCGCTAGCAGACTGCCCAGCAACAAGTGTATCTTTGAAAAACGAAATAATGACACACGAAAAAGATGCAACATTACTACAAACCCAACTAGACTCACAAAGGTCAGTTATAAGCGCACCAGGTGCAAACACATTAGAAAATTACACACAACTTGTGTCAGAATATAACAGCCTAGTAAAAAAATATAATGCATTAATAAACAAAACAAAAGAACAGATTGCAGTATATAACAAACAAATACAAATATTTAGTGCATGTATTAGTCAAAAGTAAAACAAATATACAGCAGGGGATCCAAAAACCCAATAATAGAACCCGCCAATTTGTGTTGGCGGTTTTATTATTTTTATATAATATTTCAGGGTAGTGCAAATAAAATAAATATTATAAAATATGTGATCAAAAAATTGATGTCTAAATTTGATATTTGTATTTAGGGGAATAGGGCTTTATTTTATATAGTCGTGTCGCACAATATATCTTTTACGACATATACCTTATTAAATAAACCTTCTAGACGTGCCTACGAAACTTCTCCCAAATACGGCAACGGCAGACCCCAAACATAATTGTCAGAAATATTTTGTGCGGTACTTATACCCTTCTTTTTATTTTTTGAACTTAAACTTGAAAGTAATCCAATAATATTTTTTCCATGTTTTGCACGTAGAGCATCTACAACTGAAGTATATCCCCTACTATTTAAAATGTTTTTTTGCGAATCAAATAAATCGGCTTGTACCATTGATTCTGGACATAAGTTACCTACACTAACACCTGTTTGGCGGTACAATACACCTTTTTTATACAAAACATCGAAGTCGTTTTTAACCCACTTTAAGATATCGCTCGGATTGTTTGTAAAATTTAGCAAGTGGCAAACATTAGTCGTGTAATTATATTGACCTTCCTTTAAAAAAATCTCTACAGACTTAGCTAACATATTTATATTTCGAAGTCTTTGACAAACATTTTCTACATTCGTCGAAAATTCTGACCACACATATGCGTGGTCGTTTGTAGCTGGTGCAAATGTTCGCATCGACTGCAAAGACTTTGGTTGTTCTATATCTGTACAACTTAAACTTAATACTGATTTGCCATTTATTTCGTACCACAACTCTACTACCGGTTTGTTAAAATTCGCATACATATATTCTGCAGATAATTTTGCAAACTGCCCAGCATTAACGATGTTCATTTGTTTTAGTTTCTTTGACAATGCCCGACCGATGCCCCAAATTTGCTCTATTGGTACATTTACAAGTGTGTTATATAAGTCTGTCGGTTCTATATATGTCATACCGTTTGGTTTATGATATTTAGATGCCACCTTAGCCAACACCTTAGTATCTGCCAGACCAAAAGAATATGTAATACCCAGATTTTTCTGAACTTCGTCTTTTATAGTTTGCAGAAAATTCCCCCACGAACCATATGGTTGCATGTCTTTGTACGACAGCACAGCAAAACATTCGTCTATACTGTACCTTTCTATTTTGTCAGTAAAACGCAAAAGTATACTATATAGTTTATCGGAATACATTTGGTAAAGTTCAAAATGCGGGTAAACAATAGTTATATCCGGAAAAACTTTTTTTATTTTAAATATAGGCATAGCTCGGTGCACACCCATAGACTTGGCACTATAGCTCATAGCTGCGGCAATAGTTGTGCCCACAACCACGGGCTTACCCCATAGTTTTGGTAGCCTGGCCATTTCACAGGCGGCAAAAAAAGCGTCACCGTCGACGTGTAGTATTTTGTCTTTCATATTATGTGTGTATTTTAATATTTACGAATTACCGACCGAACAATAGCAGAAATTTTTAAATCTTTTACAGGAGGTCTCTCTTGGTCTAGATCAGATCCATTATGCAGATATACATTTGTACCATCTTTATAAATATAGCGCATTACCCAGTCGCCATCTTGTTCAGCAATAACAATGGACCCGTTTTTAGCTTCATATGCACGTTCGACGATAACCATGTCGCCGTCTAGTATGCCTGCATTTTGCATCGAGTTACCTTTTACTTTTAACATAAAACTAGCGTCTCTGTTATCTACAAGAAATTCATCGATTGTATTTGCTTGTAATATAATTTTCTCGCCGAACATATGTTTTATATTTATTAGTACTTTCTAACGACACCCTTAACGATAGCTACTATCTTTAAACTTCGTTCTGGGTATATATTTTTAAAATCTCGGTTTGCAGGTTCAAGCCAAACTTTAGTCCCCGACTTGCGGAAAAACTTCATGGTAAACTCTCCATCGACTTCAGCTATAACTATGTCTCCGTCGCGGGCTGTTTCAGTGCGCTCAGCGATAACCATGTCGCCATCGTCTATGTGGGCGTCTATCATACTTTTACCATCGACTTCTAGTATGTATGTTTTGTCTTTTTTATTTATTAAAAAATTATTCAAGTTAATAGTTGTTTCTACCATTTCATCTACATCAGATGGAAAACCAGCCTTTACCAGACCCAACAATGGTGTCTCGTTAAACATAGACGTAGGTACCATTCTACCTAGGTGATCTTTTTCTACAAAACCTGCATCAAGCATTTTGTCTACTAAACGCGAAACGGCGTTTTTGGATTTGAACCCAAAAAGCTTCATCATTTCGCTATATGTCGGCATTCTATTGTTTGTACCATAGAACGCACTGAGTTTGTTTTTATAATCGTTGTTCATTTATATATAAGTATACACTTTTTAAATATTACAGGGACCGCCACCATCCATTTACTAGCCCCGCATCGTCGCGCCTCAATGGACATTGCGCGACGTGATTCTTGGGAGAATCAACCACCCCTCGGGTATCTAGTACTGTAATGTAAACGCACTTATAATTTGATTAAAGAATGTTGTCTGTTTGTGCTGGCGTATTTTCTTGCGGAGTTCGGTATGTTCCCGGGCTTCAGTGGCATAGTTTTGACCGGATATTACCTTCAGATCTATTTCTCGATTTAATTTTTCTAATTGTCTTTCTAGGACTTTTATATATTGTTCTTTTGACATTTGCATTTTTGATTTGATTATTGTTTTTCAAACCAGGGTTAAACTATTACTAAAGCGACCATGTATATAGTATATGTGAACGATCGTTCACATGCAATGTGGATAAGTAAATACGATACGTAAAAACTTTTTTGTAAATAACAGGGGAGTCGCACCTTTATTTTATAAGGCTCCTAAAATACAATTATTATGTATTACTGTTTGATATAAAATTTTCTGAGATTATGATAAAAAATTTAAAAAATAATTACGGCTTTATGAAAAATAATACATTAAATTTTACCTGTTTATCCCCTATCTAACTGTGCTAACTATATATTAAACATCCCATCATTAAGTTCTATAAATTCATATTTAGTTTCTGGATCTTTTTCATAGTGCATTGGTATTATGTTTCCGATATGTTTAAACTTTTTTGCGAATTCCAGTGCTTCCGCTGGACCAAATGTATAAAAACCACCCACAGGCAACAGTGCATAATCTACAGATAAATTTGTTACATCTATACCAGATTCATAAAACATATCACCCGCAAAATACACGGTCTGTTCGTCAGCAGTAATCAGAAAACCAAAGTTTTCTGTCAGTGGTGCAGATACATTTGGTCCATGGTCTACATTAAAAAATTCTACTTTTATACCACTTACTTCAATACTGTCACCAACTTTTACTTCATGTATATTACATTCCAAAGATTCTTCACCTAGTAGTTCTATGCATTCGTGGTTTAGATATAGGTCCTTAGGTGCAAGCACCTTTATTTGGGGCACAGAAAAATGGTCGCCATGTATATGCGACACTAACATTGCGTCTACTGTAATACCCTCTAATTTTTCTAAAGGTGTTTTATTAGCAATATCAAAACCAAGTCGGAAACCACTGTTAGTTTCCAATATAAACCCCGATTGTTCAAATTTTTGTAGCTTCATAGGCCTATTATAACATACCAACATATATACAAAAATCGCCATAAGTCGGACTTAGGGCAGAAATTAAAATAAAAAAAACCACCATATATTTGCATATATAGCGGTTTTAAGAAAATGGTTTGTCTTACTTACTTAACCATTTCTTCTACATGACCAATTGCATCTTCTTTAGAAGCATACACGGCCATGAAGCCGGAGGGATGTCGGAAAGTTTGACGGGCATCTACTGGTATGTTGTATAATTTAGAATCCCGGCTTATGATCTGCCATGCACCCGGTGTGCGAAGGTTTGGTGTAACCATAAACAATACATCGTCGCGCTCAGCCAGTTTAGTCCAGTTTGCCAGCTGGTAGTTATCCTCCTGGATAACTACTTTACCACCCATGAATCGCTCTAACTGCTTCCAAACTTTTTCATCTTCCACAGCACGTTCGGCAGTTTTAATTTGGTAGTAAAGAATTTTTTCCGCCATTTGCACAGCAAGCTCGAACGCATTGTTCGACTCTGCCGGATCAGAAACATTCACTGGGTTCATTGAACGGATAATTCCATTAAATGAAGCGGCCGGCCCACCAGCAGGAATAATACCACGATCAACATCTGAAATGTAATTTAAAAAATCTAACATTCCATCAAACACTTCGCTTGGCATTAAACCATTTTCCACTAACCAGTGTGCAACAAGCACATCGGTGGCTGGCATATCGGCAGACTGATGGTGGTCAAAATTACCAAGCATAGGATCGTGAACCTTAGCAACATCAAGCACTAAAATGCTCGGGTCGTTAAGTTCTTCCGGACTTACATTAAATTTACGCTCAACCTGGCAATTGATGCCATAGTAGCGTAAAATGGCAACTGCTAAAACTTCATCGGCATGAAACACGCCGGCATGGGTTATAATTTTTTTAATCATTTTATCCATCTAATTTATTACGGGGTTTATAAGCACTTTTAATACTCATAAATCCCATAACAAATAAGGGTAATTTCAAATAACTATAACGGTATTATAGCATA
>CAYWWG010000009.1:0-24582 GCA_964461985.1 uncultured Candidatus Saccharibacteria bacterium
GCTCGAACCTGCTTCTTGGCGAAAAAACAGTGCGCGTCGCCGAAGGCGACGCTCCGAATTCGTTTGGAAAATCAGGCAAAACAGCGTGGGCGTGCCTTTGGCACGCCCACTCCTTAGTTCATTCAGAACCGCTTGGTTCCATTTTGGTGCGGGAAGGGGGAATCGAACCCCCGTCTACACATTGGAAGTGTGTCGTGCTACCACTATACCATACCCGCAATTACCCTATTATACACATATTTTATTATTTTAAAACCTCTTCCATCCAAGCATTGATTTTTCTAGCTAAAAATACACCAAACTCTTTTTTACCATTACTATTAACGGAAAGATGTGCTGTGCCATACGGCAACTTACCTTTCTTAAAAAACTTCTTATTTTTACGTATATCAACCTGAGTTTTTTGAAAATTATTAACAGAAACACCTGTCATTTTCGACCAAAATCCTATGCAATCTTTTTCATCGTTATCAGGGTATATATGCAATCTAATTTTAAAATTATCTTTTGATAAACCACATATTTCTTCGAACCATCTTATCATAAACTTTATTATGCCTGGGTTGGAATTTACAACTCGAACTATTCCATGACTTTTTGAACCCTCCCCTATGTAAACACCTATACCTAACATAAACAAATCTCTTTTTGTTATTATATCTATATCTTTTTTTGCTTCAACCATAGCCTTGTTCATAGACTCTAATTTTTGTTTTGATTTTACTAAATTAGAAGTAGCTCTGGCTTTACCGATCTTTTCTATCATTTCTTTATTTGGTTTATAAGAAACATTTGATAACCAACCACTTAAAGTGCTTTTTGTTACTCCTGTTTTTTCTGATATATAAGAATACGAATAGCCACTCTTGCGCAATGAAAAAACTTTTTCTTTTATTGTAGCTTTATGTGCCATATACACATATTATAACAGCCCGAACTATGTACACAAGTTCAGTTTTTATATTAAATTCAAAACCATTTTACTTCAAAACTTAGTCGGGGTGCCGGGAATCGAATCGTCCTTATCACTCCGTGCCGCAGATGTCCCCCGGACATCTGGGTATTCTTCATTGAAAAATTAGGTCGGGGTGCCGGGAATCGAACCCGGCCCTTATGTTCCCAAAACATAGATACTACCGATATACTACACCCCGGCCTAATTTTTCAATGCGATAACCCCCGAAACATAGATACTACAGAGATATTCCCGATTTTTTAGACTATACTAAGTCTATTAAAATCGCAATCCTGTTTGGCTACGCCCCGGCTAAGCTTTTAAACTACCAAATATTTTTCAATAACAGTGCTTATTATTGCACAAATAAAGGCTAATTTCAAGTTTTTAATAAAATGTCGAACATGGTAAACTAAATAAACATGAAAATACTTACTTGGAACATTGGTTGCTTTTCATACTTGAAATTCGCAAAATATTTTAATTATTCATTTAAAGGTATTAAAATAAACCACGAATACTTTCAACCAAAATTAAACAGTAGATTTGTTTCAAATTTTATAGAACTACAAAACCCAGACATTATATTTCTACAAGAAATACACGACACTAAAGACATAGAACTTCTAAATATATTAGAAAAATACCCACACAAACAATTACCAAATACTTGGTATCACAAACATAGTATACTAGTGGCAAGTAAAATAGCTTTTACTGCCGAACTAAAAAATGATTTTAATGTTGTATTTTGTAATAATATTACATATATACCAATCCATTTAAACTCTTTCTCTGCTCTAAAAAGACTAGAAGATTGTAAAAAACTATCCTCAATTTGTAATTACAATGAAGACATAATTATCCTAGGTGATACAAACATTTGGTCACGAGGTAGATGTTTTATTTTTTCAAATGACAAAAAGGCATATTATTCAATTGCAAAAAAATTAACTGATATAACTAAAAAAATACTCTCAACAACCTTTCTTGGTTTTAATTTAGATAAAGTTTTTGTTTCAAATAAAATAATTGTAAAAAATATAGAATCTCCTAAAGTTCGTGGATACTTTATGGACCACTACCCTGTTGTATTTGAAATTGAACAATAAAAAAGCCATCTGAAATTTCAGACGGCTTTAAACTAGATGCGGTATTAGATTTATCAACAAAACTTAATTCATTAAACCTAATACCTCGTTCTTTCACAGGCTTTGCTTTTTTGCAAAAGTGTGGTATAAAGATGTAAATCAAAAAAGCACATTATGCATACATCTATGACAAAAGAATCCTTACTCAAAAGAGTATTCGACAAAGACCCGGTTTTGATAATAGCCGGCCCATTACAAAGTGGTAAAACTACCCAAACACAGTTGTTCAAGGAATCATTTAAGCAGTTGCACCCTGAAAAAGATTTATTCACGGTAAGTTTGGAAGAAGAACTCGAAAAAGAACTACCAAACTTTCCTCCATGGGCAATCAAAAAAATCAAAGAAGTCAAAGACATTGGGGGTAGTCAGCCGGTCTGTATTGAAAGTATGCTTTGGACTAAAAAGGTTCTTTATGAACACAAAGAAGGTCCAATACTAATAGAAGGCTCCCCTACAAGTTATGGGGCAGCATCGGCAATGTTGGAGTTCTTCAACACACTCGAAAAGAAAGTTTTTATGCTCCACTTAAACATATCAGAGGAAGAAATGATACGCCGAACAATGGCCAGAAACGAAGTTCTGTTAAAAAATGGTTTTCATATAAATGAAGACTGCACCACAGAAAAGAAAATCAAAAGTAAGTTAAACTTCTATGATAGCCATGTTACACCTGGCATCAGGAAATTTTCTGCATGTAGCAAAGCTGTACTTTTGTCGTTTGAATCGAAAAGGGATTCAGACCCAAAGCTAATTCACTTGGAGATACTCAAAAGTATCGCCTACCAGCATCATTAAGAAAAACCCCGTGTTCACACACGGGGTTTTGTTATCCTCACATTTGCATCAAAGGTAGTATGAAAATAAGAATAGCAATGCCGAGGAGAGAGATTTGGTATATACAACGTTTTGTATATACACAGACATCGCTACCCCCACGGACACACTATCTTTGATGCAAATGTGAAGAACCTAGCACTAAATTTTACTAAAGTAAAATTTAGTGCTAACTGAACCGCAATGAAGCTTCAAGTTTAAAACTTAAAACCTCAATAACGAGAGCGAGTGGTAAATTACCACTCGCTCATTAACCCTACCCGTTACAATGGCCAGTAGTCGCCTAAAGTGTTGCCACTTTTTGGCGACTGACCACTTCCCCAATTTTCGGCATAAATCAACAACGCCAATAAGGCGTCGTCGAAACAACCTGAAAATGCGACGTCTGGAAAGACGGCGCGTAAGTATGCCCAAGCACGGGCACACTCCGCGGTTTTTTCTGCCTTTCCGGGCTTTACCCGCTTTTCAACGAACTCAATCAAGTTCGCGATTACGGATACCTCAGTTGTCAAACTGAGGATTTTATAAATTTCCTCAACCCCCAACACTGAGGAACTCAGTGTTTGTAGGGTTGCAATAATCTTGCCCTTTTTACGAAGGGCAATTTTTAGAATTTCCTCACCGTACTTTTCAGTAACGGATTTTGTAAGTTCATTAAAGAAGGCCTTGCGCTCTTCCTTACGGAGGCGCTCGGCTTCAGCCTCTACAGCAATGTGCTGTTTGAGGCTTTCTGGCGTCAGGCTTTTCAGCACCAGAAAACGTACAGCCTCGAGGCCGTACGTTTCCGCCGCTAAATAAAAATTATTTTTCCACCCACTACGTTTGAAGTAGTAGTGGTGATTACAGCAAGAGTCTTTTCCAGACTCGACCGACTTAAGGTCGGTGTCTGTAACCCCTGCTTCCCTCCAGGACAGGAGGGTCTCAGCAGTTTCTTTGTGGCCGTTTGCACGAGCCACTGAAATGGTTATTTCCAACCCTGCTTTTTGGGCAAGGCGGAAATATTCGTACCGGTTTGTAAGCCCCTGAAATGCATACAAATATGCATTTTTCATGGCTTCTAACCCAATTTTTTCGCCGGCTTCGAACCGGCGAATAATCTCAGCAGCTTCATCTTCCTGCATTTTCTGCAGGTTGATGGCCGACACCGTGTCGGCAAACGTGTTCTTCTTGCACTTCCAATACCCTTTCGGGATATTGTAAATATGCAAAAACTTTCCAGGGTGATTTCTCACCTCGGAAATATCCCCGGGTATAAACCCGGAGAAAACATTCTCTTCGCTCTCCAGCACCTGGAGAACGAAAGAGAGGAACTCTCTTTCGGTCCAAAACTCACACCAGAACTCATCTGGCATGGTTTTTATTTTTTTTACATCCAAACTCCCAACAGGACCAACGCCTGGACCTGGGTAAGTTGAATTGTCGAATTCCTCTAGGAATATCTCCTCCTGTAGGAGATATTTTTCCTTCGAGGGAATGCATCCGTGCCGATGGGAATTCCCATCGGGGGATGAATAATCGGTTGCCTTAAAGGCAACCAAATCATTTACTGCAAAAAAACGCTCACCATAACTGCTACCGCAGCCTTTGGTGATTGTTGCATCGCCATTATAAACAAATCCTTTCATACTTCACACCTCGCCCAGTCGAGGGTTTTATTAATTAGTCTGGGGGAAATCGGAACTTTCTCCGCGGTCCGCTTTCGTAACAGATCCGTCTTCTGGCTGGCAGGCCTTATCGGATGTTGACTTATGAAGAGTACTAGCACATAGTGCGTTCCGTATTACGAGCATACAATTCTCAAATATTTAAAAACTGTATGCTCGTAACACCCAAAGAATTCCCTATCGACCCTCCATATTAAAATGAAGAATCGAATAAGAAAGAGGTTCAATTAAGAACCTCTTATTCTTTATTCTTTACCCTTTACCCAACTACTGGTGGTAAGCCCACCAGTGTCCGCTTCCACCAGAGACTATATAGTCTCTGGACTCTTTTTTTGCCCCCTTAGGAGCAGTTTTTTTGTGGATAAGATTGATCTTACCCACGATCTTGATACCAGGAAGTACCACTTCCCGTTTTATTTTGATGTTATTATTTTGCATTTTATCCCCATATTTTAAGCGGGGTGTTTATATACAAAATTTATATACAAACACCCCGCAACATAAGGAATATTATTTCCACTACAAACCACCCTTACCATATGGCATAGATATTTCTAATGGTTATGTGCGTTCAAAATTCCTCTCGTACTTCACTGCGAAGGAAAGTTGGCCAATAAGCCAGAAAGGTTTCAACGCACAATATTATATTGTCAAAGTTCTCCCTTTTACCACCCAGTTCCTGAGTCTCCCGGCTATGAACTGGCTCGTTCTGTCTCCTCACAGAACCTTCCTTCGTAATAAAAGGGTTATTCAGCACTAGAATTTGTTTTATGAAATTTAGTGCTGGATAAATGCAAAACAATGAAAAAATATTAATCGAAGCAGGCTTATCAGAAGAACAAGCCTTGGTTTACGGTGCCCTACTAGACAAGGGCCCACAAAAAGCCAGCGTATTAACAAGCTGGCTGGGTATAAAACGTGGTTTAGTATATAAAGTCTTAGAACAACTAGAATCAATGGGTCTGGTCGAAAAAAAGGGTGGCGCAGGCACCGTGGCAGTTTTCAGTCCACTACACCCCAACAAACTACTGGACATTATCGACGCTCGGGCCAAATCTATACTGTTAACCAAAGAAACCGTCACATATTCGCTGGGTGGTTTAGCTTCTAAGTTTAACCTGCTAACAGGTAAGCCAAACGTGCAGTTTTATGAAGGGGTAGATGGTTTAAAAAATATTTACACAGATGTACTGGCCGAAAAGAAAGACATTCTACTTATACGTTCACCTTTTGATAACAAACACCCTGAAATAGTACCAATAGTAACAAAACAGATCAAAGACCAAGTCAGTAAAGGTATACACACCAAAGCCATAACTCCAGTTGTCGACGACACAAAAGTATCTATACAACAATCTGATAAAGAAAACATGGTTGAACGCCGTTTGATACCACTAACAGACTTTAATGAGCCTGCACAAATACTTATTTATGGTGCACACAAAGTTGCCATTACTTCTTTTAATGAAAAAATGATCTCAACAATCATAGATGACCCAGCAATACATGGCACTTTTGTAGCACTTTTTAAATACATATGGAACAAGGCCGACAAAGACCACGACTACATTATGAAGTCTCTTGGTTTGCAAAATACTCCGCCAACATTGTAGTTATAGACTCAAAGACTTTTTCATCTGCGAACTCTTTACTAAAGGCACTTGTTTCGTGGTGGCCTTCTGTGCTTGTCATAGACAAAAGTTTGCCTAACACATCACCTGTTCTGGTGTAACGTTCGGTTGTACGTTCTGAACGACCTATATCCAAAGAAACAGCCCCTGTATAATTAAAATCGTCTCTATCTATACCTATACGCAACACTGAACAAGCAGATGTTTTATTTTCTTTATGATTTATAGTTTCGTTAAAAAAAGCTTTTTGCAAACGTTCGTTTGGTTTTTCTGTATCAAATGAAAGTTCTATATTTACCCGTGCCTGAGCGTCTTTTTCAGCTTTGGGTCTTATAAATATTTTTAAACCATATTCTATGCCACTACTATCTATAACTAAGTATTTTGTAAGGTATTCCCCGGGTTTATTACCTTTAGATTCTAGTTTTTTATAAGAATACTCAGACCCGCCGTCTATGTTAGAAAGCATGGATACAAGTGTATTTATACCTAACACTGCATCGGTTACGTCTTTTGTATTTAATTTTTCTACTGCACCAGCAAGTTGATTTTCTAAGACTTTATCTGCACCAACCAACACATCCTTAGCGCGCAACATCAGCGAATCGATTAGTTCATTTGGTAATTTGTTTATATCTACACCTTCTGAAATTTTATCTTTATTTAGAAATCCTATACGGCTAGAAATTTTTTCACCTAAAATATTAGCATTATCTATAAGATTACTGTACCCAGCAAACACTTCTTTTGCTTCATTTTCTGGTAAGTTTTCAGATAAATGAAGTATCTTGTTCCCCATTTCTTTACCACCTTTTTCGATCGAAAGAAAAGTTTTTATCCCGTCATTGCTGTACTTTAATGAAAAATTTTTAATTTTGTCATAAAATTCTGGATTTGTGTTTAAAAAATTTAAAAAATAAAGCTGTTCTTCTAGTGTTGATTTCTCTCTTTTAAAATTGAGATCCTCGCATAACTCATTCATAACACCAGAATATAAAAAAGAAATATAATGTTTTATAAGTTCATCTTCATTTTTTACATTCAATAATTTAAAACTGTTAGAATCAACCTTTGTATAGTATCGTTTTTCAGGCTTCAAGATATCTTCGGTTTCTTTTTCTAAAGATTTAATATCATTAATACTTGAATTTGACGAAATTCTTCCTTCACTAAAAATTTCTGAATATTTTTTATGTGAATCAGCAACATTACGCAAAACATTTTTATCAGTGCTATAATAAAGACTATCTCCTTCAGTATAACCCACAGTATTTTTTGCTAAAAATCGCGTGTTAACACTTCTTTCATTTTTGAATATTAGCTTAAACATTTCTTGAATCTCTGTATATTTTTCAGATCTTCCATGTTTGTCAAAAGTTTTTTTATTAAATACATCTTTATGTTTAATTACATCATTCTTAAAATTTTCTAAATCTTTAATTTTATTAAAAATGAATTTTTTTAAAAAAAGTTGTTGTGTTTTTTCTAATACTAAATTTAATTTACCCAAAGCATGTTCAATACTACCAATACTACCAATATCGATCTCTTCTATTATTTTATTTGTTTCATCCATTTGTGAAAATATAGAAAGTTTTTGTGGGTTTTCATTCTTTTCTGAAAATATTAAATTATTTTCTGGATTTTTTTTATTTAAACCAAACAAACGTTCTAAATTCATATATTCATAATAACACTGCTAATTTGTATATCAAAATATTTCTTGTCATATTTGTTTTACAATATCAAATCTTCGTACATTACTACCCTGCCCGTCTTGTTTTTCATATCTAAATACGCACACGCCAGGTCTATGCAAACCTTAGTTTTAAAGGACACCTTACGCTCTAATAGATAAGTTTCAATAGTTCGAAGCAATCTACGGGCTTTCATAGGGTGCATGTTCTGGGCTGGGTCGTAGTGCATGTACTTAACTTGGTCTAAATTACCCACTTTTATAGACTTAACCTCAATAAAATGCAAGATCGTTGCAAAATTGTCTGTTTCTCGTGTAACACTAACAATATCTATTTCGCCCCATTTTTTTGTATAGTTACGCTCCAATATTTCATGGCCATGTTTCATGAGGAACTTACAAACCACCTCCTCACCTATTTCTCCAGTCTTTTGTTTATCTGAAGTAAAAACTTTCATCCCGTTAGAGATAGGAAGTGCTACTACATAGCATAGAAAACACTTACTATTCTCGATTTTAATTATAATCTATTCGACTAATGATATTCCTAGCACTTCCGTAGATTAATTCAGTATATACACATAATAACATATTACGAACATATGAAACATATCAAATTTACAACATCTGCAATCTCTAACAGGATTCATTTCATAACCACATAATGTTTCATGAATAACACAAATGTCCGTTTTACACACATTTTAGCTCAAATTTAGTAAAAGTGTCACGTGAAACATATTTACAGCTATATCTAAATAAAATATTATGTTTTCTAATGTGTATTTTAAAAATAGCCTTACTACATAAGGCTATTTTTGATTTTTATGGAACAGCACGACATTTTTTTGACATGTCTGTATACTGTCTTTTATAAACAATATACACAGGCTTATCCACATTTATACACACTTTTCTATACAAAATATAGGTTTTTAGAGAATATAAAAGACTATGAAGTCAAAAAAGTCTTTAATAAAAAGGGCAGAAAAAAAGAAATTTTAATAGGGTAATTGGCCACGATTTACTGGTATCACAAAGGCGGAATAGGGATCGGCCTCGCCTCTCACCTCGTCAGTCACTCGGTTCGGGCTAGCCACCGCCTCGCACCCACACTGCTAATTCCACTTAAGCAGGGGAATCGGCCACGATTTACTGGTATTTTTCATCACAAGTTCGAAAAATACCTAGCAATCTTGGCCCGGACTCGGCGACAAGCCTTCCTTGTTACACAGGAATCTTGTATACCGCCTCCGTCTTCCGATTCCCCTACGTACATGAAAACCAAAATAGGGAATCGCCACCTACCGTGGCGGGTGCTTTTCTATATTTGCGCCCAAAGGCGAAAATATAAAGAAAAGCCTTCCGATTCCCCTACGCATAAAATAAAATCGCCCGAAGGTATACTTCGGGTTCATTTATTTTTGTGCGGAATAGGGGAATCGGACCCCTGTCTCATCCTTGGCAAGGACGTGTTCTACCACTGAACCAATTCCGCGTATATATACTATAGCAGAAAATAAATATTTGAAAAGTGTGCACCTGGCAGGACTCGAACCCACAATAACGCGTCCGAAGCGCGTCGTGATATCCATTTCACTACGGGTGCAGTTATTTAACTATACTACACTTTCAGGTAATTTACTAGTAATTTTTGCCACATAATGATTTTTCTTAAATCGTGAATTTTTGAATAATAAAACCTAAAACAACCCTTATAATTAGGCCTTTTTTTAACATTATGCATTGTTGGCTTATAAATAGTATTTTGAAAGTAACGCTTTTCAATACCTATTTTTTCTGACCAAAAAGATTCTAAATTTTCATTTTTATAAGGTAAGTGTATAAATAGCCTAAATTTTAAAGAATTCCTATCGATTTTTAAAAACTTCTCAACCCATTCAATCATAAAAACTACCATATCTGGATCAGAATTAATAAAACTAACAGAACCGTCCCTTTTTGTACCCTCAGCCCAATACAATGATAAACCTACTATAAATCTTGAATCGTCTTTATATGATTCAAATTCTTGCAATGCTTCTTTTTCAGCAAGTTCAACCCTACTAAACCTTTTAGCTCTATTTACTAACACCGCTTTTGACCTACCTTTATCTCGCTTATCCTTAGATCTTCTTTCTAGATCTAATAGTTGCTCATCAGAAAGGTCTAATAATCTCAACCAGCTTGACAAGGTTCCTTTTCCAACAGAAACTTGATTCATTATTTCTGTGTATGAATAACCCTGCTTTCTTAATTCTATTGCTTTTTGCTTATCTTGAACCCTAGATTTCATATAAAATAATTATAATACATGGTTCACTACTTAACAAATTAAAAATATGTTATTATAAAAATACAATGGTTAAAAAAGAACTAATACCTAAATACGTTACACATGTAACCCAAACCCTTGAAAAGGCTGGTTTCGAGGCTTTTCTTGTTGGTGGCTGTGTGCGTGACATGGTAATGGGTAAAACCCCAAAAGACTGGGACATTACAACCAATGCATTACCTGAACAGATTATCCCATTATTTGAAAAAACTGTGTACGAAAACAATTTTGGTACTGTGGCTGTATGTATACCGAAAGATAACATAGATCTTAATGAAAACGTTACAGAAAACTCTGTACATGATGTTACACGGGAAACAAAAGAGAAATACCACATACTAGAAGTTACACCTTATCGTAAAGAGGGTAAATACGAAGATTTTAGGCACCCAGATGAGGTTCGTTTCACGAATAACATCGAAGAAGACCTGGTACGCCGCGACTTTACTATGAATGCCTTGGCGTATAGCCTCAGTTCTGCATATAAAGGACATTCTATCGGACAAATAGTGGATTTGTACGGCGGTATTCAGGATATAAAGGACAAAACTATTCGTGCAGTCGGTAACCCAAATGACAGGTTTAATGAAGATGCATTACGTATGTTACGAGCGGTTAGGTTTTCCACAGTTTTAGGTTTCACCATATCTGCGGAAACATTTCAAGCCATATTTGACAACGCTCATCTTTTGAAACATATTTCACAAGAACGTATACGTGACGAATTTATTAAAATAATCGAAAGCCCCGCACCAGCCACAGGTGTAGCTTTGTTGCAAAAATCTGGCCTGTTGCAATACATTGTACCCGAACTTATAGAAGGCATTGGTTGTGTTCAAGGTGGAGTACATATGTACGACGTTTTCGAACACCTTTTGGCTGCGTTGGACCATGCTGCCCAAAAAGGCTATTCAACTGAAATACGACTTGCAGCGTTGTTCCACGATATAGGAAAGCCACGTACAAGACGAAGAGGTGAGAAGAAGGAATACACTTTCTATGGCCATGAAGTTGTAGGGGCTAAAATGACTAAAAAAATACTGGAACGCCTGCATATGCCAACAAAGTCTGTAGAATACATTACTAATATGGTACGTAGACATATGTTTTTCTCAGACACTGAACAAATAACCTTGTCTGCTGTACGCCGTATTGTAGCCAGTGTTGGTGCCGACCATATATGGGAACTTATGCAAGTACGTGAAGCAGACAGGGCAGGTATGAAGAAAACTGAAGCATCATACCGACTACGTAAATACCATGCCATGATCGAAGAATGCTTGCGCGACCCTATATCAGTTGCCCAACTTAAAATCGATGGTAACTATTTAATAAACGAACTAAATATTAAACCCGGCCCGCGCATGGGCTGGATGCTGTTGGCATTATTAGAAGAAGTTCTCGACGACCCGACCAAGAACACTGTCGAATACCTAAGTAAACGTGTGTGTGAATACGAAAAAATGCCCGACGCAGAACTTAAAGCATTAGGCGAAAAAGCAAAAGAAACTAAAGATGAATTAGAAGGGGAAGAGGTTGCAAAGTTACACGCCAAACACGGTGTAGGTAAGAAAAAACACATATCGTAAAATAAAAAAGACAGTCGTGGGGACGACTGTCTTGGTTTTCACTTGTTATGAAACTCGTTTATTTTTAAAAGATTTAAGATATATCGCCATCATAACTAAGCTGCAAACTAAACCTATAATCGAGTGAAGCAATGATTTGCTTCGATCATCGTTTTTTGATGATTGAGTTGCTACCAAGTTGTGCACATACTCTAATTCGAGTTTATACGCAATTTCAGCATCGGTTTCACTATTGGCAATATACGGCAATAATGTCTGTGTGTATGCCGACCTTGAACAAGGAAAACTGAATTCATTGATTCCGTCAGGTCCGCTAACCTTTACGTAAACGAATTCGTTCCTCAACGAGTAATTTACATTCAAGGAAGCAAAGGATTTAGTTAAGCAAAATATTGCAATAACTACGACTATTATATTTTTCATGTGTATTGGTTGGGGGTTGGGGGTTGGGGGTTGGGGTTGAACAATTTTATACGAGTATTATATCATATTATATACTCGTATGTCAATACATGTAATTTTTTATTGAAACAAAAAGACAGTCGTGGGGACGACTGTCTTATGGTAATGAAATGGTTTTTAAATAAACTCTGCGGCTGGGCCTACCAACAAAGTGTGTTCGTTTGGTGTTAATATAAATAACACACTTTTAACGACTTCAGATTTTTTTGCTTCACCATCAGTCATAGACGAGGTTTTTTCAAACATCTCTCGATTTTTGAAAAACAATACGGCATTTCTGAATTCAACACCATTAATGTAGCCAGTTAACCTGCCATGTTTAGTAACATTGAAAAAAATACCCTCAGGTGTATTACGCGAATATGTGCACGCTATACAAGAACTTCTGGACTCATTAGGGTTTTCAGAATCAATAGCTAATGTAAAAACTATCGGAGCAAATTCTTTCTGAAAATCCTTTACAAAATTATCAAAAAATCTACCTGAATCAGGGAATTTAAGCGGGCATAGTTTTACTATGTTATGCGCTTCTGTTATTAAATTATTCATATACTTTTTTTATTTACGATACCACTAAAACAAATTCAGAGCAAACTACTAAAAAAAGACCGCGGGGGCGGCCTTTAAAGGTTACTGGATAGATTCCTCGATCAAAAACTCTTTGTCACCAAGTTTTGGTATTTTGAACTTTTTAAAGAATTCAAGCTTGCCTTCACCCACTTGAAGTTGATTGTTCCTTTTGTTCAAAAAAAACAAAACGTTTTTCTTGAGCTTTTTTCGAACCTTTTCAAGATCGATTTCATTTAGAAGATCTTCAAAATCTTCCTTGGTTTTGAAAAACAGAATAAATTCTTCGATGTTCTCATTAGGGAAGATGATTGATTTTTTTCCAATTTTTTGAGCTTTTACGAAATACCCTTCCGGTGTTTTCTTAAATCGGGTACAGCGCAAATGGGTTTTAATTTTACCATGATCTGTTTTGTCTAAGACAATCGTCTCTTCTGGCTCGGACTCCAAAAGATGAGCTATTTCGTTCAACCTTGCCCCTGAAATCGGTCTTTTGAACGGGCAGGCTTTCAGTATGTAGTAAATACTGATTGAGGTTTCTGAAATGGTTTTCATACGATTAAGGTTTAATAATTTACTTTTTATTACCATATCACTAAAATCAAAAAATGTCTATAGCTGTAAATATAGGTTACTTTTTATAAAAAATTATTTCAATATAAAACAATAATAAACAGCCGTATTTCTACGGCTGTTTTTGTTTGAGCAATCAAGTGGTAACATAACCCTTAATTAACTTCTTAATTTCTTCTTGCTGTTCCTGATTAAGGAATTCTTCACTTCTGGTGTAGAAGTATGAGAATTCGCCATAAAATGGTGGTTTCTCAAATTCTTCATATACCGATTTAGGATTGATTCCGATAATCGGTATGTGTACCTTAGACAACAGCACCAGCACATCTGCTAGCACTTTGCACGGCATACCGACACAAATACATGTTGCCAGGTTGTGGTTGTACACCATAATCCTAACTGTATTTTGAAGAACCCAAACCAGGTCATTTTCTGAGTTCACAGTTTTAACACCTTCATTTGGAAACACCAGTAGATATACGTTGCAGTTAGTTATTGGTTCCGGGGAAGATTCGGGGTTTTCTGAAACAACATCAATTGTTATTTCTTTGCTTTTTATACCCCTTCTTCTTTCAAATTCCTGCTTTCTTCTTTTGTATTCCCTTAGAAGTTTTTCTTCAACATCCTGTTCGAAGTTTAAACAAAAATTTTCAAGGGATATTTGAAATTGGTCATAGTTTTCACTACTACCCATACCAGCAGGGTCAGACACTACTAAAACTGCATTATTGCAGTCCGGGTTTTCTGAAGGATAGTAGAGTAAGTAAGCTTTCGTTCCCGGCAAAGGAATGATTTCCGGCGGGGCAATTAAATTTTTAAAGTTCATGGTGCGTTTTTTGATTTTCTTTACAGTAACACAGGCAATCTATTTATGTCAAACAAAAAACCCGAGTCATGAAACTCGGGTTTTATATTTCCACATCTATCATTATCGGGCAATGGTCGCTCCCGGGGTAGTCGGTTAATGTTTCGAAGTTTTTAATTTTTGGTGCCAAGTCAGACGAAGCAAAAAAGTAATCTATACGCCAACCAACGTTACGGTCGCGAGCTTTGGTTTTCTGGTCCCAGTATGTATATACATCTGTAATGTTTCCATGTATGTGTCGAAACATATCTATATAACCATGTTCCACAACTTGGTCGATCCATTCACGTTCAATAGGTAAGAAACCTGTATTATCAATATTTTCTTTTGGTCTAGCCAAGTCTATTTCTGTATGAGCAGTATTTACATCACCGCAAAATAAAACTAGATTGCCTTTTTTTTGTAAACCATCTATATATTTTAAATACGCATCATAAAAACGAAGTTTATAATCCAAGCGTTCTGGACCACCACCACCGTTAGGGAAGTATGTGTTAATCAGTACAATAGGTTTTGTTTTTGTTTGGATTGTTGTTACGATGTTACGGCCCTCTACATCAAATTCTGCTTTACCTATACCATTTATAGGAATGGAAACATCGAAACCATCTTTAATATAAAAACCGACACCACTGTAACCCTTACGCGCGCGTGAAGGCGACATATATAATGTATACCCGTGTACATGTTTATAATCTGTAGGTATTTGATCCATTTCGGATTTTGTTTCTTGCAAACAAAGTATGTCAGGTTTATATTTAGTTAACAATGGGTCTAGATTGCCTTGTTTTATCGTAGCCCGCAGGCCGTTAGTATTCCATGAAATTATGCGCATAAAAGTAGTATAAACCACTTTCCTTTTCCATGAAACCCAGTAGTAATGATTACATACCACTGGGCATGCTTTTTATTATTTACTTTTACCGTGGAATTTCTTATGGATGTCGCGTAGTTGAGAATCGGTAACATGCGTATATATCTGTGTTGTGGCAATGTTTGCATGGCCCAGCATCATTTGAACACTTCTTATGTCTGCACCATTAGACAACAAATCTGTAGCAAAGCTGTGGCGTATAACGTGCGGAGTAACTTTTTTTGATATACCAGCCATTATGGCATAGTGTTTAATTATACGTTCTATAGAACGTGATGTAAGTCGTGTGTTGTTTTTAGAAAGAGATATAAACATTGGTTCAGCCATGTCTTTTCTGCTTTTTATATAAGCCAGTAATGCATCCTTAGCAGTTTCTGACAAAAAAACTACACGGACTTTTTCACCCTTACCACGAATAGAGAATTCGTCTTTAGATAAATCAAGATCGCGGTTAAGTGAAGCTATTTCAGATACGCGTAAACCTGTAGAAAAAAGTAACTCTAACATTGCCTTATCGCGAAGCAGTTTAATTTTATCGATACCTTCAGCTGTAGACATGTTTGTTTCAGGGGCATGCAGAAGTCTGTTTAGTTCGTCGACAGTTATAAGATCCAAATGTCGTTCTTTAAGTTTGGCTAATTCTATACGATCTGGCGGTAGGGAAGTTACACCACGCTTCATTAAATATTTTAAAAAAACCCGAATGGCTATCATGTGGTAATTTTGTGTATTTTTCTTTAACGTTGCGGCAACCTGACCTTTTACCTTCATACCAGACTGTCTGTTTAGATAAAGGCGGAACTCACGCACAACATCGTCAGTAATGTCGGTAGGGGTTTTGATATTAGAAACAGTAAAAAACCTTGTTAGGTATCTGTCGTAGTTAGCTACGGTTTTTAAGCTTTGACCTTTTTCAATTTCAACATATTCAAGGAACTGCCTTTTACATGTATTAATATCATCCATAAACCAAATTATATCACAATGTCGCACAATAATGTTTATTGGCAAGTTTGACAAAAAATATTATATCTGATATAGTTTTATTAGTGAGGTTCTACTAAAAAATACGACAAAATGACAAAGATAAACAACACAAGCAAGTTAACAAAGAAATTAGCTGCGCTTAAGCAAAATAAATCAAACAATTTAGCCCTTTCTGAAAGCAATTACAGCACTGGGGTTAAGGTTAATAATACTGACACAGAAGAATTTATAGACGGCATTAAAACATCGTCCGAAGAACTGCAAAGTGTTATAACTTATGACTACACTGGAAGTGAAGAACCAGAAGTTAGTAAAAATAGTTCCAAACAAAATTTCGACTCCAGCACTACTAATTGGGGACTAAGAAAACCAAGGTTGAGTGCAAAAACACAAAAACAAATAGTGGAAGAGTCTGAAGTAAATTACACATATTCTCTTGACGCCTTCATAGCAACAAGCAGAAAAGTGTACGATTTAACAAGGAAATACCAACCTTGTTTTGACTAAAGAATAACATGTCTATGTTACCACAAGCCGGAAATTATATATTTCCGGCTTTAATTTTTCAAAAATTAGCTGGTTAAAGATTGGCTTTTTACTGTATTACTGACCCTTGCATAATTTGTCAATATATGCTACATTATAGACACTATGTTAACAACCAAGAAAAAACTAACTGCAATAAAAAAAGTGCAACTGCACGACACAGACACAGGTTCTTCACCTGCACAAATTGCTATTTTGTCTGCTAGAATCGACGAACTTTCTGGCCACTTGAAAAAACACAAAAAAGACAACCACTCACGTCGTGGTTTGATCAAAATGGTAGCTGACCGACGCAGTCACCTTAAATACTTAGAAAAAAACGACAAAGCTCGCTACGACCAAATGATCAAAATGATCAAAGCATAATAAAAACCCTCCTTATGGAGGGTTTTTATTTATCAGAAATCGCACCACATAAACACACAATAAAAACAACTTGTGTTTAGTATAAGTATTTAGAGTATATGGTATAATTAAATTATGACAGTAATAAAACAAAAAGAACAACGTGTTGGTGTATTTATCGATGCACAAAACATGTACCACAGTGCAAAAAACCTTTACCACCGCAAAGTAAACTTTGCCGCAATAATGAAAGAAGCTTTAGCTGGGCGCAAACTAGTTCGTGCTATTGCATATGTAATAACGTCTGACTCTGGCGAAGAAAAAAACTTCTTTGATGCATTGATAAAATCTGGAATTGAAACTAAAACTAAAGATTTACAGACTTTCTACGGTGGAGCAAAAAAAGCTGACTGGGACGTGGGCCTGGCTGTAGACGCCATTAAAATGGCCCCTCGACTAGATGCAATAGTTATAATTTCTGGTGATGGAGACTTTGTTCCATTAGTGGAATACTTAAAAACAATGACCCAAGTAGAAGCGATGTCTTTTGGTAAATCTACATCTAGTAAACTTATCGAATCTGTAGACGATTTTATAGACATGTCTCTAACCCCTAAAAAATACTTGATTGGAATGAAATAACTTTATAAACATAGTTTGTACATTATGAGCACTGTTCCACAAAAACCAAAAATACCTACACCTATAGCACAAACAAATATCCTTGTAGAACAAGGGGCTATTCGTACTTATGAAAAAGATATGGAACAAGCCCTTCGTGGTGAAGAAGGTGCTCTGGTTAAAGAAACCATTGAACGTGCACGTGAAGACCAACACGCTCGCGGTAGTGTGGCTCGAGAAAGAAGTAAAAACCAAGTTTTGGTCTGGTTAAGTATTTTATTTATTTTCGGAAGTGCATTTGGTTTATACTATGCCTGGAATATAAAACAAGAATCTGCTATACCCGCAACACCAACAGTGGTTCCTGTAATATTTTTTGATACATCAACAGAAGCAAAAACATTACCAGCAACATCTGATTATGTTTTAGAAACAATAATAAAAGCCAAAGAATCTACTGATGCACCAGGTACATTACGTCGTGTATTTTTTACTGACAACAAAAACAACCCCGTAGAAAGTCTACTGTTGTTTCAAAGTCTTGGTTGGCATATAGACGAATTTCTAACACACAGTTTGTCTGGTAGAAGTGAAGTTGGTATATATACAAACCCTGACGGCACTAAGTCGCCATTTGTACTTGGCACAACTGATGGTTCTGACGCAGCATATCGCGGACTTGCCACATGGGAAGTTAAAGCACTAGAAGACACAGCAACTTTGTTTGACATCAAAACATCTACTATAAATGACCCAATTTACCAAAAAAACTTTGCTCCAATAACAATAAAAAACAAAGACGGAAGAGTATTATATGATGAACAGAACAAACCACTAATAATCATAGAATTCCTTGACAATAACCACTTTATTGTGACTAATTCAAAAGAAGCCGTCAAAGAAGTCTTACTTCGCTTGGCCAAAGAACAAAGTCGAAATATTGTTCAATAGTGCTGATTTTTGGGTAAAAACTATTTGCTATTTTTGTGGTTATGATACAATATACGGAACATGAAATTAGATACAAACCACAAACAAATACGTGAAGTACTATCTACCGAAAAGGAAAAGATAGAATCTGAACTAAAAGATATAGCTGTATACAGTACTGAAACCCGTTCATGGGAAGCAATACCTACATCACAAGACGACGGACCAGAATCTGATTCGGTTGATCTTGCTGACCGACTTGAAGAATACGAAACACGCAGTGAAATGGTTCGTACACTTGAAAAAAGACTAAACTCTATTAAAAGTGCAATTGAAAAAATAGATGCAGGTAAAGGTTTTGGTATGTGTGAAGTCTGCAACAAACAAATAGAATCCGACAGACTACTTGCTAACCCATCAGCTAAAACTTGTAAAGAACACATGAACAACAGATAAATAAAACCGGAAAATAAAAAGTTTCCGGTTTTATTTATCTAAATATTTTATTTGTAAAATTTTTACTGTATAATATTTAAATGTCATTCGCACGACTTTACAGTGCTCAAATGCAGTTACTTGTCGGTCAACTTGTTACTGTCGAGGTAGATATATCTCGGGGGTTAAATGCTTTTTCTATTGTCGGACTACCTGACAAAGCCGTCGAAGAAGCTCGTGATAGAGTCGGGGGCGCACTAAAAAACTCAGGCTTTCCTTCACCCAAACACACCAATGTAAAAACAATAGTGTCATTAGCACCAGCCGAACTTAAAAAAGAAGGTTCGTATTTTGATGTAGCAATAGCATTAGGTTTTTTGTTAGCCTCAGACGAAATACGTTTTGACCCCGAGGGTAGGGTGTTCGTCGGAGAACTATCTTTAAACGGTGACATCCAAAACGTGCGTGGTATTATACCGATAGTTCAGGCCATGCAAAAAATTGGTATAAAAGAAATGTATGTACCATGGGGCAACAGACGCGAAGCCGCTTTAGTACCAGGTATATCTATATACGGAGTTAAAACATTTCGTAATTTAGTAGACCACTTAGACGAGAAAATAAATACTGAAAAACCAACGCAACTTTTTATACAACCACAAACCGAAATAAAATACACAAACGCCATTAGTAGTGGTATAGATTTTTCAGATGTTCGAGGACAAGAAACCGCAAAACGCGGGCTTGAAATTGCAGCCGCAGGTGGGCACAACATTGCCATGTACGGGCCACCAGGCACAGGTAAAACCATGTTAGCCCGAGTGTTTGCTACACTACTGCCACAACTACAGCTAAACGAAGTTTTAGAAGTTACCGGCATACATTCTGCCGTTGGTATAAACGAAAACAATATTGTTACTGAAGTGCCTTTTCGATCGCCACACCACACAGCCAGTTATGTTTCTATGGTTGGCGGTGGGGCTAACATTCGCCCCGGAGAAGTAACATTGGCCCATCGTGGAGTTTTGTTTTTAGATGAATTTCCAGAATTTGATAAAAAGGTAATTGAAGCTTTACGCCAACCACTCGAAGACAATGTGGTGTCTGTTTCGCGCGCTCGTGGTACTGTTAACTTTCCATCGAACTTTATTTTAGTTGCAGCCATGAACCCTTGCCCTTGTGGCAACTTAGGCAGTAAACAGAAACGTTGCATCTGTAAACCCAACGACATTGCTCGATACCAACGTAAAATTTCTGGACCGATCATTGACCGCATAGACATATGGGTCCAAGTTGCTGATATAGATTACAAAAAACTAGCCGGTGTCGGAACGGGCGAAAAAACTGAGACGATAAAAACACGTGTGCAATCCGCACGTAAAAAACAAAAACAACGTTTTGCCGAACATAAAAAAAGCATCTCTACAAACGCAGAAATGAATGTAAAAGACTTAACCATACATGCCCAACTAGCACCCAAGGTCCGCGACTTACTAGACCAGTCTGCTGAAAAACTTCAACTCTCACCACGGGCTTACCACCGTGTTATCAAACTTGCTCGCACCATAGCCGACCTAGCTAATGCAAAAGAAATCGAAACCATGCACATTTTGGAAGCGTTACAGTATAGACCAAAATTAGAACAATATTAAAAACCGATTCTTATGAATCGGTTTTTAATATTTCAAAATTAGTCTTTGCTATTTGCGTCACCAGTTGTGCCTTTTATTGCAAACGGGTTCTTCGCACCACGGATTTCAAAGTGTGAATGTGGTCCTGTCGAGTGGCCGGTAGAACCAACATACGCTATAACTTGGCCCTTTGTTACAGATTGACCAACAGTAACAATGTTTGAAGTGTTATGTGCATAAAGTGTTTGTGTGCCATTAGGGTGTTTAATAGCGAGGTATGTTCCATAACCACCACCATATGTACCACGAGAGTCAGCAATAACTACACCATCAGCGGCCGCCATAACTGGTGTGCCCTTTGGTGCAGAGATATCAATACCATTAAAGGCATGCAAACCTTGAGTAACAATACCACCACGAACAGGGAACATATAGTAACCACTGTATTCGGCAGCATTAAAGCCCCAAGTTTTTTCACCGCTTTTACTACGCATAACAGCGTCGCCAGCCTTTGGGCCAGATAGGTCAAGTTCACCAGTAGATTTAAGTTTATAAACACCCTTGCCCGTGTATTTACCAGCCTGAGACTTTGCATTTTTCGAATTCTTATTAGCTGGCTGTGCTACTGTTTGTTGTTCACCGTTTGGAATTATTATTACAGTGCCTGGTTCTATGTTTGTATCAGCTGTTATTCCGTTAAACAATTCTACATCAGAAGCGTCAGCACCATATTTTTTAGCAATAGATTTTATAGTGTCACCCTTTTTAAAAGTATAGCGTAGTCCAGTAACAGGCAAGATGGTCAACATTTGGCCTTCTTTTAATGTAGGGTTAGCAGATAGATTGTTAGCCCAGATAATAGTGTTTGGAGTAACATCGAACAAATCAGCAACGTTTTTTATAGTGTCACCCTTTTTAACAACATACAGACTAATTTGATCTGAGTCTGGAACATATTGCTCTACATCAATAGCAGTTCCAAGTGGGCCAACCTCGGTAGATAGAACATTGTCATCAGATAATATTGTAGTATCAACATCATCGCCACCCATTACAGCTGAAACAATAGTAGAAGGGTCAGATAAAACAAGGGTTTGAGAATTTTTAGTTATTTCTGTTTTACTCTGAGCATCGGCCACGGAACTTAAAAAACTAAAAATACCCGCGTGAACGTAGGTCGGAACAAATAAAGTTAGGGTAACTAAAGCAATAAAAGCTTTAGAAATAAGGATTTTTTGAACAAAGCGAGACATAATGTCTGTTTTTTCGCCGGTTGTTTGTGTTTTATGAGGTAACATAACGTAGGCCTAGGCCTTACCTATACTATGGTAGCACGCTAAAAAACAGAGTCAACAGACAAAAAGTGCAAAAAATGTTGTAATAAAGGCTTATTTACAAAGGTTTTAAATCAAAAAGCTCTGAAAATCAAGTATTTTATGGTAATATTGAAAGCATGAATTACCTTGAGGGCCTAAATGAAGCTCAAAAAACCGCTGTAACCCATATAAATGGACCTCTTTTGATAGTAGCAGGGGCCGGAGCTGGTAAAACTAAGACAATAACACACAGAATTGTACATCTTATATATAGTGGTGTTCGGCCTGGCCAAATACTAGCCATAACCTTTACAAACAAAGCTGCCAAGGAAATGCGGGAACGTGCTGAAAAAATAATACACCAAAACCTGGAAAACGTGGTCGGTATGCCAACACTACTGACATTTCATTCATTCTGCGTACGCATACTAAAAGAGCAACATGCTTTACTTGGACTAAAGAAACATTTTGTTATATTAGACGAAGGTGACGCTGTGTCTATGATCAAAGACGCCATAAAGTCTATCGACCTAGATCCTAAACAATACGAACCAAAAAAAATTAAAGGTATTATTTCACGTGCTAAATCAAACATGACAATGCGCGAAATATTTACCGAACGCACAACTTCGACTATTGAGTCTGTCGTCGCACGAGTTTGGGAACTTTATGAAAAAGCATGCAAACAAGAAGGCGCGCTAGACTTTGACGACTTACTACTAGAAACAGTATTGTTATTCGAACGTCACCCTAGTGTATTAGAAATGTATCAAGACCGTTACCAATACATTCATATAGATGAATACCAAGACACAAACGAAGTTCAATACAGATTAGCTACACTACTAGCTAAAAAATATAAAAACATTTGTGTAGTAGGGGATTCTGACCAAACTATATACACATGGCGTGGAGCAAACATAAAAAACATCTTGCAGTTCGAAGAAGACTACCCAAATGCAAAAGTTGTTTTACTTGAAGAAAACTACCGTTCAACTAAAAACATTATTACAGCAGCAAATAATGTAATTATAAAAAACAAAGAACGCAAAGACAAAACACTATTTACCAGCAAGGACGCAGGTGATGCGATAGGTGTATACCAGGTTTTCGATGAAAAAGTTGAATCTAACTTTGTAGCAACACAGTGCCTACAACTAATAGACGAAGGTGTTAGTCCAGACGATATTGCTATATTATATCGAGCTAACTTTCAGTCTCGTGCTATCGAAGAAGCTATGTTAGAACACCATGTACCGTACACTGTTTTAGGTACAAGGTTTTTTGATCGCAAAGAAGTTAAAGATGTTTTAGCATATTTACGCGCAGCCCAGAACCCAGATTCTCTTTCTGACATTAAACGTATTATAAACTTTCCAGCACGTGGCATAGGAAAAACAACTCTAATTAAACTTTTCTCTGGAGCTCGCGACCAACTACCCCCAGCTATGCAAAAGAAAATAGAATCTTTTTACAATTTACTATCAACCATAGATGCATATGCAACAGTAAACAAACCCAGTGAAGTACTACGTTACATAGTACAAACAACTGGCATCGAATCAGAACTAAAAGCAGGCAGTGCTGAAGACATAGAAAGACTAGAAAACATCAAAGAACTAGTTACATTGGCCCAGAAATATGATGAATACCCACCAGAAGAAGGCATAGACCACCTACTTTCAGATGCATCATTAATGAGCGACCAAGACACACTAACTCATAATGAAGAAAAAAAGGGTGTTCGCATGATGACAGTGCACGCATCGAAAGGCTTAGAATTTCCATATGTTTTTATAGTTGGTTTAGAACACGGACTGTTTCCACATCAACGTGACGGACGTAGTACTGAAGCCGACAAAGAAGAAGAACGTCGTTTGTTTTATGTAGCATTAACAAGGGCTGAAAAAAAACTATACTTAGTACATGCAGAACTACGAACGATATTCGGAATGCGACAAATAAATTCACCATCAGAATTCCTTTTTGACATACCGAACGAAATAATAGAAACTGAACACATACACGGACCACGTGAAAAAACAATTTATTTTGAAGCTTTCTAAACTATTAAAAAAATGCACACACCTAAAAAATCACTCGGACAAAATTTTCTAAAGTCTCAAAAGGCTTTGGCAGAAATTTTACATGCTGGTTCAGTTTCTGCAGGTGACACTGTTTTAGAAATAGGCCCAGGCAAAGGTGCACTGACCGAAAAACTTCTTTCTAATGGTGCACATGTGGTGGCAATAGAAAAGGACCAAGAATTAGTTCCATATTTGCAAGATAAATTCGCTAATGAAATAAGTAAAGGGTTATTCACACTTATAGAAGGTGATGTTTTGGAATTTGATCTTCTAAACTATAAACTGTTAACTGAAAACTACAAACTTATTGCCAATATACCCTACAATATAACCGGGGCAATAATACGCATGTTTCTCGAAACAAAAAACCAACCAAAAACAATGGTTTTATTAGTTCAAAAAGAAGTAGCTGTACGTATAGCTAGAGATAAAAAAGAAAGCATTCTCTCTCTTTCGGTTAAGGCATACGGTACACCCACATATGTTTC
>CAYWWG010000010.1:0-19406 GCA_964461985.1 uncultured Candidatus Saccharibacteria bacterium
TTTAGATAAGCAGGGGAATAATTAATACAGAACAATACTCGAAAATTATAATCTAAAACACATTTTTTTGCAAGATTTTTACATATACAAACATAGTCTTATTTTATTGACTTTAATATAAACAAGATGTAATCTAAATTAAAAATATTTGTATCATGAAAACTAACCCATACATCGGCATTACAGATTTTACTGATTTCAGACAAGTCGAAAAGATGCTTACTGTTTTTAACAGTAAAGTACCATCTTCGTGCGACTATCTACTACACGTTGGCGTTATGATGAGTTATAAGACTTTACATAACATACCGACAAAATGGTCAAAAGCATTCCCCCACAAAGAAACTATTGCTGAGATATTTTCCTCAGATGAGGTTTTCAATTGCCTGCATTATGTAGACTACGAAAACAACGACGACCTTGCAAACAGCATCGAATCTGCCATATATTACGGCGGAAAAAACCTTGACGCTATGCAGTTTGATATGATCTGGCCCAATCCAAATGTAATTCGTAATGTATTTAAAAACAAGAACATTTCTGTAATTATTCAGATCGGTAGAGATGCATTCGAAGATGTAAACAACAATGTTGATATAATCGTAGACCGCATCTCACATTATGAAGACAGTATTCAGTATGTACTGTTAGACAAAAGTATGGGCAAGGGTGTAGGAATGAACGCAAAAGTACTTTTACCTGTGATAGAAAAAATTGAGAAGGATTTGCCAAACCTGGGTGTTGCTGTAGCTGGCGGGCTTGGTCCCAACACAATGTATTTTGCAAATGAAATTTTTGAAAAATACAATGGTATAAGCATTGATGCACAAAGCAGACTAAGACCTAGTGGCAATGCCCTGGACCCAATAGACTGGTCCATGGCAGAAAACTACCTTAAGAAAGCTATAAACATGGCATGCAAAACAGTGCAAAATCAGTAAGTTTTTCTGAAACACAGAACAAAATCCCTAACGTAAGTTAGGGATTTTTAATATTAGACATTCCAATATTCTGCAAAATGTGGAATATTTATTTTTTGCCCTCTAATTCCCTTTTAGTTGAACAACTAGCACATCGGCAACCATTTGGTTTTATAAATTTATTAAAATATTCTTTACCATAGTTGTAAGTTATTTCTTCGCCGGCTTTAATGTTTTTAGTAGCTTGTATATATATGTGGTGCCCCTTTATTTCAGGCTCTGCATTAGGTTTACAGCTGTGGTTTATATAACGGGCAGTGTTGGTACGCGTACCACCGTCTATTGTCCAGCGATTATTAATTTCAAATAAATATTTTGTAGTGTTATCTTCTATTTCTTTATTTAAAACTTTTTTACCGGTGTATTCTATAATCCAAGTTTTCTTTGGTATATCTACTGTGGCATACAGACCGAGGCCGGCGGAACTTTTTTTAACTTTTACTGACTTGGCTGGCAACGTAATTATTTCTTTCATAAACATCATCTTACCACGTACAATTACCAGTGACCAGGTTACTTTTAATGGCTTACAAATATGTACACTGAAAAATGTAAACTTTTCACTGTCCTCTATGCCGTGCTATACTCGACATATGAAGATCCACCACTTTATTACACCTTGCCGGATTAATGGAAATAAATTAACCATTACAGAGAAAGATATAGTCCACCACATGAACAATGTTATACGTCTACATGCTGGCGAGATTGTGCGTATTTGTAATGACGGCTTATACTACGACATAACGCTCGAAGTGGTAAGTAAAAAAGAAGTTACTGGTACCATAAACAACAAAGGTACAATACCTGAGAAAGACAATAAAGTTACATTAGTAATGTCTATTATAAAAGGCTCAAACTTTGATTTAGTTGTGCAAAAAGCTACTGAACTTGGAGTGGATCGCATTGTACCCATAGTGTCTGAACGTACGATTAAAAAAGACGTAAACATGCCACGTATACAAACCATTGCCCGTGAAGCTGCCGAACAGTCTGAAAGAATGACAGTGCCTATTATCGACGAACCAATTAGTTTTACAAAATGGGCAGAACAAAACCACGACAGTACAGTTTACTTTTTTGATACTTATACTGAAGGTCGCGCTTCAAATCTGGTAAATATTGACAGTACCAGACACGATTTTGCTAAATCGACTGCGCGACACGATTCTGCAGAATCACCTAAAAGCAAAAAGCAAACAGCAAACAGCACTATCGTTATCGGCCCCGAAGGTGGTTGGTCGCCAGCAGAACAAAAAATAGCTGAAGAAAAAAAATGGAACATATACAGCACCGGTGCAAACATACTACGCGCAGAAACGGCGGCAATAGTTGGTACGTATTTAGCAGTATCTGGTTTACTTTAAACAATGACGAAAACTACATCACTTCTGACGGCCGTCAAAAGTGATGTAGTTTAAATTGATAAAAATGGGGTAACATTTTTTAACGGCCGATAATTTGAGTGCCTTCTTTTACAGCCCGCCATAATGACATTGTTGAATGCTTTGAACTTTCAACTTTATAACTTATACTTGGTCTATGGCAATACTACACGCAATCATACTTGGCCTGGTTGAAGGCATAACCGAGTTTCTACCAGTGTCTTCTACTGGCCACATGATACTAGCCAGCACACTTCTGCACATACCCGAATCTGCCTTTGTAAAAAGCTTTGAAGTTATAGTGCAGTTAGGTGCAATACTTGCTGTTGCTGTTTTATATATTAAAAAACTATTTACAAACAAAAAACTTTTCCTATCTGTGGTTTATGGTTTTATACCTACCGCAATACTGGGACTACTGTTATATAAGAGAATAAAACTATTGATGGGTTCACCTTGGGTGGTTATATTTAGTTTATTTATCGGAGGTTTAGTTATACTTGTAGTTGAAAAGCATATAGCAAAAAGCAAACAGCAAAAAGCAGAATCCGACACACATACACACATAATTTCAAACACAGAAGCCGGTCTACTAGGTGTAATACAATCTATAGCATTTATACCAGGGGTATCACGTTCTGGGGCTCTTATTATCGGGGGCTTACTACGTGGTATACCACGCAAAACTATCGTGGAGTTTTCTTTCTTACTTGCATTACCTACAATGGCCGCCGCAACTGGACTAGAAGTTATTAAAAACGGATTTAGTTTTACAAACTACGAATACCTTCTACTTTGTGTTGGTTTTATAACTGCATTCATAACAGCATATATAGCCATTAAAACTTTTCTAAATTATATATCTACCCACAACTTTACAACTTTCGGCTGGTACCGCATTGGTGTAGCAGTTTTCATGGCAATAGTTTTGTTGGTATAACCCGCCTGCCGACAAGTAAGAAACATTCCGATATTCTCAAGAATATTGGAATGTTATTTTAAATAAAAAACAGGACATATAATATGCCTGTTTAAAAGTTCTCATGGATTTATATATAAATATTCATCCAATGATACGCATTTTTCAAGTTCCTGAAAGTTCAGTTGTGCATGATCACGAATTATTTTTAATTGTCTTTTTTTAATAATCCATGGAAGTGGGTGTCCCCTGAGATCTGCCAATCTAAGAAGTAGCACAATTGAAATTACACCTGAAGAAAAAAACACAATGCTGGAAAATGTCTGGAGCACATCTTTTGTTGTAATAAGTACAAAAAGAGAAGTAATGAAAGTAATAGCAAAGAAAAAAAACCAAGACATTCTTCTCCGATAACTTGCGATGATGAGACTTTTCATGAAAGCCTTTTCGTATAGAGTCATATATAATATTATTAGTTCTAAAAATATTATATCATTTAGTATATGAAAAGTCAAAAACTATAAATTAAGACTTTTTATGGCGCGCTTCAATGGACATTACGCGACACGATTTTTGAGCAAATCGCCTGTCCCTAACCACTAGTGCAATATATCCTTTATTGTTATCAGCACCATCAGTAATATCAAAATCAAGAAGCCGATACCGTTTACCCAAGCTTGGACAACCATTGGTATTTTCTTACGGCGAATAGTTTCAATAATAACCATAACCACCCTACCCCCGTCGAGCGCCGGAAAAGGCAATGTGTTCATAACAGCCAGCGCGATAGATAGCAGTGCAGTAAAACCAAGGAAGTCAAAAGTACCTTCGCGACGCATAGATATAACACCCTTTGCTATACCAAGCGGGCCCATAACCTGGGTTGTATCTACATGTCCGGTAAAGGCTTGGCCGATAAGTTTATATGTTCCATTAAACAATGCGGACGCAACTTGACCAGTATGTTTTGTGCCTGCAACAATTGCTTTACCTAGTGGTAGTTTAAGTGTACCTGTAGTTTCTATAGCCACACCAATACCTTGTTTACCAGAACCAAAGCCAGGCACAGGAACTAATGTATAAGTTTGTAGGGGCTCACCAATATTATTTCCATAGATAACAACTTTTTTACTTGTTGTTACAGTTTCGATCATACCAGCCCCAGTTAAAGGTAAAGGCGC
This sequence comes from uncultured Candidatus Saccharibacteria bacterium, assembly GCA_964461985.1. Taxonomy (GTDB): domain Bacteria; phylum Patescibacteriota; class Minisyncoccia; order Phycocordibacterales; family UBA9973; genus MFUC01. The sequence continues at coordinate 4,466 of CAYWWG010000010.1, forward strand.
GCCACTAACAGTATGCACGACAAAACCGGGTTTGATGCCGGCTATTTCAGCCGGACTTTTCGGAAAGACTTGTGTAAATGATATCTCAGTGTTCGACACATATTCTGAGACTCCGTCACCTACTGTAGCGCGTGTACCGATGGTAAACAAAGTTGTAAACAAAACAATCGCTAACAAAATGTTCATGGTTACTCCAGCCAACAATGTAAGGATCTGCAAATACCAAGGCCGTGAAGAAAACGAACGAGATTCTGCTGTTGGTGCAACGTCGTTGCCGTCTTCGCCATAGATTTTTACATAACCACCCAGTGGTATAGAGTTTAGCGAATAAGTAGTTTCACCACGGCGCCATGAAAAAAGTTTAGGTGGAAAACCAAAAGCAAATTCATCAACCCGCATACCTGAGAGTTTAGCAACAATAAAATGCCCTAACTCGTGCACCAGCACAAGTATAAGTAAAATAACAATAAATATAATAATAGAAAGCATTGTAATATTAGACGGTCATTATGTCGTTTTCTTTTTTAGTAAACATTGATTCTAATGTAGCATTTGCAGCATCGACATGTTTTTGTAATTCTTCTTTACCCTTGAAGGCTTCGTCTTCAGTCATTTCGCCGTCTTTTTGTTTGTCGCGAATATCGTTTTGCACAACTTCACGTTCTTTACGAACACGAATTCGAGCTTCTTCTAAAAGTTCTTTTAAAACTTTTACTAACTTCGCACGGTTTTCGCCCGTCATCATTGGAAATATAGCACGCAAACCGTCTGAATCAGACACGACAGATAAACCAATGTTTGCGTCGATTATAGACTTCTCTATAGCTTTGATTTGTGTTTTGTCCCATGGGGCAATGCGTAGTGTGCGAGGGTCTTCGATTGTTACAGACGCAACGTTTTTAATGGGCATCTGCGCGCCATAGCTATCGATAGTAATACTATCTAATAGTATTGGACTAGCTTTGCCTGTATGAATCTGGCTGTATTCTTTTGCAAGCCAGTTTTCGATTTCTTTGAAAGCATCTTTAAGATTGTTGAATTGGTATGTCATATTTGTATATTATAGCACGTTTTTTAACAAAATCATACTTTATTATCATTAAAAATTTGGCAATGTTATTGCAATATGCTCGAAGATAATTTTAACAGAAGACCCACGCGTAAGTAGGTTTGAACTGGAATATTCTAAGTCTTCAAGTACTACAACAGATTTAGTATCTTTAGATAAACTAGATTTATTAATTTTGCTTATCAATATTTGTATTAATGCGTCGACATAACGCTTTGCAATACTACGTGTAGTGTCGTGGTCTTCGTTATCTTTAATAAATTTTTCTACCCATTTTAAACGTGTTGGCACATCACTTTTAAAAAATTTTTGCATTTCTGTTTTATAAGAATTTTCTGAACTTTCAACACCATAAGGTACCACTTCTACACGTGACATTATGGTAGGCAGTAAGTGTGCAACATGTGGCATTACAAAAACGATCTTAGTTTGAGCACCGGGTTCTTCTAGAGTTTTTAGTAAAGCTTGCTGAGCTTCAGGTAATATGTCGTCTGTGGCAACTAAAACTATCTGTGGCACACTGCCATATGTATATTCAGACAACATGCGTACATCGTCTATAGTTACCCGCGGTATTATAAAAGGTACTACACTGTGTTCTGGAAATGTGTTTGTAAATTCTGTAAGTAATGCAGGCACTAACTGACTGGGTTCAGAATTAATAATAATATAACTATGGTGCGTCAGGTTCATATTAGTGTTTAGATATTAGTGTCTTTTTATAAACATCTAAGTGTGCCAAAGCCTCACCTGTGCCTTTAGCAACACAATACAATGCCTCATCAGCTAGACGTGCTTTTACACCTGTTTTACGGTAAACCAGTTCAGGTAAGTTACGTAGTTGTGAAGTACCACCTGTCATAATAATACCGTGGTCTATAATATCTGAAGCCAGTTCTGGTGCAGTGTCGGAAAGTACATCCTTAATGGCATTGATCATTTTATTCAGTTCTGGTTCCATTGCTATACAAATTTCGTTAGTCTTTATTTCAATAGACTTTGGTAAACCTTCAACATAGTCCCGACCTTTAACAATCAACGCAAGCTCTTCTTCCATAGGAACCGCAGAAGCTATGGTTTGTTTAATACGTTCAGCAGTTTTGTCACCGATAGCTAGGTTATAAGTACGTTTCATGTAGTCTATTATCGACTGATCCAGTTTATCGCCAGCTGATTTTACTGATTTACAAGTAACGATACTACCGAGTGATATTACCGCTACGTCTGTAGTACCACCACCTATATCTACAACTACATTGCCCTTTGATTCATATATAGGTATGCCAGCACCAATAGCTGACAAAATGGGTTCCTTCATTAAGTAAGCATTTTTTGCACCAGCACGCACAGCACTTTCAATAACTGCTCGACGTTCAGTTGAAGTTATACCTGCTGGTACTGATATTAAAACATCTGGTTTGAAAATATTCCATTTTGGAAGTGCTTTGTTTATAAAATATCGCAACATTGCTTCGGTTACGCGGTAATCGGCTATAACACCATCACGCATAGGACGGTAAGCCACGATATGGTCTGGGGTTTTGCCGATCATTTCTTTGGCTTCGATACCCACTGCCAAAATACGGTTATCTTGCTCAGAAATAGCCACCACGGAAGGTTCGTTTATAACGATACCCTGCCCAGGCACAAAAACCAGCGTATTTGCTGTTCCGAGGTCAATACCAAGTTTTCTGGTGAAGAAATTCATCTCTTCTACAATACTCTAAAAGCCTATATTTTGCAAAATAATACTGATCTGCTAGAGTTAAGGAAAGTAAATTTCCAACTCTCAACCATGAAAAAAGAAGACGTTACCATTAAAAATGATGGCACTATAGAATGTTTTATAGTCCTGTCAAACAACCCATGTATTGCAACATTAGTTCCTACTAAAAACATGGATCTACGCACGTTAAAAAGGAACATTGAAAGTTCCAACGCTCTGTACTTTGTAAAAGACGATTTGTATAAACTCTGTAATTCATTCTCAGATAAAACTGTGTTTTCAAACATAACAATTATTAACCCCAACCCTGAAAAGTTTGGGGAAGTAATTGAAATAGATGAAAATCTGAAATACAAGGACAAAAAAATCGAAACCATCGATGATCTGCACAGATTAGTTGATGTCGAAAAAATTGAACCGTCAGAAGACTTGTCTAAAGCGACGAACGTAATACCAGATAGAAAACTATATTTCTGTTATTACTCGATGTAACAAAAAGCCGGTATATAACCGGCTTTTTTTATTCTATATATACATGATTTTGTCATTAGCAAACAAAAGCATTTTTCTGTTATAGTATCGGTATGTTCGTAGTCGAGATAATGCCTATTACCAAAACTAGCATGCAAGGGGGGTCTGAAACCCTGACATATTACACTGCCGCACACATAGAATCTGGATTTTTAGTAGAAGTCCCATTAAGACGTAGTTATATTACTGGCATAGTTATATCTGTAACACCACTTGAAAACCAAAAAAGTTCAATTAAAAATGCCTCGTATGGTTTAAAGAAAGTTCATAAAGTTATCGGCCCATCAACCATATCTACCGCGGTTTTCGAAACAGCAAAATCTGTTGCCACATGGTATGCAACAAATGTAGGCAGTATCACCGCCGGTATAATACCTAAGGAACTCTTAGCTACAGTAAAAAAATCTAAAAATAAAACTGAAGAAATAGAAAACAAAAAAGACGGAACAAAAAACCAAGTTTTAGTTCTACAAGCCACACCTGAAGTACGCATGAGTATATACAAAACACGTATACGCGAAAGCTTTGCTCGTGGCCAGTCTATAATTATAGTTACACCAACACGCGAACGTGCCCGTGTTTTATTTACAGAACTATCTAAAGGAATAGAACAGTTTTCAGGCAGTATAGACAGCACACACAGTACTAAGAAACAACAAGCATTGTTTAATCTTGTCTACACATCAGACCACAGACTACTTTTGATTGGTACACCACACATACTGGCCCTATACCACGATCTTGTTAAAACTATAATAGTCGAAGACGAAGCCCATGATGCATATTATACCGTTAGTCGACCTCTGATAGACTACCGCGTAGTTGCTGAAAATATGGCAAAAATCACCGGGGCAACATTAATACTTGGTGGGTCACTACTCCGGGCCGAGACATTAGAAAAATTTTGGGCACATGAATACGGCCGTGTTGAACCTATTGATATGCGTTTTCCAAAACTTGCTGAAATAAAAATTGTCGACCGCACACTTGAGGAAAAGTTTTCTATATTTTCTCCACCGTTAGTTAAAACTATTTCAGAAGTTGGTAATCGTAAAGAACACATAATGTTGTTTTGTATACGCAAAGGCATAGCACCCATAACAGTTTGCCATGACTGTGGCACACCTGTTGGTTGTGAACGTTGTACAGCACCGCTGACTTTATATAAAAAGAAAGGCCAAACTATATATGGTTGCAATAGATGCAATCATATAGAAACCACAACCCGCTACTGTGCACTATGCAAAAGCTGGAACCTAGTACCCATAGGTATTGGTACAGAACATGTTTACGAAAAAGCAATGGAACTTGTAGACGGTACTGTGCCTGTGTATTTACTAGACAGTACAACAATAAAAAGCGAAAAAGCGATGTACCAAACACTAGAAGATTTTTTTGCAAAACCTGCAGGTATAATTGTCTGCAACGAACCAATATTGCCATACATAACAAACAAGGTAGATAAAGTCGTGGTTGTTTCCATAGACACATTGTTTGGTCTGCCACATGCACGGGTAAACGAAACCATTGTTCGCATACTAACTACACTAGACACACTGGCCCGTAAGCCACTGATAATACAAACTAAAAACCCAAATGAATACATTCTCGAAGAAATAAAAACAGGTTCATTAATTACATTGTACAAAGACGAAGTTACAGACAGAAAAATGATGGACTACCCACCATATGGGGTTATTGTTAAAGTTAGCACTATCGAAAACAAAGAACGTACTAAACGTGCACGTGCAGAATTTATGGCCATGTTTGCAAAATGGAACCCTGTATTAACTACAACAATGGTATCTAAAATAAAAGAAAAATACCGCACAGTTATGGTTATAAACCTAAAACTTAACGAATGGAACCCGGACATTCAAAACATAGTCCGCACCCTCGGCCCAGCATACACAGTTGAAATAAACCCAAAAACACTTTGGTAAACTAATTTGCCTAAGTCGGACTTAGGCAAATATTGACATACACATTTAAAAGTATTATAGTTGTATTAAACCAACACACTCTCTAGATATGAAAAATTTAATTACCGAAACTCAGATGAACAATGCTTTGATTGAATTAAAAAAGCTTGCTGACGAATCTAAATCAGAAAAAATCGTTGAAGAAGTTTTGTTAGCACAAAAACAGGAAGATCCATCGTATAAGTTATTACTTACCAATGAAGGTATAGTAAAACAACACTTTTGGTCGCATTCTGGTTGGGATTTTGCCGGAGCCGAAAAAGAATATAAGTCTGGAACAGACAGTGAGACCATAACAACTGACGATAAATTAAGAGAAGTAGTTATCTTCTTTGATCTTCCAGCTAGTGAAATTGTTAAAATAAAAGAAAAAATTCTTTCACCCGCATAAAAACCTTCTCCGGAAAATTCCGGGGTTTTTACTTACCACAAGTTGGACTTGTAGATGAAGCTCTTCCCCTCTCCATTGTTTATGGAGAGGGGCCAGGGGTGAGGGATATATTTGTGATTAAATTTATAACCCCTCCGGCTTTCAGCCACCTCCCCTTTAACAAAGGGGAGGTCGGGTGGGGTTACTCGTACATTGCAAAAAACCAATATCTATGATATGTTTATACCCATATGATAAATGTTGAAGTAACTAAAAATGCAAACGAAAACGGCACTAGTTTGATCCGTCGTTTTACTCGTAAAGTTCAAGAAACTGGCATAATCCAAAAAGTTAAAGGCAAGCGCTATGCAGAAAGACCACAATCAAAGCTTGCAGAAAAGAAGTCTACACTTAAACGTCTTGTTAAAAGAAAAAACAACGAAAAACTTCGCAAACTTGGTAAAATAGCTTAAATCTAAAATAAATTAGTATGAGTAATACTGATATTACAAACACATCTAAAAGCAAGCTTCCGGGCTTGCCTTTTGGTTTTTCTATTGACCAATACAAGAATGCAATACTAGGAAAAAAATATGAACTATCAGTTGTATTCGTGCCACCCACCAAAGCCCAGCAAATAAACATACAAACTCGCAACAAAGACTACGTACCTAACGTATTAGCATTTCCCCTTTCCGATACATCTGGCGAAATAGTTTTATGTTTGTCTAAAATCAAAAAAGAAGCACAACTTTTTGGTGACACATTTGAAAATTTTTTGGCTTTTTTACTTATACACGGCATGTTGCATTTGGATGGTTTAGATCATGGTAGTATAATGGAAGAACAAGAAAGAAAGTTTGTGAAAAAATTCAAGATAGTTCACGAACAATAAAATTTTTTTGTTGAACTAATTATGAAAGGCATTACAGTTGGCATTGATATAGGAACATCCATGATACGCGTTTTTGTTTCGTCTAAAATAGACAAAAACGCCCAGCCAACCATGGTTACTATTGGCACAGCAGTATCACGTGGTGTTAAACATGGTTATATTGTCGACCGCGAAGTAGCAGCCCGTGCCATAAAAACAGCGGTGCGTGATGCAGAACAAAAATCTGGCCTTAAAATAAAACGTGCATACATTGCTATAAACGGCGTTGGACTTAAATCTGAGGTTGCCATTGGTAGTACAACACCTTCAAAAGCCGATCGTGAAGTAACAACCATCGACATACAAAATGCAGTTATAAATAGTGAGCAAGGTATAGACACAGAAAACAAACGTGCTATACATCGCATACCTTTTGCCTACCGTGTAGACGGCAAAGAAGTAATGGGTAAACCAACAGGAATGAAAGGCGTTAAACTTGAAGTAAAGGTTTTATTTATTTCCTGCATGAATATGCACCTCGAGGAATGTATTGAAGCGGTTACTTTAGCTGGTGTAGAAGTTGTAGATGTTATTGCTGGCCCACTAGCTGAAGCTGGTTTGGTTTTAAACGAACAACAAAAATCTGTCGGTTCAGCAGTTGTAAACATAGGTGCTGAAACCACTTCGATAGCTGTTTTTGAAAACGGCCTACCTGTATCTGTGGCTGTTTTCCCTATAGGTTCATCTGATATTACCAAAGATATTGCTCTTGGTCTAAAAGTTCCTTTCGAAGATGCTGAAGAAATTAAAAAAGGTCGTATACCCCAAGACGTTTCAAAACGTAAACTAGACGACATAATCAGCGCTCGGCTTACAGATATTTTTGAAATTATTGATGTACATTTGAAAAAAATTAAACGCAGCGGACTACTACCTTCGGGTATCTACCTTACTGGTGGTGGAATTAAATTTCCATTTATAGAAAATGTTGGTAAAGAAACATTACGTCTACCTATACGCACGCCAGACCCAGACATATGGAGTAACACCGCAAACAGACTTCCAGATGCAAGTTACTTTGTAGCAGCATCACTATGTAATACAGAATTTAAAAGTATTGCCGAACCAGATGCTTTTGAAGATGGAGTCAGTGGAATAATCGCACGAATTAAAAAGTTTTTCAAAAACATTTTAGCTCAATTGATGCCTTAAAAAACAGCATAAAGTTTTATTTTGTCAACTAGATTTTGCCTTCCTTTTTATATTGCCTTATGGTAGAGTGTTTGTATTATAAATGTTTTATGTGAATTGCTATATTCTATGGGAAAAATCAATCCAGATATCGAAAGTTTCGCACGTATTAAGGTTATTGGCGTTGGTGGGTCAGGTAAAAACGCTTTAAACCACATGATAGATTCAGGCGTTAAAGGCGTTGACTTTATCGTTATGAACACTGACACACAGGACTTACACAATTCCTTAGCAGACAAAAAAATCCATATTGGACGCAACCTTACTAAGGGTCTTGGTGCTGGAATGAACCCAGAAATCGGTAAACGTGCTGCTGAAGAAACAAAAGCTGAAATTCAAGAAGCCCTAAAAGGTGCAGATATGGTGTTTATTGCTTGTGGTATGGGTGGTGGTACTGGTACAGGTGCAGCTCCCATCGTTGCACGCGCAGCCAAGGAACAAGGTGTGTTAACTATCGGAGTAGTTACAAAACCATTTTCATTTGAAGGTAACCAGCGTTTATCATTAGCGGAAAATGGACTTAGTGAACTAGAACAAGAAGTCGATGCATTGATAGTAATACCAAACGACCGACTTCTAACTATTGCATCTAAAGACACTGGTTTCAAACAAGCTTTTGCAATGTGTGACGAAGTGCTTCGACAAGCTGTAGAAGGTATTTCAGAACTTATTATCAACCCAGGTATTATGAACGTCGACTTTGCCGACATTCGTGCCGTATTACACGATGCAGGTTCTGCATTGATGGGCGTTGGTATTGCCAGTGGTGAAGACCGTGCGAAAAAAGCCGCTATCGACGCTATAAACAGTCCACTATTAGATATTTCTATAACTGGTGCACGTGGTGTGTTAATAAACGTTTCAGGTGGCGACGACCTAGGTATACTAGAAGTCCATGAAGCCGCAAAAATAATAACTGAATCTATCGACGCTGAAGCTAAAGTTATATTCGGTATGTCTACTGACGAAAGACTAAAGAAAGGCGAAGTTAAGATTACTGTTATTGCAACTGGATTCCCTACTTCAATGACTAAGAAACCTCTGTTCGAACGCAATGCAAACATCGGTTCAGCACAAGTACTACCACTTAAACGTGAAGTTACTCGAGCCGAAATACAACAGACTATAGCCGAAGAACCTAAACCAAGTATTACGACTTCCCAAAATGAATACTTACGTAAAGTAGAAACACCAGTTATAGACGACGAAAACCCTGAAGAAGACGACTGGTCTGCAGTTCCAGCTTTCTTACGAAGACAGAAAAAGTAATAAGTGATGAGTGCACAGCGTTAAGCGCATAGCGAAAGTTAGATCCCTATACCCTTTTCAATAATCACTGCATAAATTCCCTATTCGCTAATCACTAATTACTAGCATAAAAAACACCGACTTGTATGTCGGTGTTTTTTATGCGAAAATACTAATCATGACTGAACTAATAATAATTGGGGGTGGGCCAGCTGGAGCTGCAGCAGCAGTTTACGCCGCACGAAAACAACTTAAAAGCACTTTGATCGTAGGTGAATTCGGCGGGCAATCTACTGTGTCTGACGACATACAAAACTGGATAGGCACACCACATATTTCTGGGGCCGACTTAGCTAAAAGTTTAGAAGCTCATGTTAACGAATATAAAGCTGACGTTATAGATATTAAAAAAGGTTTATGGGTAAAAAACATTACCAAAACAACCGACGCACAAGGCAAAAATGTTTTTACTGTACACACTAAAAACAATGCCGGTATAGAAGAAACTTTTGAAGCCAAAGCTGTACTTATAACCACTGGTTCGATACGTCGTAAGTTGCCAGCTATTGATGCTGACAAATTCGAACACAAAGGTGTTACATATTGCGCGTCTTGTGATGGGCCGGTTTTTTCAGGTCAAGATGTAGTTGTAGTTGGTGGCGGTAATGCAGCCCTCGAATCTGTAATGCAACTGCTTGCATACTGCAAATCAGTAACACTCATAAACAGAAGTGAGAATTTCCGTGCCGACCCAGTAACTGTTGAAAAAGTTCTAGCTCAACCAAACGTAAAACTTATCAAAAATGCCAACATTGTAAAAGTTAATGGTAATGTTTTTGTCGAATCTATAGACTATGTTGTAGAAGGCCAAGAACCTGTTAACCTACATACCGCTGGAGTTTTCGTGGAAATAGGCCAAATACCTAACACTGAATTTGTATCCGACTTAGTGGATCGTACACCTTACGGCAACATAATAGTCGACCCTATGCGCCAAACTACCAGTATAGCCGGTATATGGGCCGCAGGCGAATGTACAGACGGCCTTTACCACCAGAACAACATCGCAGCCGGAGACGCCGTAAAAGCTCTGGAAGACATCTATCAGTGGGTAAAGAAGAATTAAATGTACAAACAAGCGTTTGAATATTTTTTAAAAAACACCGACGAAAAGAAAATATTTCTTGAAGTTTTAACTGATTATATTAAGGATAATAAATGTAATTCTGTACTAGACATAGGCGCAGGAAACGGTGACTTATCTATTCCTCTATCTAATATAGTACAGGAATATTTAGCAATAGAACCAATATTAGAGCAAGCGGAAATATTAAAACAAAACAATATACCTGTAATACAAGACTTTTTTCCATGTAATATAGACAAACGATTTGACTTAGTATTATGTTCGCATTCTACACCAGGTAAACCAGAAAAATTTATCCCTTTTATAAATAAAGGGTTTGAATTATGCAAACCGGGTGGAAACTTACTAATAATTACATATAATGACGCAGAAATAATTTGGAAAACTATGTTGGAAAAATGTAATCTAGAATGGCCAGGGTTTCATAACGACAGACTTAGATTACTACGCGAATTTATAAATCAAAACTTTAACAACATAGAAGAAACTGAAATAATCACACATATAAGTTCAAATTCTTATAATGAATTCATTCACGCGTTAGCTTTTGTATACACTGATGGTAAACACAGCGACAAAGATTTTATTAATTCAAAAAAAGTAATGCAATACATAAACGAAAACCACTATAAAGATGGCATTTATATGTTTCCATTTTTCCACTACAAGTTTAGCATTAAAAAACCCTTATAAAATAATGGTTTTTAGGGGTCCAACCCCTAATTTATCCACAGGTGGGTTTTTATTGATGGCTATGGTATTTTTCGTCTTCTTCGATTTTTTTCTCAATGCGGTTTAGTTGTTTTTCTATATGTTCTAAAGCGTATTCTTCACGTTTTTCTTCTTGTTTTATTTCTTCTTCAGTTTGTTCAGTGACTTTTTTAGAACGGCGCAGGCCAGACATTATTATCATGTCACCAACAAACATAGACACAAACAAACCTATTAATAACAACCCCCACGTAGCCCAAGTAGCAGACACAAACGGATGAAAGAGGAAACCTAAAATACCACCCTCGCCTTCTAGTAAATCTGCGGTGTGCCATATACCACGCCAAAGCAGTACTAAAAACACACTACCTAATATGGAATAAAATACGGGGTATTTAGACAAATGACCACGAACATGATCTTCTAATTTATCGAAAAAGTTTAAAAATTTTTTATACGGCGACATATCGGTATTATAACATATTATACTTTCATAAAATAATTAAATATTTATTATATTTTTTGAGAATATAATGCTATTATAAAAAAATGAAAATCAAAGAGGTATTACGCATTTCTAGACCACGTTTCTGGTTATATGAAGCAGCAACATTTGGACTCGTCGGAACATTTGGTGCATTAAACGGTTTTAAATTTTTACACAACTGGCATTACTGGGTTTTCGCATTTTATTTTCTGATCCCCGCAAATATACTTATATATGGAATCAACGATATTTTTGACTATCAAACAGACAAGCTAAACCCTAAAAAAATTAAATATGAAGCCCTGGTTATACCTGAAAAACAAAATTCATTATGGAAATGGATATTATTAACAAACATCCCTTTTTTGTTTTTTATTCCGACTCAAACACCAGTAATAATATCATTTTTAGTTTTTGTTTTTTGTGCATCATTTTATTCCGCACCACCTATACGTGCGAAAGCAAAACCTGTTATTGATTCTCTTTTTTCAGGTGGACACTATGTAGCAACAGGTGTTTTTGGTTATTATTTGGCCGGTGGAACACATTTCCCATTGATAGGTGTTATTGCTGGTATGTGTTGGACTGTTGCAATGCATGCATACAGTGCAGTGCCAGACATAAAGTCAGACAGCGACGCAAAACTTAAAACCATAGCCATAGTAATAGGAGCAGAGAAAACAATATACCTATGTTGGTTTTTATATATAGTTGCCGCACTTTTAGTTTATAATTTCATTCCAGTCGCAGTTGTATTCAGTTTAATTACTTTTTCTTATTTTATGTATCAGTCGATACATTCTAAAAATGACGAGAGATTATTTAAAATTTACACATATTTCCCAATTATAAACTCTGTAGCTGGGGCAATAGTAACTATGGAACTAATAATGAGAAATTTTTACTAAATTCTTTCTAAAGGAAACGGATGTTCTATGTTTTCAATCCTTTTATAAGCCAATTCAGCTGAAATCAAACATATAGGCATACCTATGCCTGGATTCGTACCTGCACCTACGTAGAACATGTTTGGAATATTTTTATGCACATTGTTTGGTCGAAATACAGCAGTTTGGCCCAACGTGTGTGCCAACCCTAAAGCCGTACCTTTAAAAGCATTATAATCTGCAATAAAATCTTTGACACTGTATGTATGTTTTACAACTATACGTTCCTTCAGATCAGATATATTGTAGTATTTTGCTATTTCATCCAATATAAATTCTGAATATTTTTCAGAAAAATCTTTATCATAATCTAGACCTGAAGCAATTGGTACCAAAACGAAAAGGTTTTCATGGTCTACAGGTGCCAGGGTATTATCAGTTTTACTTGGCATACAAATATACATGGACGGGTCATTTGGCCATTCAGGGTTACTAAATATTTGTGAAAAACCATGTTCCCAATCTTTCGTAAACAATAAATTATGGTGGTTAAGTTGTGGTAGCTTACCTTTTACACCTAGGTAAAGTATAAATGCACTTGGTGCCAAAACTCTTGATTCCCAGTATTTGTCTGACTTGGTTTGGTGTTCTGTAGGTAATAGTTTTCTGTCAGTGTGTTCTACATCTGCATTAGACACAACTATATCAGCGTACAACTTTTCGCCGTTTTCAAGTAACACACCCTTGGCTATATTATTCTCTACAATAATCTTTGAAACGCTTGTGTTAAGTTTTATTTTTGTATTGTATTTTTGACTTATCTTTTCTAAAGAATCTGGAATAGAACGTATACCGCCAGTTGGATACCATTCTCCGAGAACTAGGTCGACGTAGTTCATTAGAGTATATATACCAGGTGTGTCTCCAGGGGCAGTACCCAGTAGTACAGTTTGATATTGCAAAACTTTACGTAATAATTCACTTTTAAACTTCTTTTCAATGATTTGTTTTTGTTTTTTAAAAAGTGGAAGTCTGGCACCCATGCGCATTATGCGTAGTGTCATAAAGTCTCGCAATGAATTATAATTACGGTACATAAATTCTGATTTTGAAATTTCGTACTGCTCTTTACATTCAAGTAAGAATTTCTCCAAAATCTGACCTGAGCCTTTTTCAATTGACTCAAACAAATCTATATTTTTCTGCAAATCAGAAAATAAATTGTAGCTTTTACCGTCACTCTTAAGTGTAATTTGGTAAGATGGACTAAGCTTTTGTATTTCATAATATTCCTTTATATTTTCACCCACAACATCAAAAAAATGTTCAAAAACATCTGGCATCATGTACCAACTTGGTCCCATGTCAAATGTAAAACCTTTATCAGAAAATATTCTGGCTCTGCCACCTGTCATTTCGTTTTTTTCGATAACAGTTACATCATAGCCTTTTTTACCCAGCATACATGATAACGCCATACCGCCGATACCACCACCGATTATTATTACAGATTTTTTTTCCATAGTGCTTTATATAATAGCATTGTTTTTCGAAAAGCGCTCACTTTTACACGTTTTGAAAAAACGTCATATTTTTGTTTTTCGATTTTATCTAAAATGTCTTTATATATTAAAGCTGCTGCATACACAGCACGCCTGCCTCTGGCATGCAACATTGGTATGCCCAGCAAACCTTTTTCATATAATTGCCTTGTGCGTTGTATTTCAAATTTGATTAGATTTTGCCACGCTGTATCTACATTATGTTTTGCAATATGATCTATTGTTACACCAAAACGTTCTATATCTTCTTTGGGTATGTATATTCTCTTACGTAGTTCGTAGTCTTCTTGGATGTCGCGTATAAAATTTGTCATCTGAAAAGCTTCAGCCAAGGCCTTGGCATATTCTAAAGCTCCTTCTTGATAACCTATAATACTACTCATGGTATAACCAACAACAACAGATGAACCATACATGTAGTCTTCGAGTTGCTCATATGTATCATATTCAGTAACTGTTAAATCTTGTTTCATTGATTTGAAAAAAGCATAGGAATACTCGACAGGTATGTTGTATTCTGACATTATTTTTTTAAATTGGTTTAATATTTCGTTTTCAGAAACAACATTTTTTTCCACAACTTGATTCCATTCACTGATCCAATTATTCAGTTCTGCTTCACGTGTTTCCTCTGGGGCATTATCAACAATTTCATCCGGCAAACGAACAAATGTATAGTACACCCAAGTAGCTTCACGGATTTGTTTTGGAAATAAAAAAGTAGAACGGTAGTAACCCCTACCGTATTTTTTAATAATACTCTCCATCTTATCCATCGAATTATTATTTTTCATATATTTAGTTTTTCATTATAACATTTAAATTTTAAAAGAGTGTTGTATACTCTTAGTTATCCACAGGTTTGTGATTTTGCCATAAGTCGAACTTATGGCTGTATTTTTATTATGTTTTTACACAGACTCTTTTCTTTTTCTCTAAAATGTGCTATATATTTATAGTTACTGTGGTGGTGCGTATTACAGAACGAGCATATGGCTCTATCGTCTAATGGTTAGGACACGGCCTTTTCAAGGCTGTAATCGGGGTTCGATTCCCCGTAGAGTCACCAAGAGAGACATTCGCGAAATTAGAAATA
>CAYWWG010000011.1:0-17941 GCA_964461985.1 uncultured Candidatus Saccharibacteria bacterium
CAATCTCGGCGGCTGTTATTGAAGTACAATTAGATCCTTTTAAAGTAAAAGACAAACTCCCACGCGAAAAACACCCAAATATTGCCGCACTACCCGGACCTGTTGTACCCAAATAAAATGCATAACCGTCAGTTATTTTAGAACCCGGATCAAACAAAGCAAAAGCAAAACCTGTGCCATTAGTACAGTCCCCGCCTGTAACTGAAAGAGATGTGGTACCAGTAGAATTAATACATGTATACAAAGAACCAAGTCTACCAGAGCGAGTTATAGACTCTAAAGAAAATTGCACATTATCTAGTGCGCTGCGTATTGCTTGGCCTTTTTTAGAAGACTGTTGTGAAGCAAGTAATGCCGTTATTGCAACCAACATAACCACGACAAATATTGTTGTAGCAACAAGAACTTCAACAAGAGTAAAACCCTTATTTTTTTTCTGTATGTTTTTTTTATTAGTAAACATATTCATAGTTCTATTGTACATTTATTTGCCCATTATTCCATACATTAACAGTGTATATCCTGCCTTGAGCTGAAGAAATTTTTATATGAGCAACAGTTGCAAGAGTGTAATTACAACCGCCCATACCACCAGATTGTACACAGAACGACACTTCTCCAGTTGGTTTAGTAAATATAATAGACAGCGAGTCACCTGGTGATAATAAAATTGTACTTCCAGAAACATCAACACCCAGAGAAACTATTCTGTCTCTAGTTTTTATAACTGTCTGTTCTATACATTCATCTGTATGAGAGAAAACCCCACAACCGAATGTATGAGTATAGTACTGATCATACGGATCTGTTTCTCCGAACAACAAAAATGAGTCTCCGGTACCAGCAACAAAATTTACCCCATAACCCTTTATATCAACACTACTTGTTGTCTGTGGTACTTGGAAACCAAGTGTATATGCATTGGCTTTTCGAACAGTCAACGCAACATCCTGAGCCAAATTCGAAGCTGTTATTGTCGAATCAAATGAATTTGATTGAAATAAAATTACACCCGTGATGACCAGAAATATAGCAATAACAACCATTAGTTCAACTATGGTGAATGCTTTGTTTGAGTTTTTTACCATACAAACCAACCCAATAATGTTGGTAATGTCCAACCAGTCACAAACACAATATATGTAGCAAGTATAAGGAATGGACCAAAAGGAACTTGCGATGAAAGTGATAAAGTTTTCTTGTTTTTAATTTTACCTATAACGATAATCAAAACACCATATATAGCACCTAGCCAGAAAGACAACATCAGTGCGGTTAAACCGGCAGAGTAACCTAACAAACTACCCATTATTAAAGCTATTAATACATCGCCAAAACCCATCCATTTTTCTTTTGATATAAAATAAAGCAACCATAATGGTAAAGCAACTGCCACTACCCCTATTAAAATATTTAAAATAGAAATACCAGCGACCATTTGTAATAAGATTGCAAGCGCAATTGATAGATAAGCAAACATACCTGGAACCATTTTATGGCGTATGTCATATACAGCCATTACGATACACATTGACCACAGGAACATATACCCTATCAAATGCAAAACAAAAACAGATGAATCAAAACTATACATTGTAGCTAAATGGTATGTTGTTACCATAAACACCGCTGCAGTTACCAGTTCTACTATGGGATATTGCCAAGCAATACGACTTTTGCACCCACGACATCGGCCAAGTTGTATTATAAACGAAACCAAAGGAATTAACTCATACCAGTGAAGTGTCTTACCACAAGAAAAACACATTGAACGTCCTTCATCAAAGCGTAGTCCTGTATTGAATCGATATATAACAACATTAAGAAAACTTCCGATAGTCGTACCTAAACACAAAATAAATATGTAGAAAATTATGCCGTATATATCCATAAAATTAATTACAATATGAAGCAGTTATTGCAGTTGATGCACCACCCGCAGTTGTAAGATTAATAATTTTACCAGCATTAGTTGCATCAATGCAGTATGCTTTAGATGTATTTGTCTTCAAAACAGAAGCAATTGCAAAAGCCGAAGAAGTCGAAGAACACACAATGCTATTTGCTGATGTTCCATTCTGGTCATCAACTTGTACTATTTGTGCAGCTATAGTTGGGTCAGCAAACAATGTACCTACGGTTGGAGAACAAACAGATGACGCGGTTGCATAACTATTTCCGTTTTTATCATAAAATAACTGTGCCTGAGTACGTGCATTTATCAAACTACTTTTAATTGCGGCGTCGACGCTTTTATCACGACCACTACTAAGTGACGCAACAATAACAGCTGCTAAAATTGCAATGATACCAATAACTACCAACAATTCTATCAATGTAAACCCCTTATTTGTCAAAATATTATCAAGCATGCTTTTTTTATTTTTCATATATTCATTATACCCCGTATTATTGTATATACAAATAGATATCCACAAAAAAAAAACAAAACCACCCGAAGGTGGTTTTGTTTTTACGATAAAGTAAATACTATGGACAAGCTGTTACACCTGCACCCAATGCTGCAGCTTCAACTTTACCTGCACCATTTGAGTCTACACAGAAGTAACCTGCGCCAGATGTTTTAAGAGCAACGTTTGCTGCCCATGCATCACCAGTAGCACTGATGTTAGCAGCAGCAGTCGCACCTGCAGCTTGAGCTGCAGCAGCAAGACCTGCGCCTCCTGTGTTTGTACCAGTAGAAGCAAAGAATTGTGAACAACCAGTATATACTGGAGTTGCTGCACTTGTTACAGTACAAGCAATTGCTGAGCCAGAAGTGTTGTAACTATTGTTTGTATCATAATACAAACTTGCTTGCGCACGAAGGTTTGCAAGATTAGCTTTGATAGCAGCATCAGCACCTTTTGTACGAGCTGAGTTCAATGATGCAAGCACCACTGAAGCTAGAATACCGATGATGGCAATAACAACCAACAATTCGATAAGTGTAAAACCTTTATTTTGAGTTTTCATGAATTATAAATTAAAATTAATACTATTTGATAATTATCATTGAGTGTAAGTGGCATACATACACGCGACCTGATAATACTGTTATTTTATCATGGTTATTCCAGAAAATACAATCTATAAAATAAAATATGTGGATAACTTATTGTTTTTTAACTTACTCCACCAGCAATGTTATATATTGGCATCAGCACTGATGTCAGTAAGATACCAACACCTAAACCTAACCCAACTATCATTACGGGTTCTATTAGACCAACAAGTGTATCTACTGCATCATCAACTTCTCTTTTGTAAAATCGAGCAAGAGTTTTTAAAATTTGACCCATTGAACCAGTTTCCTCACCAACTTTTACCATTTGTATTAGAATCTGTGGCATATATGGCGAACCTGATATACCGACTGAAAAAGTACTTCCACTTTTAACACGATCACTGGCAGTTCTAAGTATTTCTTCATACACGGAATTACCAACAACATTACCAGTAATTTCAATTGCTCTAATTATTGGAATACCTGAAGCAAGCATTGTGTCCATATTATCTGCAATTCTGGCTAAATACATTTTTTTAAATAGCGGGCCAATAACAGGTAAGGTTATTTTAATTTTATCGATGTATTTTTTACCAATTGGTCGACGAGCAAGAATTACTAGGTAAGTAACAACGGCAACAACGCCAATTAATAAGAATATCCCGTAGTGAACCATAAAGTTAGACATGGCAATAATAACAGTTGTATAGAAAGGTACGGCTTGGCCAGACTGCTCAATAATAGCTGAAAGTTTTGGTATAACCATAACAAACATCAAAACCATAACAATAACAAAAACACCAATTACAAAAGCTGGGTATATCAAAGCATTTTTAGTTTTACTGTTCAATGCATACTGACGGTCAAGGTATTCTGAAAGATATAAGAAAACTTCGATTAATTTACCAGACTCTTCACCTGCACGGACCATAGCAACATAAAAAGGTGAAAAAACAGTAGGGTGCTTAGCTAATGCTTCTGATATAGAAGACCCCGCCTGCAAATCTTCAGCGATACGCGCAAGTTTTTTACCAAGAGAAGGATTTTCAGTGTTTGTTGCAAGTAACTGAAAAGCTTTAAGTGCGGATACCTGAGCTTCAAACAAAGTGGAAATTTGTCTAGACATTATAACAATGTCTTTCATTGGTATACGTTCAAACAACACAAGAGATAAACCCTTTTTTTCTTCTGCGTCTCGAATAGTAGTTACAATTAAGCCACGACGACCTAGAGCCGACAAAGCTAAATCTTTACTTGGGGCTTCAACCACCCCATCGGCACGAACGCCTTTTTCATCAACTGCTTGGTAACGATAGTTCATATATGTTTAGTATAGCATAGTGAAAGTTTTTTTATATAGACTACTGTTTTTGTAAACCACGAGGATTGTTTGAATATTGCATTGCAGATTCCATTGTAATTTCACCAGCACGTATCAGTTCCATCAAAGATCTATTCAAATCAACCATACCAGCCTCAAAAGAAGTTTCTATAACAACACCGACTTCATGAGTACGTTTTTCACGAATAAGGTTTGCAACCGCAGGTGTATTTATTAAAAGTTCGTAAGCTGGTATACGCCCACCTGAAATTTTAGGTATAAGTCTTTGAGAAAAAATACCGAGCAAAGAAGAAGCTAACTGCAAACGAACTTGTTCCTGCTGTTCTGCTGGAAAAGAATCTATGATACGGTCAATAGTCTGTGCGGCATTGTTGGTGTGTAACGTAGCTAAAACCAGATGGCCAGTTTCAGCAGCAGTAACAGCGGTTGCAATAGTTTGTTTGTCACGCATTTCACCTATTAGGATAACATTCACATCTTCGCGAAATGCAGCGTTCAACGCTGTTGGAAAATCAACAGTATCAATACCAGCTTCACGTTGATGTATCAAAGACTTTTTTTGTGTATAGATATATTCGATAGGGTCTTCGACTGTTAGTATATGAGCGGCACGTTTGTTATTTATTATTTCTACCATTGACGCTAGTGTTGTAGATTTGCCTTGTCCGACAGGACCAACAACTAAGAAAAAACCTTGTCTCGCCATAGCAAAAGTTTCAAGAATTGGTGGAAGTTGCAAATCTTTTAAAGACTGTACTTCTGGAATCAAACGCAAAGTAAAACTTGGTAAACCTTTTTGCATAAATGCATTACCACGTAGACGCCAGCTGTTTTTATGGGTGTAAGCAAAATCTGCCTCAAAAGTATCATTAAATTTTTTATAAACTCTTTCCCCACCTAAAATAGATATCATAGATTTTATGGAATCTGCATCTAATAAAGGTCCGTCTGTAACAGCAATTAATTCACCATTAACCCGCAACAAAGGTTTCATGTTTACAGAAAAATGAATATCAGAAGCCCGCTCAGATATCATAGTATCTATCAATGTACCAAGTGTTTTTTCCATATTACGAAGTCAGTTTTTTAGTTATAATACCTTCTACATGCGTAACCACATCTGTTGGAATAATATTTGCCTTAATTAAATAACCATCAGCATGTAGTTCTTCAGAACGTGCAATATCTGAAGCTTGACCACGATTAGATAAATATACTTTTATGGCATTATCCGCAAGGTGTTCGGAATTTATTTTTTCAAGTAGTTCAAAACCATCCATGCCAGGCATCATAATGTCCATCAGTATCACTGCTGGTTTTAAACCGGCTTTGAGTTTTTCCAATGCAGCTTCAGCAGATAACGCAGTATCCACATTATAACCTGCTTGAGTAAAACGCAAAGCGTACATGTCTAATAGAAAACTGTCGTCATCGATAATTAGTATTGTGTGTTGTTCAATCATAAATATATTATACCTTGCCGTAAAACTTTTACCAACACCTAATCCCTGTCATCAGCTAAATTAAAGACTTCAGTCATTGGTATTTCACCTTTTAGGCTCTTTAAAAATCCATCTTCACGCATAGTTATAAAGCCTTTAGTTCTGGCAAGTTTATAAATATCAGTGTCCGACGGTGTCTTTAATATCAGGGCTTGCATATCTCGATCAACCTTGAAAACTTCGTGCACACCAATACGACCCTTCATTCCAGTTGGAGATTCAAGTGAAGGAACGGTGTCAATTATAGTTGTAGGTAGAGGATAGTCTTTTTTAAATTGTTCTGGCAGATCAGCAAAATATTTTTCATATTGTTCGGCAACAACAGGCATCATTGGAACCTCTTTACGTGCAGAAGGATGAGTGTGTCTAACCAAACGTTGTGCCATAGCCAAAATTAAAGTTGGCCCGATCAAATACGGGTCTACTCCCATATCTATCAGACGAGGCACTACACCCGCAGCACTATTCGTGTGCAAGGTAGATAAAACTAAGTGACCAGTCAAGGCTGCTTGAATAGCAAGCTGAGCTGTTTCTTTGTCGCGTATTTCACCAACAAAAATAATATCTGGGTCCTGACGCAATATCGAACGTAGACCAGAAGCAAAAGTATACCCTATTTCTGGCATAACCTGTGATTGGTTTACCATAGGAATATTGTATTCAACAGGATCTTCTAGAGAAACGACATTTAGTTTTTCACGATCAAGTTCGTTTAACATTGAATACAAAGTTGTGGATTTACCAGAACCAGTCGGACCAGTAATTAAAATTAGACCATAGGGTTTTTGCAAAGCTTCACGAACCAGAGCCATGTTGTGTGGTGTAAAACCTAATGTTTCAAGAGACTTTACACCTTGTTCAGAATCTAAAATACGAATAACAATCTTTTCTCCATAAACAGCAGGAAAAGTTGACACACGAAAATCCACCTTACGCCCATCAATTTTAGTTGAAAAAGACCCGTCTTGTGGTTTACGTTTTTCATCCAATCTTAATTTGGTTAAAATTTTAATACGTGCAACAACCCCACTATATGTGTTCAACGGTAAAACTAAAGAAGTGTGCAGTATTCCATCTACACGAAAACGAACTAATACTTTTTCTCCATTGTTTTCTATATGTATATCAGATGCGTCACCTTCAATAGCATGACGTAATATAACAGCAACTATTTTAATAATTGGTGCATCTTCGACTATTTTATTCTGATCAACTCCAGTACTTTTACCAACCTGATTTGAAGCTTCAGCAAGTTCTTTGTCTATAGAATCGAAATCAGTTAAAGCTTGACCGACTTCACCAGATAAACCGTTATATCTTTTTAAAACTAGATCAAGATCTTCGGCTGTAATCAAATACAACTTAAAAGCAAAACCTTCTTTACTGGCAATAAACTGTAAAGCATTAGCAGCCTCTGTATGGTCAGGATCAGTCATTCCGACTTCAAGAATGCCATTTTTCATATCTATCGGCACTATTCGATAATGTTCAGCAGACTCTACTGGAATATAATGTAAAATGTCATCGGTAATATTCTTTAGATCAATACTTTTAGTTGGTATACCGTAATATGCACCTTTTGCATCACGTAGAGCATAAGAATCAACACCTGCATCTACCAATGCGGTGTCTAGTGAATCGATACCTTCAGTACCTACTTTTGATTGTGCTTCCTGTATTTGACTTTCGGTAGTTTTTTTCTGTTCTAAAAGTATATCAATATAACTCATATTATTTTTTCTTAGTTGTCTTTTTAACGACCGGAGCAGCAGGTGTTGTTGGAACTGTTGTGTCTGGTAAAGTAATTGTATCTGTATTTGTTGTTGGACTAACAACAGTATTAGTTGGCACTATTACATCTGTATCAAATGGGGCAAAAGGATTTGCACGACCTATCAAAGACTGATCTTGAAGAGTTATAGATTGCGTATAGTCTTGCAAACTTTTATATACAGTGCTATCAAAAAACGTAGTTGCAAGATTAATGTTTTTTATTTTTGCAAGAGATGACACAAACTGCTGACTTAAAACTTTGGTTGCATCAATTTGTCCATCAGGTTTAGTTGTATCTACTACGCTCGTGGTTTGTAACCCAGTTTCTGGTATTGATGGTGACTTTTTAACCAAAAAAAAGTATACACCTAAACCTACAATGACCGCTATAACAACAAATATTATTATGTTTCTAAGAGTTTTCATATATTAATTCTTAAGCCAGTATGTTTGTACTGTAATAGCATATTCATAAATATCGATCGGGGTTTTACCATCACCTTTATCTACAGGAGTACCAAAAGATACCTCTGTAATATCTAATATACGCAAACTACGTTCTACCGATTGCAGGAAAGTTATAAAATTTTGGTATGTTCCAGTCATGGTAAAGCGTATTACATATGAACCATATGGTAACAAATCTTTAGGGTTAGTAGATACAGGTGTACCAACAGCAGTTTCTGTTTTCTTTGTTAACTGTTCTGGATTATAGTCAACTTTTTTCAGTGTCATTCCAGATATAGCAATTATTTCACTCATGTCTTTGATTAAACGAACGGTTTCTACTGAATCAGGAACAAGAGTTTTTAAGCGAGCAACTTGTTTCTGGTCAATTGATTGGTATTTTGTTGTTAAATCAGAACCTAGTTCTCGATACTGTTTTGCATTATCGAGAGCTTCGTTTAAAGATGTTTGTTTTACTTTTAATGATTGCAATGATTGGTATTGACCATTAGTAAAGAACACGTACAACAGTACTGCAAGTGTGGCTATTATAATGGCTGAAATCGTTTTAAACATATTATTTTGTTATATGGTTATTATATTTCATATAAGCTGGATCTACCGTAAAAGATAAGTCGAACGCAATATTACCTTCGATTGTCGGAACAAGGTTTGAAAAAATTGGATCACGGATAAACCTATTTTTTGCAAACATGTCAGATTGCAGTGCTATAGCATCATAATTCTTCGCAACACCTGAAATTTTAATTGTTGCTTCTGCACCAGACCCAACAGTTTGTTCAGCATTCAGTTTAGTATAACGTATTGTTTTTAAAGTATTTTCTCCTAATATAACTAAAAGTGGTGAAAAAGCTACGTGGTTTGAAACCAGTTCCTGAGCAACAGATAGACGGTGGTTTGTGTCTTCTATATTGAAAGCCAAATCTGCATCAAATGAAACACTGGACTGTTCTAATTGTTTTTGCATATCATCAACTTTAGCAGCAACGCTAGCACGATATAAATAAATACCACCTGCTAATGCACATGACACCACCAATAGTATTGTGGCTAAAAATACCAACAAACTAACACCACCAGTAGAACTCATGTCTTGGTTTTCCACTAAAGGTTTCTTAGGTATGAAAGTTGTTTGAAATGTTGGTTCCATATAATATTATGAACGTAATAGTCTTAAAGTTGCACCAATTGCACCAACAAACTCTGGCCCTATGTTTGAAAGTGTTGGAGTTAAAAACTCTGGTGCATCAAGTTTGTCAAACGGCCGAGCATAAACCACATCACAACGAAATGCACTTTCTGCGGCTTGTATAAAGCCTTTTGTTCGTGAAGCACCGCCATAAACTATTACCTTACTGACAGCTTTATTATACTTCTTTTCATACTCCAAAACTACAGCATTAGCCTCTGAAAAAATATAATCTGTGGATAACCGAACTATATCAGATACATAAGAAAATTCTGGAGTTGCAACAAGCCCATGAAGCATCTTTAATTCTTCTGCACGACTAAATGAAATGCCACGGGATGTTGCTAATGATTGAGTTACATCTGCACCACCTTTATTAATAATATGCACATGCCATACAACGCCATATTCAACAATTGTTAGTTTAGTTTTAGATGCACCCATGTCTATTAATAACACCGGGGAAAGTTCACGTCCTAACACTGCGCGTACAGCACTAAAGACTTCGACTTCTAAAAATTGAGATTCTAAATTTGTCGGTGCAATTATATTCTGGAAACGTTTAACCATGTCGCCTAAGACCGCAACAACTAATATTTCTTTTTTGTTTTGTTGTACATCTTGACCAACCACATCTAGACCTTCACGTTTTGGAATAACAAACCAATCTAGAGTTACATCAGCTATAGCAACTGGTATGTGTGCACGAGCCTCATTCTTTACAACTTCAGGTAATTCAGCTTCGCCTATTGCTTCAGGTAATTCCAAAATAAAAACCAATGCATTTTGACTTGGTAATACAAACGCAGATGTTTGTGTGTTGGTTTTCATTTCATTTATAATATCTACAACAGCCTTACTAACTATTGCTGGATCAAGGTTTGTTACAGTTCCATGGTCTGCGTTATTATAAGTACCCAAAGACAAAGCTCCATAAGTTTCAAGTATGGCCTTGCCGTCAACTAATTTTGCTTGCACTGCCTTTATAGAAGCTGTACCTATATCAATACCAACAACACTACCAACTTTATTTTTGCCGAATATTGAACTAAAAAATTCTGAAATACTATTGCTCATATATACATATAGTATACCATATATGTATATGAAGTCATTACTAAACAAGGTGATTTTATTATTATTCCCACACTATTGTTTGGGTTGTAAAAAAAGTGGGCACATTTTATGCAGTAAATGTATAGAAACAATACCGCCACCGGAACGAGATCTGCCTCGTGGTATATATGCATTGTTTGATTACCGGGACCCATTAATTAAAAAAGCATTATGGAATTTAAAATACGGCAATGTTTCAGAACTAGCTAATATTGTTGCCCCACAAATACACGAAACTATTTTAGAAATACTTTTTGAAGAATACGCATTAATTGAAGTTAAAAATATAACACTAATACCAATACCCACTTCAGGAGACAAAAGTAAAAAACGTAGCTACAACCATGCTTATAAAATTGCAGAGGCTGTTGTAAAATACCAGAATAAAAACAATAACTTAAAATGGAAATTATTGGACCCGCTTATAAAAATTAAAAAAACTGAAAGACAGGCAATGGTCAAAGGCCGTAATAAACGCATAAAAAACATAGAAGGAGCTTTTTCTGTTAAAAAAGAATTCCTGGCTGTGGATAATTTAGGGGTTGGACCGCTAAAATATCCTCAGAGTCTCGAAAATTCATTTTTCATTATTATAGACGACATTACCACTACCGGCGCGAGTATCAATGAAGCAATGCGCGCGCTGAAACCTTTAAAACCTAGACACATGTTTGGTATAACAATTGCACATTAATACATAAAATTATTTTATATTTATACCCTTTTCTAATAATATTTTTTTAATACTGACATACATCGATAAGAGTCGACCAAGAAAAACCCCGGCCAAAAAAGCAAAAGCAAATGCCCAGATCTGCGGTCGGTGGACAAACTGACTAAATATTTCATTTCGAAGAATAGTAAATATAGAATAAATAATTAAAATAATTGTACCCATGCGGTCTATGCGAAAAGCAACCTTAGAATGACCTTCTTTCCAGTGAATATTAAATATCCGACTGGTTATAAAACCAGTACCCAAGCCAACTAAAAAACCAATTACTGACAAAACAGGCCCAATAGTGCCATCAGTAATGTCGTAAGCTATAAGACAAACCATTAAAACTAAAATAACAAAAAACAGCCTGATGCGGTTCATAAGTGGCTTGTCTAGATATTCGCGAGCAAGAGTATTAGTCTTTCGAATAGAAAATATATTAAACATAATAATAAGTATTTATTATACCCTATAATTACTTTTTTTATAATTTTACTGTATTATAAACAATATGAATCCTGATTTAGAAAATGCGATTTCAAATATAAAAACAAAAGACCGGGAATTATATATACAAATATTTATTGTATTTCTTATACCTATAGTTTTACTGGACCTAGGCATTATTCCACTTCAATATCGTGTGTGGGTAATGGGTATTTTGGTAGCAACACTTGTAAGCATCCTGATAGCTGAAAAATGGACCTGGAATATGCTTGGCCTAAAAACTAATACATTTAAGAAATATTTATTACCGTACACAATATTTACAATTATCGGTGTTGCAGGAGTAATTATATTTGGAGAAAAAACCGGCCAAGAAGAAATTACTAAATGGTGGACATATCACCACTTTATATATGGTTTTTTCTTAGTTTCATTACTACAAGAAATTGCCTACCGAGCATACTTAATACCGGCTTTAGGTAAACTAGTTTCAAGTCCACTAAGAATAGTTTTAATAAATACACTGCTATTTACTTTTTTGCACACTATATTCCCTAACCCAGTTTTGGGTTTACCACTAGCATTTGTTGGTGGCCTAGGTTTTTCTTTGATGTATTTACGTTTTCCAAACTTGCCACTAATTGTATTTAGTCATGCCATACTAAACTTTGTTATAGTCTTGTATGGGTTTTTTGTAATACCAGGTATAACACATTAAATAATGCAAATAAAAAATACTCTTTATAGAGTATTTTTTATTTGTTTACTAAAAATTATTCACAGAATAATATATTACAGCGACCATATTACCATCATTGCCAACAATAATCTGATCAAGACTCACGTTTTCTAAAGTTTTATCAGCTAACATTTTATTAATAGCTTCTTCTAATTCGTCATAAGATTTTTTGCAAATCAATTTTACTTGTCTAATCATATTTTTTATTATTATATTAATGTTAATATAATAGCATACTTAATATAAATACTACCAACTTCCTCCACCGCCACCTCCGCCACCTCCGCCAGATGAACCAGAAGAAGAACCTGATGAAAATCCAGAAGAACCAAATGATGAACCCGAAGAAGAAATTGGACTGGTAAATATAGTAGACGCAGCAGATGTTGAAAAATCACTTATACTATTTGCTAACATACCAACTGTAAATCCAGTTGCAAAAGAATCTACATACCAAGAAGGTGGTGTTGTATAGATATTTTCAAACTCTGATGCCCATTTTTTCTCTAACCCAAAAACCATAGCATATGGTAAAAGCTTCTCAAAAAGTTCTGGAGTTTTAACTGGATTGTTGTGAAATTTTATTCTATCAGACTCGGCCACACTAATATAAAGTTTCAAACCAAGTAATTTACGTTCAGCTTCCAAACCTTTGTCACTAAGTTTATTAAGACGAGGTTTTGTAACAGAATACATAATACTAATTAAAATACATGAAGCAGAAAATATTGCACCTATTTGAGGACCTAAAAATATCCAGAAAAAAGCACCTGGGTTAATAGCAAGGAATACACCTAAGAAAATATAAGATGGATTTTTTCTAGAACTTTTAATAATAAAAGATGGCTTAATAGTATATTTACGCAAAGACAAAGAACTACTAACCGTGGTTAATATTTCGTCTACAGTTTTATAAAAACTTAAAACGAGGTCAGTTTCCGATTTATTACCAATACCATCTAATAGTAGTTTGTAATAACTATTTAAATCCGCGGGATCTTTTTTTGTCTTTTCAAAAACGTATTCCCCATCAACTTTTTTAATAATTATGTAACCCTTTACAGCAAGATCAACAATCTGTGCAGATAAATTTTTATTTGTAATTTTACCATACACTATTCCAGCAGTTTCTAATGGATCCATATCACCTGCGTCATACTCGGCAATAATAGTATTATTCTTGTAAAACTTTCTACGACGCAACCAATATTTAAAGGGGCCTATAAACCATACCAAAGTAATAATTAACGGTATAGGTATTATCCAATATTTACGAATAAAACGGTTTATATAGTCTGCACGTGTTGGGTACAGAACTATATTTTTAGGAAAAGCCGTTGCTATTGTTAAACCTTCTCGTTCGATTAAATAATCATTCTTAGATGAAGAGAAATATATTACAGTTGTATCTGACACATTGTAGTATTGTACAATGCCTTTACCGCAATCAGTAGTGTCGCCGGATGGCCCGCAATATGAAGCAAGTTTTAAACTCGATTCATTTATAGACCCAGGCAATGTTACATATGCTTCAGCATGCCAAATTGGTACTTCCCAGTCGTTACCTGTAACATTCCAATATATTTCAGTTCTGTCATCAAAATAACCAAGTGCATTTTTCAGATCATATGAAATTACATAGGTATGTAAACCAGAAATAGTTTTATCTGCATCCCCGATTTTTATTTCTAATTCATTACCACCTAAAATACCAAGACCGCCATTTTTAGAAAAAGTATAAGGATCACCTTTTTCATCAGTAACATTTATATTTTTTATTTGCAAAGTATCAAAACTACCGACCACATTAGTTAGTGGTATTGTCCTATATATGCCATGTTTTTCATTGTCTTTAAAATCGTATTGTATAGTTTCTGTAACATGAACATTGCTGTCAGTATGTACAACAATATCTGAACGGAAATTTTTTATAATTTCAGGATAGTCATCTAAAGTAACTGTGTTTGGATCTATTTCAGAAGCTAATAAAGGTTCGGGCTCTCTAACCATATCCGGCACCTGAACTCTGTTGTCTATTTTGGAACTTGCTGCAAATAAAGTCTGATTATACAGAAATACTAGTGTCAACACACTTAAAAATGCCACGTATTTAGTTACTTTTTTATTCATCTAAATATTATACTACATAACAAAAAGCCTTCATATAAGAAGGCTTTTTGTTATTTTAACTTTTTATAATACCCTACGGCATGGTCCACGGACATATCTGTTGGGATGTCTTTAGGATCTATTTTATATTGCGCAAGCATTGTGCCGTCTTCATTAAAACTTATGTAGTAATTATTAGGAATACCGTTTTTTATAATAGATATTTCACCATAATTAACTTGTTGCCACGAGTATGTTTCTGTATTTTTTTCACT
The DNA here is from genome assembly GCA_964461985.1 of uncultured Candidatus Saccharibacteria bacterium. Lineage (GTDB taxonomy): Bacteria > Patescibacteriota > Minisyncoccia > Phycocordibacterales > UBA9973 > MFUC01. The sequence continues at coordinate 14,686 of CAYWWG010000011.1, forward strand.
ACCATAAACATTTTTAAAAGTTTTAACACCGTCTACCTCTGTAAATTCTATTTTTTCTTGGCCTAATATGGCACCGTTTTCAGACCCAGGTGTAGCAATCCATACACCTATCAATTTACTGTTCGTAATAATTTTAGAAAAAGCGCTAGTTCTATTATATAAATCAGAATGTTTATTTGAACCTCTGTTTAATATAGTATTTTTTATTAAAACACCAGCAAAAACAATAAGTGGTATACAAGCAATAATAGCCCACGTAATTGAATTGTATTTACGCGAAAGTATAATACCAGTAACAATTACAACAGGAAACAGCAACATAGAAAAACCGGTTATTAAACCTGTTGCAGATTTTGTAACACCTGGCACAGCAAAAACCATAATCGAAGTTACTAGTAGTATAGGGTAAATTATAATCGGCAATGCAGACAAAACATTAAGTACATTTATCATTATTTTTTTCATTATGCATTACTATTTATTATTTATAGTAAATGGGTATTCCTTTCTGTATGTTAAATAGCCATCTGAATCAGGCAGTTCTATTATTAATACACCTTGTGCAGAACCAAATGTTTTAGAATTTGGTGCATTGTTGCCTTTATAATAAATTAATTTTTCCCCAGAATAGTATACGTCTCCATCAGAAGACGTGTTTTCAATAAGATCTACATTGTTATAATGGTCGTCAGTTTCAATTGCATTTTTATCATCAGATACATCTATACCCTTGTTGTTATAAATATGGGTAAGCAAAACAACAACATTTGCTTTTTCTATGTTAGGTAAATCAGGTAAAAAAACTTCTGCAATATCATAAACTGGATTACTTTCTAAATCCGAATGCAATTCAATAATGGCTGGACCAACATAAACACCTGGCTTTTCAAGTTCAAATTCTTGCATTGTTGTAGAAAACAAAACTTTATCGTAATCAAAATCATATTTTGTTTTTCCAGATACTTCATTTTCATTATCACTAACTTTTGTATCTAAAACAGAAGATTCGGTTAAGTTTATCTTGTTAATATTATTACTGTAATCAGTTGTACCGACACTGTTAAATAAAACTGATAAAAACATACCACCCATAACAACAATAACTATTACTTGCAAAATTATAGGTAAAAATATAATAGTTAACATTGCACCAACTCGTGCAGGTTTTTCCTTAACAACTAACGTGCCAGCCATCATGTCATGCAAAGCTTGTTTTTTAGCAGTAAAACCAGCCATCAAAAAACCTATCATAAATGTCATATATGAAACAATTTTAGATAGCTCGCGACCAACAGAACGCCCAAAAGAAATGCGCGACATATCTGAACTACGAACAACCTTAATACCTGCCAACCTTTTACCTATAGTTGCTTGATGTGCGCCACTTTGTGACAGGACATAATATAAAAACAAAGACAAACTATAAACAATAACTATAATATTTTTTATTAATTCATTATCTAAAATATTTGGTGCGAATATAACAATCATTACAACCACCAGAATAAAAGCTGTTTGAAATATAATTCCGTCGACAAGCATTGCTGCAAAACGGATCCAGAAACCTGCATATACTAATGTAGAATTTTGTGTTGGTTGTTGCATTACCTGTTGTGTATTGTTTGGTAAAACCGTATTGTTTTGTATTGTCGGTGACGGTACTGTGTTTTGATTAAATTGATTTGGTGGCATATATTTGTTTTTTATAATAATGATCTAATTATACAACATAATAACCAACAATTGAAATATCCATCACAAGAAAACAGCTACTAAGAAACATAAGTATTATGTATTGATACGTTCGTACCAACAACGTCTTTTTTATACAAGTCTTTACGCATTGCAATACTATCAAAATGAGCCAAGCCCCCAATAAAACCAACTATGGTTTCTGCATCACGCATGGCGTTGAACAAACACACACTAGCACCAGGTGAAGGTGTCATATTAAATATGGCATTATTACCTATTATTTTACCTTCACCTAACAACATTTCTTTGGTATTGGTATCAACTCGCTGTAGACGCATACCACCATAACCCTTTGCATATTTTACATCAGATACTTTCATGCTTGGTACAATCTTTCGCACATTTTTAATAAACATCCTGGTGCCCACATACGGCAATTCATACAACATATTTTCTAACAAATATTTAAATCGTATTGGATCAAGTAAAATTTTAAAAAACGACAACCATGTTTTACCTCTAACCAAACCAGATGATTGAAAAAAATGTTTTGTTGTAGAAAAATTTCTAGCCTCTAATACTGGATGAAAACGTGCTGTTGGACCCCAGCGTGTTTGACCAGGCACATTAACATCAGGGTCGCCATGAACAGCGGCAAATGGAAGCTTTGGTTCTTGTACTGTATATACTTTTCCGTTTAAAACTTTTTTTGAAAAATAAAAACTGCCAGCTATAGGTATCAGAGAAAACTCTTTACCATAACCTAATTGCTGAGCTAACAACAAACTATAAGAATCTGCATCAACAGCTAGTACTTTTGTTTCTATACTACTGCCATCCTTCATAAACAATCTATAACCTATTTTACTTTTTACAATTCTAACTACATTATAATTAAACAATGTATCAATTTTTTTATTATTTTTTACTGCGTTTTCTATCAAAGATATTGAAAGCTTTTCAAAATCTACTGCGTAGCCAGATGTTGTGTACAAAGCCAGTAACGGCACATTTGGATCGCGACCCAATACAACAGCGGGCTCAACAGATGCTATGCCGTTCCTATCTAGTTTTTGTAAATCTGGAAACAATGGTTTTAAATCTATATAACGTTTTTCTAGTATTGCAACTTCATTCGCACCAACAGCCAAAACCATTTTATTTGTCGGGAATAAAAACATTTTATATTCTGATTCTGGTAACATGTGTGCATAGTGTGCTACCATCATAGCCGCTGGATGTACATCTTTAACTTTCTCTAAACTGTAGTTTGTTTCGATGTCACCAACATGCAGTGTCTGACTATTGTTAGATGCTTTTGAGTTTACTTGACCCGGTTTTGCATATTTTTCTACCAGGGCAATTTTTTCTATATTTGTATAAGTTGCCAAAGTGTACAACAAAGCCGCCCCACTAGCCCCCGCACCAATTATGACCACATCGTATGGCTGTTTAGTTTGTGTTGTATACATCTTACTAATAGTAGCATGTTTATTAATTTAAGGTTTTTTTCTCTAAATATAAAGCGGATAAGACTCCTATTATTAATAAAGAAAGAAAA
>CAYWWG010000012.1:0-11977 GCA_964461985.1 uncultured Candidatus Saccharibacteria bacterium
TCTGCGACACGCCCACACCTTTGATAGTTCTTTTCCTTTTTGTACGAAATTGGAGCCGTTGGGCGGGATTGAACCGCCGACCTCGTCATTACCAATGACGTGCTCTACCAACTGAGCTACAACGGCATATTTTAAGCTCTACCAAAGCCGACGTTTTAGTCGGCTCCCCGAAATTTGACGAACTTTTACACTCAAATCGTCGGGGCTGAGCTACAACGGCTTTTTGTTTAACACCGTGTCATATTACCACATTTTCATTATTTTTCAACACAATGTTATAATTAACCAATGATTTTAGGAATAACAATTTTTACGATAGTTGCCAACCTTTACCTTGGTATAGCCATATTACTACGAAATACGAAAGGTGCTACAAATAGACTCTTTGCATTATATGCATTATTTGTAGCATTATGGGCACTAACAAACTACCTTGCTTTGATACCCGGAATTTCACCCGAAACAAGTTTGTTACGCATTCGTATTGTTATGGTTGTGGCAGCTTTTTTGTCACCTCTTGTTTACTTACTATCTTATACTTTTCCAGATAACAAATATAAAATTCCACTTGGAGCTACTATTACATTTTGGATTTTTATTATTGCCACTGCCATAATTTCTGTTACACCCTTAACTTTTTCAGGCGTTACTATTGTAAACGGATTTCCTTCTCCTGTACCAGGACCAGGTATATTAGTCTATGCTTTAAATGCACTTGTATTACCAGTAATGGCATTTATAATTGTTTACAAAAAATTTAAACAATCTACAGGTAGAGTTCAACTTCAAATGCGCATGTTTATGACAGGATTGATCGGTTCATTTGCATTAGCTGAAGTTACAAACTTTATTATAGTTAATGTATTTAAGCACACTGAACTAGCGGTGCTGGGTCCATTACTATCTTTGGTTATGGTTGGCAGTGTTTTCTATGCTATTACCAGATACAGATTTTTAGATATAAAATTAATAATACTACGTTCAGTTACGTATATAACAATATTAGTTATAGTGGGCTTACTATATGTTGGTGGTATATTTATTGGGTTGCATTACTTTTTTCCTAATATACAACTATCGAACGATTTGTATTGGTTTCTGCTATTTTTATCCTTTGCTATTGTTGCTGGTATTACACCTATGCATAGAGGATTGGAAAAACTTATTGGTAAATACTTTTTCAAAAGTAATTATGATTCAGAAAAACTTATATTCGAAGTTATGCAAATCATGGCAACAGAAGTCGATTTTGACCTGATTGCACCAAAAGTTTTAAACAAAGTTACAAATACTGTCGGTATAACAAAATCTGCAATATTAGTTGTTGAACAACACCGCATCGTCGATATAAAAGAAAAAAACTATAGCCAGTTAAATATTTCAAATAATAAAAGCTTAGTAAATTTAGAAGATCTATTCCACAGAACAAATGTGGGCGACTGTTTACTACTAGAAGACACAGAAGACGAGTCTTTGAAAGAAGTATTTCGCAGTGTCGATGCAGAATTAATATTACCAATACGCATCGAAGATCGTGAAGTTGCTATAATAATTTTTGGACAACGTTCTTCTGGCGACATGTATACTGAACGAGACCTTTCAATCTTAAAAATAATTGGAAAACAAATCGGTGAAATAATAGAAAGTACTCATAAATTTAAAATGTTAAAAACTGTCGATAAAATACGCAGTGACTTTATCGACTCTGTTTCGCACGAATTCCGCACACCACTTACCGAGTCTCGATGGAAGCTTGAAATGTTATTAGACCCTAATAGTAAAACCAAACTACCAGCACCAATACGAAAAGATATTAGTAATATGTACCTAAGTATTAAATGGTTAGTTGAATCCTTGAACCAATTAATATTTGTTTCAGAATTTCAAGAAAAACCACCTGAACTAAGAAAAGAACCAGTGAACATTAAAACTTTCTTCATTAAAAAAGTTTTCTCAGTCGTAGAACAGATTGCCAACATCAAAAAAGTTACACTAGATATTAACGCTCCTGAAGACTTGCGTCCAATTGAAATCGATGAGGAAAGGATGCGCGAAACATTAAGTATTATAGTTGAAAATGCTATAAAATATTCTCCAGATAAATCTACAGTTTCTATAAACATTACTGAACGAACCACACCTGACATGCAAAAGTTTCTACGCATTACTGTTACCGATCAAGGTATTGGTATCGACGAAAAAGATCTTCCCCACTTGTTTACAAAGTTTTATCGTGGCACAGATGCAAGACACAGCGTGCCGAATGGTCTTGGTATAGGTTTATACATTGCAAAAAATGTAATAGAACTACATGGTGGTAAAATATGGGTAGAGTCTACTAAGGGCAAAGGTTCGACTTTTTATGTAGAACTTCCGTATTAATGCAAGCTAACAGTTTTTACCTGCCCGAATGAATCGGTCGGTCGGGGTGTACAGTTAAAAAGCATTCCAACAGGAATGCTTTTTATTACATACCCATTATGCGTTCCATTCGGGCACAGTATTCGCAAACACCACCACCATATAAAACTGCATTACATGGCCTATTTACCCATGTGCCGTCTGTTAGCCATGTTTGATAGTCTGTTATATCGCGTATTAATAAATCTATTTGTTCAACTGTAATATGTGTGCTGTAAAGTTTATTTTTATTTTTTGCATCTTCTTCTAGAAACAGTAACCTTAATTGGTCGGGCATATTACCTTCTGTTCTGTCTACCAAATATGCATACATAGCCAGCTGGCGCATATATGAAGACATACGTCCTTCTGAATCCAGTTTTTCAATAACACCAGCTGTTTTACTACTACCTGTTTTAAAGTCTGTAATAACCATACCTGCACCAGTGCGTTCTGTAAGGTCTATTTTTCCGAACATAGATAAGTTTGGAAACATTTTATCACGGAAACTAAGGGCCCGTTCAGATTCACGATCTTTTGATAATGTACTATAGTAGCCTTCTACCCAACTTATTACTGCCTTATGTGCGTCTTTACCTAGTCTGGATATTTCTTTTACATCGGTAACACTTTCTTTTTGCAAAGACTTTAAAATAAACTTCTTAATGTCTGTGTCTGTGGGCAATTCTTTTTCTTTTAGAATGTATTCTATCGTACTATGCACAACCGAACCCAGCGCTAAAGAAGTACCTTTAACTTCAGGTAATTTAAGAAAGTTTCTAAAATACCATTTCCATGTACATTCAAAAAAGTTATTTAACATGGAAACGGATATTTTAGTTTCGGCAAACCTTTCGTGTACAAACTTTTTCACTTGTTCTAAAAGGTCTATCTCGTCTTGAGTTTTTGGTTTTACTGCATATAAACGTGCATTTTCTGTTAATATTGTTTTTTCATTTTCTGTGGCATTTGTATATATAAAATGTGTTTTTGGTAAATCTGCAACTATATTTGCCTGATTTAGTTCCACACCGTCGTCACGCATTTGGGCATAACTAATAGTGCAATATTTTCTAGCACGAGTGATTGCAACATAAAGTTCACGTTGTGCAGTTATGGTGTCTCGTTCAGCTATAATCTGTTTAACTTTTTCAGGTAATGTAAATACGGTGTGCTTAGAACCCATTAGTATCTCTTCGTTCATATGACCTATCCACACATGGTCATATTCTAGACCCTTAGATTTATGTAATGTCATTACATGTACACCTTCATCTTTACCAAGAGCTGCAATTTCTATGTGGTTTCCGTATGTAGTTAGTCTTTGTATGTAATTCAGAAAGTCTTTTAAATTACCTGTTACATTTTTTTCTTCCCAAGATAATGATGCGTGTATAAAACTGCGTACGACTTCTATAGAGTTTAAAAGTTCTTCATGGTTTTTAGCTTGGTCTATAAGTAATTCGTTACCTACAACACTAACAATATGTGAAACTTTTTCACCTACCATTGAATCCACCCAATTTTTTAATTTTGTACCAAATATAGCAATAACATCAGATTCAGCAAACATACCTGAATGTTTGTTGTTTTCTAACATATCATCTATGGTCAGGTCTTCAGACCTCTTTGTATTTTTTATAAAAGTATGAGCAACAAAAGCCGGTACGCCACTTGTCTCATCTAACAATGCTTCGTTTAACAAAATACCATTGTACGGATCTACTATTATACCCAACACACGCAGTAAAGACTGTGTTTGTGGCAAGCTTAGTAATGACACACTTTGCTCGGAAACAACAGACACACCCATAGAACGTAATGTGGTTACAGCTTGGCGTACATGTCTATTTTTAGGCAAAAGTATTGCGAGCTCGTTTGGTTTTGTTCCAGATTCAATTAACTTTTTAAAATACAAACCGGCACCTATTATTTCGTCGCGATTATATTTATATTCAGACAAATTTATTTTATCTGTACCTGTTTTGTTACTATGCAATGGTTCTGTAGTAATAGAACTTTTTAGAAGGTCATCGGCCAAGTTTAATATAGGTGCTGTGGAGCGGTAGTTTTCTGTAAGTACAATTTTTTGTGCTTTACCAAATGCAGTTTTAAATTCATTAAAATAATCTATATTTGCACCTGAAAAACCATATATTAACTGTCTGTCATCACCCACCACAAATATATTTGGTTGTTCTACTTCTGCCCACACAGCTTTTAAAAACCTATTTTGTATACCAGAAGAATCTTGATGTTCATCTACTAAAACATAGAGGTAGTTTTCGCGTACATCGGCACGAACATTTTCAAAACGTTCTACTAAATCTACTGCATATGTTAGAACATCGTCATAATCCATTAAGTTATGGTCGTGTTTTATCTCTTCATATTGTTCGTAGAACATTACCACTTCGCGCGTACGATTTAGACTTTCTATTTTCTTTTCTATTTCCTTTTTCAATTCACCTTTTGTGGCACCACGAGTAGACACACTGTCCGGGTCTGATTCTAATTGTTTAATTTCAGATTCAATAATATTCAAAAAACTTTGTGGTTGTATACCTTCGCGTTTTAGTACAGATATTAAACTTTTTAAATCATTGTAATATTTTGTTGGGTCTGTGCGTGGACGTAGATATGTCCAAATATTTCTTTCTGATAGTTCGTCTACTAACAATACAGCTTGTGAGTCTTCTAGTAGTGTTGGCATTGTGTGAAAGTCTAGTAGTGTGTAGTTTTTTTCTATCAAAGAAATAGCAAAACTATGGAACGTGGTTATGGTAACACTTCGTGCCAACTGGCCGATGTAAGACTCTAAACGATCTTGCATAGCAGACACACCCGAACGTGTAAATGTTAAGCACAACACACCATTTGCCTCAGAAAGTCCATTTTCTAAAATATTAGCAATACGTAAAGTCAGCACTTGGGTTTTACCAGTACCCGGGCCTGCCACAACCATAACCGGACCTTCTGTTGTGTCCACAGCTTGTTTTTGGGCCATATTTAGGGCTTTATAGGCCTTTTGAAAGGGTTCATTTGTCATATTTGTACATTATACCCCGTTGCATAACTTTTAAGAAGTTCTGCTACGGGGCCTGGCAGGTCGTAAGCTCGGCTTTATTACCTAGGGGAAAACTAGTTGACGCATGTAAATAAAGTAGTACTATTGAAAGATAGTTTCTTCTTTTAAAACAATTAAACACACTTTTGTATTTTATGAAACGAAATTTACAAATGACCCAGCCCGCTAATGAAAGCACTCAAGCCATGCTTGGTGTAAACACAAACACCAACGAAAAACAGGACCGATACCCAGGTATGGTTCCTGAATTCTACGAGGAAGATGTGATTCCTTTGACAAGGAAACACCTCGACCCTATGTTATCGAAATACAAGATACCAAAAACTGACAGAAATGGAAAAATCAAAGGACCATCAAAAGCCCAAGTGATTTTTTTCCAACAAGCCATGCAAAAAACCGGATTGACTGTAAACATTGCCGGTAAGTATGTAAAAAACAAGGAAGCATTTTTTATTTTCTGTGCACAAGCTTCATTGCTTAATATTGCACTGGAAATCAGAGAAATGAACTGGTACCCGGAAGAACCCCGCAAAGCCAGCGATGTTAACTAACATAGGCAAAAGCCGTTACTGCAAAGTAACGGCTTTTCAAATTGCGGAAACGGAGAGATTCGAACTCTCGATAGGTTTTACCCTATGCCTGTTTTCGAAACAGGTGACTTCAACCACTCGACCACGTTTCCATAACCTGAATAATACATGAAACACGCAAAAAGAAAAATGTTCCTTTTGGAACATTTTTCTTTAAGAATATTATTTCTATTATTCTCGGCCACGACCGCCACGGAAACCTCCATCGCGATTGCCACCATAACTACCACCGTTACCACCTTGGTAACCACCACTGCGACGTGGTGCGCCTTCTTCTTTAGGGCGTGCAATAGCAATATGAATTGTGCGACCCTCCATTTCTTTACCATCGAGTAACTCGATAGCTTTGTTGGCTTGGGCTTCGTCAGCCATTTCTACGAAACCAAAACCGCGAGAGCGGTTGGTTTCGCGTTCCATGACGACTTGCGCACTGACTACTTCACCGGCCTCGGCAAAGAAGTCTTTTAGAGCCTCGTCACGTACAGAGTACGGTAGAGAACTCACATACAGTTTTACTGCCATATATATGTTTTTGCTTATGTGCTAAATTTGACCTATTTTGATGATGCTACGCACATAGGCAAACATACCAAAATACATCTGTAGTGTAACACACATGTAGAGGATTGCAATACATAATTATTTCAACCAATCTTCAGGAATATATTCTATTTTTATATTTGTTTCTTTTTCTATTATATTATGTCCCCGGTTGCACCCGTAGATGCATGCCAGTCTGGCAAAAAGAAAGCCATGTCAATAAGGCCAGAACGCAACACAGGTTCATGAAAATATTTTTGTATATCTGGCCAAGAATAATGTTTATCTTTTATTTCGTTTTCTGTGTCATCAAGATAGAAAACATTGTACCCTTTTTCAGCTAACACTGCTTCGGCTTTTACAAACCTTTTTATGTTTTCTTCATAACTATGCGGACCAGTAGTTAATGGACCACAAACACGCACAACGGGGTGTTGCATAGTTTTTAAACTTTCTATAGACCTATCAGTTAAATTTTTTAATTCTTCCATGTTTTAATTATACTATAGATGTTTAAATACTGCGGAGGTGGAGAGATTCGAACTCTCGATACCTTTGGGTATGCTACCTTTCCAAGGTAGTGGAATAAACCGCTATCCGACACCTCCTTCGGGGGCACCTTTCCCGCCTAGCGAGAAAAATACACCCAGGCGGACATACAAAATGTATGTGGGCCTTCGCAGTACCTTTAATAATGGTCACTGCTAAAAACAAAAGAACAAGTTCGACACTATATTAACAATTAATTAGATAAAATCCAAACCTATTATTTATTTTCCATTAAAACCTTGATTCTGTCTTCTAGTGGTGGGTGGGTAGAAAACAAGTTACCTATCCGCCAGCTGGCGGATTTACCGAAACTACTTCCTTCACCGAACGGATTAGAAATATATAAATGCGCTATGGCTGTAGATTGTCTTTGCATAGGTGTGCTATAGTCTCGTAACTTTGTTAAAGCTGAAGCTAAACCCTGCGGGTAGCGTGTTAGTAATGCACCGGAGGTGTCGGCTAAATATTCACGTTTACGTGATATTGCCAATTGCAACAACGTTGCAGCAATAGGCGCCAAAATGGACAAAACAATACCAACCACCATAACCAATGGACTACCTTCCCTGTCGTCGTTGTTACGCCCACCCCACATTGTAGTACGTATAAACATATCTGAAACAATAGAAATAAAACCAACTAACACGACTGCTACTGTGGACACCAACATGTCGCGATTACCTATGTGTGACAGTTCGTGGGCTATTACACCTTCTAATTCAACTTTATTCATAATAGCCAACAAACCTGTAGTTACTGCCACTACAGCGTGGTTTTTATCGCGGCCTGTAGCAAAAGCGTTTGGTGCATTGTCGGGGATTACATATATTTTTGGCATAGGTAGGCCAGCAGTAATGGAAAGGTTTTGAACTATATTATATAAATCAAAATATTCTTCGCGTGTTGCGGGTTTTGCCCCAGCAATAGATAGTGCAATTTTATCCGAAAACCAATATCCTGTAATGTTCATTACTATACTAAAAGCCACGAACACATACAGTATGTTTGGGTTGTTAAACACCTGGGCAAATAGAAATCCGATAGCAATAACTACGATCAAAAACACAGACATCAATAGCCATGTTTTACGAGTGTTATTTGATTGTTCAGTATATAGGGTTGACATCGTTTTTACAAATTTTACTGTTAGTTTATAAAGCAAACAGCTAAAAGCATAATTACTCTATTATGACTGGAATAAGAACACTTTTATCATTCTCAGGAAGACCAGAAGCATTGTCGTTATGTATTTCTATGTACCCAGGACCTTTGGCTATGTTGGTAAAGTCAAGACTACCCTCAAAGTCTACTGGGCCGGAAGTCATCCATTCACCTTTTGCTGTAGCATGACTTTTTTTAATTAATTTTTTATTTGAATCTAATATGTTAACTAAAATATTAGCTTCAAAGAAATACCCACCAGAGATAGTTCCTTGATAAGAAATTATACCACTTACTTTAGTACCAGGTGCTATTGTAAAAAAAGACAAATCCTTGGCAGTATCCGTACCAGCACCAGTCAATATCGCTGGACCAACTACAGTCGAAACAGGAACTTCCACAAAACTTGGGCTTTTTACAGTTTTAGGCTTTTTTGCCCATAAATAACCAACAAAGACTACTGTAATAACAAGTATTATTAAAAATATTATTCTTTGTTTTAATTGAGTGTTCATGTTTAAATTTTAATTACTTGATTTCTATAGAACCGAGATCTATAAAACCACTTTGTGGTTTTATAGATGTTGTAGAAATTTCAGTAGAAACATATACAACTATTGTTTTACCATTTTTAGTGTATATATAAGTTCTTAGGGGTTCACCTTGTGTGTTATCACAATAAGTAAATGTCTTTCCATTTATTATTTTTGTCATAACCTTAACACTAAATAAATTTACATTATTTTTATTACAAGGATTATCATCATCAGGTACAGGTGATGCGAAAAACTTTATATAATCAGTAAAAGCAAATTCCCCATTAGGAATATTAACGTAAAAAGGTCCATTATCAGAAACATAAGCATCTTTTGTAACTAAAGCTCTTGAATCGTAGTTAAAAGAAAAATTTTTATTTGTGTATGTTTTAAATAATACTTTAGTGTCATTTAATAACTGATTCTTGTTATTCATATTATCTTGTACAAGTTTATCGTATACACTTTCTTGTTCAGGTGTAACTTGAGCATTTACATTTTTTTCCGTCTCAGTTATTGGGTTTTGAACTGGTGTAACAACAGGTGCTTCTACTTTTTGCCTCGAATCAGCTAAAAGTAAACCAATAATAACACCTGCCATAAGCACAAGTACAAGCAGTAAAACTGTATGGGTTTTTGAATTTTGTGGTTGCATATATTATTTAATTTATTGTTTTGGTATTGTAAATATTTTAGCCGTATCAAAAACAGTTCGACACATATCTATTTTTGATACTATGTTTTGGCAGGTAGTGTTGTTTACCCCGTATGTTGTACAAGAATTGATCTTTTTACCATTTGTGTCATACACATCTACTGAGGTGTCAGCAACATACGTATCAATTTTGACATAGTAATTATAATTAACCATATTATCCTTTATTGGATAACTGTCGCAACCTTTTATTTGATATGGCAAATTATTTTCAATATAGTAATCAATATTACCGTTTTTATAATATGATTTTATTTTATTTATAACATCTATATTATCTGTAATTACACCTGAACCACGTTGAATTTCTACTGGTTTTTTATCAGTTACATTTTTCTCTACAGTATCATTATTTTTACTTACTTCTGGGAAATATATTTGTCTGTTTTCAGACATCCAACGAAGTGCGACAACCATAAGCACAATCAAAACTACTAATAGAGCTGTATTTAACTTTGAACCAAAAAACCAATATTTTTTATTTTCCATATTTTTTAATTATTTAATATTCGCACTTTGTCGGGTAAATAAGAACATTAACCTACACTATTCTGCAGAATCCACTGTTCCTTTTAGTCTGCCCACTAATCACTAGAACTTTACTTCCACTGCATTTCTTTCTTCACTGCCAGATTCAAGTTGGAAGAATTCCATTTTAGAGAAACCAAACATACTAGCAATAATGTTACCTGGGAACATTTCGATTTTTGTGTTTAGGTCGCGAACATTACCGTTATAAAAACGACGAGCGGCTTGGATTTTATTTTCAGTATCAGAAAGTTCATTTTGTAATGATAAAAAGTTTTGATTAGCCTTTAGTTCTGGGTAAGCTTCAGAAATAGCAAACACTGACTTTAATGCACCTGTTAGCATATTTTCTGCTGCGCCTTTTTCAGCCGGTGTGCCTGCCCCCATTGCAGCTGCACGAGCCTTAGTAACATTTTCAAATGCACTAGATTCGTGTGTGGCGTAGCCCTTAACTGTGTTTACTAGGTTTGGTATCAAGTCGTAACGGCGTTTTAACTGTACGTCTATGTCTGCCCAAGCTTCCTTAGCACGGTTAACAAACGAAACGAAGCCATTGTAACTTGCGATAAAGTAAATAATAACAACTGCAATAATGCCTAAAATAATGTAAAGTATCATGTTTTTATGTGTTAATTTGTATATATCTATTATACCGCCCCCACAACCCAAAGTAAAACCCCGCAATGCGGGGGTTACTTTTATACAAATATTATTTCTTCCCTTTCTGCCATTGCTCTACATAGACCAACAATGGTGAAGCTAAGAATATAGATGAATATGTTCCGAAAAACATACCAGCTGTCATCATAAGCGCAAACACACGAGTTGTAGATGGGCCAAAGAAGAACAACGCAAGCAACACCATAATAACAGTTGCTGATGTGTTAATCGAACGAGTTACAACTTCGTTTAATGAATGACCAACTGTTTCGGCAAATGTTGGATATTTAGTAACACGAATGTTTTCACGAATACGATCGAACACAACAATAGTGTCTGATATAGACAAACCAAGAACAGTTAATATAGCTACCACAAACAATGTATCTACTTCGGCACCATAACCACGGGCCAATACAGCAAACACACCAATCGGAATCATTATGTCGTGTATAAGTGTAACGATGGCAATAAAACCATATTTCCAAGAAGATACTGGTTTTGTAACATTACGAAATGCATAGGCAATGAACAATATAATAGCAAGTGATACAAATATAATTGCTAATAACATTTTACGGGTTAACTCATGCCCCACAGAAGGACCTATAGATGTGTAACTTTTCAAAGTTGCTCCACCCACATCGTTACCTACATTAGCACTGTGTGCACTAATAGCAGCAAGTAACTGTTCGCGTTCTACTTCTGACAAAGCTCGAGTTTTAATAAAATATCCAGTATCACCTGTCGGTTGTAATGTAGCTTCTCCGAAATTTAAAGTTTTGATTTCAGATGCCATTACATCTATCGGTGGACGTGTACCAGAGTATGTAACTTCAGTTAATGCCCCACCCTTGAAATCTATACCGAGTGGTAATCCAAAGATACTTATTGCGGCTATAGAACCAGCAACTAATAGCACTGAAAGTGAGACGAAGATTTTTTTGTATTTGATGATAAACATATAAGTATAAGTATTTAGTATTATTATATAGTTAGTTCGCAGTGTTCGACGACTTGGTAATACGGAAGCCTGAACCAAACAAGAATGAAACAATCTTGTTTTGGTGCTTTATAGACAA
This sequence comes from uncultured Candidatus Saccharibacteria bacterium, assembly GCA_964461985.1. Lineage (GTDB taxonomy): Bacteria > Patescibacteriota > Minisyncoccia > Phycocordibacterales > UBA9973 > MFUC01. The sequence goes on from CAYWWG010000012.1 coordinate 11,850, forward strand.
AGCGTAAATAAACAAACGACTAATAGTAATAGCAGAGAACAGAGCAACCAACATACCTATTATCAAGGTTAGTGCAAAACCTTTGATTAATACGGTTCCAAAACTGTACAATATAACACCTGTTATAA
>CAYWWG010000012.1:12077-17235 GCA_964461985.1 uncultured Candidatus Saccharibacteria bacterium
GCAAAACCTTTGATTAATACGGTTCCAAAACTGTACAATATAACACCTGTTATAAGTGAAGATATGTTTGCATCTCGAATAGATGTCCACGCACGGTCATAACCTGCACGTATAGCAGATGGTAAATCTTTACCACGACGCAATTCTTCCTTCATGCGTTCAAATATAAGAATGTTTGCGTCCACCGCAGTACCGATAGATATTATAAACCCAGCAATTCCAGCAGCGGTAAGTGTAACTGGTATAATTTTAAATATAGTTAACACTATCAGAACATAAACTGAAAGCGAAAGCACTGCAATAATACCAGGCAAGCGGTACCAAAATATTAGGAATAGTGCTACAAGGAGAAAGCCAACAATACCAGCCTTAACACCAGCGTGTACGGCATTTGTACCAAGCGAAGCACCAATAGTTTGTGTAGAAACAAGATTAACTGACACAGGTAATGCACCAAAGTTTAGACGGTCAGACAAATCCTTTGCTGCTTTAGGTGTAAAATTACCAGATATTACAGCTGAACCACCAGTAATTTTTTCATTTACATTTGGAGCTGAAATAATACCCCCATCTAGAAATATTGCTACTTGTTTGCCAATGTTTTCTCCTGTTATTTTTTCGAATAACGCAGCACCTTCTTTGTTAAAAACCAAAGAAACTTTTGGTTCATTTGTTGTTGCATCAAATTCAACCGCAGTATGGTCAAGATATGCGCCAGTTAAACCTGTGGCTACCCATTCGTTACTTTGGTCAACAGAAATATTTGCCACACCATCTTTACCAACAGTAACTTTCTGTGGAGCCGGATTTGGATTTTTAATTTTAAATTCAAGCACAGGGGTTTCACCAATTTGTTTTATAGCTTGGTTAATGTCTGTTACCCCTGGTAGATCTACTATTAAACGATGTTCACCACCATTAGTAAAACCTGCATTTTCTACAGTAACCATAGGTTCTGACAAACCAAGTGCGTTTACACGACGTTCGATAACATCACGTAGTGATGCCATGGCTTCACCAACATCACCCTTAACAGTAGAAACGTCAGCCTGGTATACAAGATGTGAACCACCTTTTAGATCCAAGCCCAACTTAAATCCATGACTATTCATGAAGTTTTTCTTTGGTGCTATTGTGTCTTTTGTTACTGGCTGAGCAACCGCAGTTGCGTAACTTGCAGACCGAATTTCTGACTTATAAACGAAATACCCTAGCCCAAAAGCCAAGATAAGTACCACTAATGCTGTAATTCTGGTTTTCAACATAATTCCTTTATTTTATAGACTTTTTACAAAAAAGCAACACTTGCCACAAGTCCGACTTGTGGCGGAAAAAAGCTTAAAAACTAAAGCTTTTCAAATATAAAATCTACTTGTTTTTTATAGCGTTTAGTTAATGTACGAAATGCGGCATAGACTAGTGTGGCAACAGAAGCACCAAAAATAAAGCCAAAAAGCACATCTGCTGGAAAATGCACACCTGCAATAATTCGCGAAAGTCCTATAACAAGCGCCCCTAGTGCAAACCAAACACCCGCCCTGCGGTGGTAAGCAAATATAGACACAGCTAAAGCAGCATAAAATGCCGAATGCCCCGAAGGGAAAGATTCAAACGAACCAAACCGAAACAAAGTTTCAAGACTTGGGTATAGTATAAAAGGTCGAGGATTTACAAAAAGGTCTTTTAATCCAGTAACTAACAGCCATGAAAAACCTGCCCCACTAAAAATAAATATAATTTCCTTAATACGGCGACTTAGTATAGGGTGCGGTGTCTGCCAGTTTATTATGGTTTTTTTGTCAGACGGGTCTATATGACGCCCAAGTAAATATATAAAACAAACAGCAATTAATAAATAGCCGAAATTATTTGAAAGAAAAACAATCAGTTTATCAAACCAGACATAATGAAAAGCTAAACTATGTAATGCATTAAAAATTTTTAAATTCAATTCAGTGTTCATATTTATATTTTATTATATCTGGTATTAGATATTTAAAGAAATCTGACTACTCGACTAGACCCCACCAACCAACATACCAGCCATGTTACTACGATGTGTTGCACGTGCATATTTGCGTGTTGATGACAATAAACCTAACGCTAACATTTCTGTAACGAGGTGCGAACCACCATAACTCATCAAGGGTAGTGGTATACCCGTGACTGGCATTATACCAATATTCATACCGATGTTTATTATAATATGTGCAAGTAAATATATTGCTACACCAACGCCAAACAAAACTTCAAAATTTGTTTCACCTTTCATGGAAGTGTCGTGAATACGCCAGAAAATAATACCATATAAAATAAGTAATAACACTGACCCAACAAAACCCCATTCTTCAGCAAAAGCAGCAAATATAAAATCTGTTTCATGTTCTGGTAAAAACTGTAAACGACTCTGTGTGCCATAACCAACACCTTTTCCGACAATCTGACCAGACCCAACAGCAATAGTCGATTGCAAGGCATTATAGCCAGTTTTACGCACATCTGCTGCTGGGTTTATAAAGTTTAAAATACGAGCTTTTTGATATGGTTTAAATACACCCACCCACAAAAACGCAAATGCCACCGCACCGATAGATAAGACTATTAAGAGTTGCTTACGACCAAGACCAGATACCAGCAACATACCGAACCATATAACACCGATTATCATCGCCGAACCAAAGTCTGGTTGTAAGAAAACCAACATAAAAGGTATAAACGCATACAAACCCGAAACCAACAAATGTTTCCATTGGGCTATTTCAACATGTCGGCGAGAAAAATATTTCGCTAAAATAATAATAACAGCCAACTTCATCATGTCTACTGGTTGAAACGCTACACCACCTAACTGAAACCAACTCGTTGCCCCATTGACGCTTTTACTTACTAAAAAAAGCAACAATAGTAAACTAGATAAAACTAAAAATATACGAACCAGAACATCACTTTTTTTAAAGAAACGAAAGTCAGCCTGACTAGCAATAAAAAAAACTCCAAAAGAAATAAATATCCACATTAACTGATGACTAAAAAAATTTGTGGTACCAGTAAGACTACGCATACTAACAAGACCAGCCACCATAATAGGTAGCACTGCTAGCACCATAACCCAGTCTATAGATCGAAGCCTACTTTGCATAATTTACTGGATTTAATGTTACTGCATTTATAACAGGTATTATCTGATACCTAAATTTACCAGTTCCAAAACCCTGAGGCCAAGAAAACACAACTGGTTGAGATTGGTTATATTTTAATGGGTCTAAAAGTGTTTTTGAAAACGCTCGGACATTGTCTTCTTCATCATAGACAAATATTATAACTTCGCCAGGTGGTAATGTGGTTGTGCCTCTATTTGTTATACGACTAGTAACACGTGGTAATGTGTCTATATCTGTCGCACGAACATCGCCTATTTCTATAGGTAATATTCCCGGATTAATAGTGGTTTTATGCCATGCCGGCACACCATTCCAAGCGAAACGCACAAATGCTGGTACTTTTTTACCTACATCTATACCACTTTCAAATATTGGTTGTCTACCGTTTGGATTTATAAAAGTAGTACCTTCACGTGTAGCGATCGGAATATTTTGTGCATCGTAAAGCGTAAATGTATAAGGTACATCTGTAGCTAATGCGTCAGAGTTTTGGTTTTCGATATACGCCACTACGTTATACACGCGATCGGTAACACGCTGGAAACGACTCCATAGCACCAATGGGTCAGATTTTTGTTGGGGACAGAACAAACTACAAGAACCACCACAGTCTACACCTAATTCGTCGCCATTCTTTTTATTATCAAAACATATTGGTGGGCGAGATAAAGTTTTATATAAACCATAGGAAATTGGCCCCCCGATAAAAATGAGTACTAAAAGTATAATTATAAGTTGTCTACGTCCTGACCATGACATATATGTAGTATAACAAAAATAAAAAAATTAGTCGCGTTTAGTTGCACAATTGAGATTATTTTTGAAAAAATAAAAATCAAAAAACCCATATAGTAAACTATGCGGGTTTTTTGATTGTATTCACTAATTTGCATAAATGCTTAGTTCTGGCGAAAAGCTACTTTCCCCGTAAAGAGTATCATCGCTAGAAGAGAGCTTAACTTCTCTGTTCGGAATGGGAAGAGGTGTGACCCCTCTCTCAAATCACCAGAACAAAGCATTCATGCCTGCTTGTATAAAAAGTCATTTTCAACATTATTCGCAAATTTCCTAATAGGAATCGAACAATTAGTACACCTCTGCTCAACGCATTACTACGCTTCCACATGGTGCCTATCAACCTGATCATCTCTCAGGGTTCTCAATCGATTCCTCATCTTGAAGTTGGCTTCCCTCTTAGATGCTTTCAGAGGTTATCCATTCCGAATTTAGCTACCCGGCGGTCCTGCGGGCGCAAGAGCCGGTACACCAGAGATTCGTCCACCCCGGTCCTCTCGTACTAAGGGCAGATCTTCTCAAGAATCAACGCCTGCAGTAGATAGGAGACCAACCTGTCTCACGCATCTATGTTTTACTTCCGATATATGGGCGTTATGTGTTAGGGGTACGATTTCCTAACAACCATATACTAGAACCTTTATTACTAAAGGGATCGGACTATAATATCATCTTTATAAAAAGATGTTCAACGTTTAGTCTCTACGGGCGCTTTCGCTTCCCTCGGTATTACCCTCCGCCAGCTGGTGGATTGGATTTTACCGATATAAGTTGAATTGCAATATAATACATTACTGTATATATCCGCCGTGATGTGATGTCTAACGATTACATATTGTCTCCAACAGTGTAATCCCTCGGGTTCAAACGGGTCCAGCACTAAATTTTAAAATTTAGTGCTGGACGGTTTGAACCCAGCTCGCGTACCTTTTTAATTGGCGAACAGCCAAACCCTTGGTAGCTTCTCCACCACCAGGATAAGGTGAGCCGACATCGAGGTGCCGAACTCCGCCGTCGATATGAACTCTTAGGCGGAACTAGCCTGTTATCCCCGGAGTAGCTTCTATCCGTTAATCTTCGGCCGCATCTAATGCGTACCATCGGTTCACTATGCTCTGCTTTCGCACCTGCTTGGGATGTCCCTCTCACAGTCAAGCCAGCTTATGCCATTGCACTATCGGCACGGTTTCCATTCGCGCCTA